>JBCCCB010000111.1:0-11726 GCA_039033775.1 Pseudomonadota bacterium | reverse complement strand
GGCGGGCGGCATCGACCTGCCCGTCGACGATCACCACCAGACCGACAAGCCGCCGGCCGGATATGCCGGGCCGGTGCCCGCCGCCGGATGGATGAAGGCAATCCGCCGCGAAGGCGCACGGATCCTCGGCCGCGTCGACTGGACCGCCCCAGCGGCCGAGCTGCCGGCCACCAAGGGCTTCCGGTTCCTCTCGCCCGCGCTGCGCATCGCCCGCGACGGCCGCGTCCTTGCGATCAAGGGCGCGGGCCTGGTCCACGATCCCGCGCTGCCCCTCACCGCCCTCGCCAGTCAGGAGACCCCGATGACCGATCCCGCCGACCTCAGGACCGCCTTGGTCGACCTGTTGGGCCTGCCCGACGCCGCCACGGCCGACGACACCCTGGCCGCCATACAGATGCTCATGGATGGTGCGGCCGATGCGCCGGATAAGGCGCCCGTCGGTGGCATGGACGGCACGGCCATGGCCAGCGTCCAGCCCGACCCCGCCCGCACCGTCCCCATCGAGGTCTTCCACGAGGCCATGGCCGGGCGCAGCGCCCAGACCGCGACCCTCGCCGAAGAGCGCGTCCAGACCAAGGTCGGCGCCGCCCTCCGCGACGGCCATATCACGCCGGGCATGCGCGACTGGGCCGTGGCGCTCTGCCGTCAGGACGAGGCCAGCTTCGACGCCGTCCTTCAAGGCGCGGGCCCGGCCTTCGCCTACCTGGCCAAGCCCAGTCACATGTCGGGCCAACCGCCGCAGTTCGATGGCGACCGTGGCGCGCAAGGCGCCAGCGAAGTCGCCCTCTGCCGCCAGCTCGGGATCGACCCCGCCAAGCTGGCCGACTGAGCCCCGGCGCGCGGGTGTCGCATGTCGCCCGCGCGTCCGCCGTCCGGGGGTATCCCCGACCCGGACGGCCCCCGCGCCCGCCGGTCCCTCTTCTGCCGGTGGGCGCGGATGATCTGCCGCCCATTCAATTCGAGGATATCCGCAATCCCATGCGAGACCCGATTGAAATAGACGAGGAATTGGCGAGCGGCATTTCCGTCCCCTCGCAATTGGCGGACTTTGTCGAAATCCTCGGAATTGCGGGCACCGTCCAATTCCTCCTGCATTTCGGCGGTACGGAGGTTTACCTGCCACCCCACCCGAGTGGTCGGAGCCGATTGGAACGCCTGATCGGCGCCGACGCGATCCGCGCCCTCTCCGCCCGATCCGCCGCCCTGTCCGTCGACGTGCCCCTCGCCAACACTTGGATCGCAGCGGTCCTGACGGCCAACGGCGCGACCACCCGCCAGGTCGCCCGCCACCTGCGCGTGACCGAACGCACCGCCCGCCGCTGGCGCCAGAAGGCCCGGACACGGTGACGCAGCACGACGATCCCCTGACCACCGCCGGCCGGCACCTCCGCGCGGCCGCCGACGCCATCGAAGCCGCAATCGAAGACCGTTCGAAGGCAGGTTCGAAGCAGCGTTCGAAGGGACCTTCCAAGTCCCGCCCGAGGCCGCCGACCTGCGCCGCGGATCACCTCCGTCAGCACCGCCCCGGCTACCCGTCCAAGATCGACACCGACCCGGACCTCCGCGCCTTCATCTTCGCCCGCATCGACACGATGTCATTCCCCAAGCTCGATGCCGCCGCCGCCTTTCCACCCGACCGGCGTCTCGGTAAGACTGCCATCCATAAGTGGTGGACCCGGAACATGGCCCGCCATCGACGCTGAACAGCGGAAATCCCATCCGGGCACTCCCGCCTTCATCCAAGCTCTTCCGGGATCAAATGCTATGTTTCAGGATCAAATGGTATGTTTATGCACACCGGGGAGCGCGAGGGGGAGACCCCTCGCTCCCACCCTTTCCACCGGCACAACACTGGAACTCTTAACATTCCATCACCAAAACCGTGCGTACGCGCGGTCGCACGGGGGGTGTACGCCGGGTGTACGGGGGGTGCCCCCTCAATCCCGGCGCCGCACCATCAGCTGCGTCCCCTGCATCTTCGTCTCCAAGCGCTTGATTTCGCCCACCAAATCACTCAACTTCCGCTTCCCGTATGTCCGCGTGTCGAAATCAGGCATCTCCGCCATGATCTGCGATCCCAGCGCTCCCATGGAATACCAATCGTCATCCTGGTTCATCCGCTCCATGGCGCGAAGGATCAGCGGCAGCGCATCCGTCGGCTTCCTCTTTGCCGACTTCGCCTCGGGCTCGGTCGCCTCGTCCAGCAGGTTCTCGATCAAGATGAACCGGTTGCAGACGTTCCGCAGGCTCTCCGGCGCCTTGCCTTCCCCGATCCCGATCACGTCCAACCCCTGCTCGCGGATACGGCTGGCCAAGCGCGTGAAGTCGCTATCCGACGACACCAGCACGAAGGCGTCGAACCGACCCGAATGCAGGATATCCATGGCGTCGATCACCAGGCCGATATCGCTGGCATTCTTGCCCTTGGTGTTCGCCGTCTCCTGATGGGCGACCAGACCCAACTCCAGAACCTTGTCGGACCAACCCCTTAGCTGCCCCGACGACCAATCCCCATAGACCCGGCGCAAGCCCGGCTCGCCCAATCCGGTGATCTCTTTCATCACCGCGCGCGCGTGCTTGGCCGGGATGTTGTCGGCGTCGATCAGGACGGCGAGCAGGGGGCGGTCGCGGCTGGACATCATTTCTCTCCGATTGGGTTTGCCTTCCATCGGATGCGGCGCGCGCCATTGCAAGAGCGCGTCCAGCACGCGACCATAAGGAGGGGAGGAGACGTCATGGAATACAGATATCTCGGCCGGACCGGCCTGCGGGTTTCCGCGCTGTCGATGGGGACCTTCACCTTCGGCGGCCAGGGCGATTTCGGGATGGTGGGCGCCCAGGACAGGGCCGAAGCGGCCCGACTGGTCGATACATGTCTCGACCGCGGCGTTAACCTAATCGACACCGCGAACATGTATTCCCTCGGCTTGTCGGAGCGAATCGTCGGCGACGTGATGAAGGATCGGGACCCCGATGTCCTGATCTGCTCCAAGGCACGCATGAAGATCGGCGACGGTCCGAACGACGAAGGGATCAGCCGCTGGCACCTGATCCGCGAATGCGAGCGGACGCTTGAGAAGTTGCAGCGCGATCACATCGACATCTACCTGATGCACGAATGGGACGGGCGCACGCCGGTGGAAGAGGCGATGGCCGCGCTGGACCGCTTAGTCCAGGACGGAAAGGTCCGGTATTTCGGCTGTTCCAACTGGTCCGGCTGGCAGGTGATGAAGGGCCTGATGGCCTCTGGCACCGGCGGGTTGGAGCGGTTCGCGGCCCAGCAGATCCACTACACGCTGGAGGCGCGGGAGGCGGAATACGAATTGCTGCCGCTCTCGGTGGATCAGGGTCTCGGCGTGATGATCTGGTCGCCGCTGGCCGCCGGGCTCCTGTCGGGCAAGCACGGGCGCGAGAGGTTCGCCGACGGGTCGCGGCAGGCGAAGGGCTGGACCGAACCACCGGTCCGCGACTGGGACCGGCTCTGGGACATCGTCGATGTCCTGCGGCAGGTCGCAGGCGACCGGCCCGTGGCCCAGGTGGCGCTGGCCTGGCTTCTGCAACGCCCGGCCGTGGCGACGCTCGTCGTGGGCGGCCGGACGGAAGCGCAGTTCGAGGAGACTTTGGGAGCTTCGGACCTGACGCTGACCGACGACGAGGTGGATGCGCTCGACGCGGTGTCCCGGCCGCCGCTGATCTATCCCTACTGGCACCAGAACCAGTTCGCAAAGCCGCGCTTCTCCGACGCGGATTGGGCGCTGCATCGAGGTCAGCGCGTCGATGGTCTGGAGGGCTACGACTGAGCCGGGTTGATCGCGTGTCGACGCGCAATCCACCTCCGGTCGGCCGGCGGTGGGCTAGCGGCCCGTGACCGCCTTCACGATTTTCGTCATAGCCAGCATCCCGGGATCGTCCATCCCCACCGACTTCTCGGCGAAGATGCGGGCCCGGCCGACTTGGGCCGGCTTGTCGCGGAAGGCGATCTGCGCGTCCTCGGCCGCTTGGACGGCCGCCCCGGCCGGGTCGTCGGCCCCATCCAGCGCCCGGGCCATGGCGTCGAGCGAATCTAGCACCGTCTTCTGGCCCAACGTCGCCTTGCCCCGTTCCATCATCTTGTCGCGGGCGGCCGCGACCAAACCCGACAGCGTGGCCGGTTCGATCCCCGCTTGGCCCTTCGTCTCCTTCGCCGCCGCCATCAGGCCCGTGGCGATCAGCGTCCCATAGGACGAGGCCGACGTCTTGGTAAACGCCTGCGCCGCCACCATCAGCGCCTTGCCGAAATCGTCGTCGGGCATGTCCGCCGCCCGCTCCGCCACAGCCCGGGCGCCCCGCCGCATGGTGACGCCCAGATCGCCGTCGCCCAGCGCGCCGTCGATCTCGTTCAGGGCCTCGGCCTCGATCTCCATGGCATCGCGCAGGCGCGTCGCGGCCACGCGCAGGTCGGCGACGGTGATCATGTGACGGTCCAGAAGGCACAGTCGCAAGGGGCCTTGAGGTAGCCCTCCAGTTCCGCGTCCAGCTTGCAGAGCGTGAAGGACACGCCCGCCATCTCCATCGACGTCGCGTAGTGCCCGACCAAGGGCATGACGATCTCGGCGCCCGCCCCCTCAAGCCGCCGCTTCACGATGCGGTAGAGGATGTAGAGTTCCTCCGGCGGCGTGGCCCCCAGCGAATTCACCAGGACCGACACCCGATCCCCCGACCCGACCGGCATATCGGCCAGCAGGCGGTCCATCATCTCCTCGGCGATCTCGTCGGCCGGTTTCAGCTTGTCGCGCCAGACACCGGGCTCGCCATGGATGCCCATGCCCATCTCCATCTCGTCCTCGGCGATGTCGAAGGTGGGCTTGCCGGCTTGCGGAACCGTGCAGGACGACAAAGCCGCACCTACCGACCGGCAGGCATCGGCGGTCTTCTGGGCCACACGAGTGACACCGTCGAGGTCCAGCCCCGCCTCGGCCGCCGCGCCCGCCATCTTGAAGGCATAGACCATGCCCGCCACGCCCCGCCGCTTCCCGGCCTCCTCGGGTGGGGCGGAGGCCACGTCGTCGGCCAGCAGGACGGTGGTGCAGGTGATGTCGTCCATCTCGACCAGGTCGCCCGCCATGTCGAAATTCATGACGTCGCCGCCGTAATTCCCGTAGAGCCGCAGCACCCCGCCGCCTTGATCGGCCGCGCGGATCGCATCTGCCATCTGATCCGTGGTGGGCGAGTTGAACACGTCTCCGATGGCGCAGGCATCTAGCAATCCGGGCCCCACGTAGCCAGTGAAGACCGGCAGGTGCCCCGACCCGCCGCCGGATACGATGCCCACCTTGCCCTTCGCGCCCGGCGTGGCGCGGGCCACGGCGCGCTTGTCGTCGCCCACCAGGCGGTAGAACTGCGGATGCGCGGCGCAGAGGCCGTCGAGCATTTCATCGACATAGGCTTCGGGGTCGTTGAGGATTTTCTTCATGACGTCCTCCGTGAGGCGAGGGTGTTGATGAGCATGACGGCGATCAGCAGCGCGCCCCAGATCATCTCGCGCGCGAAATTGGTGACGCCCATGAGATTCAGGCCGGAACTGAGGAACTGCATGGACAGCACCGCCAAGACCACGCCGATGATCCGGCCGTAGCCGCCATAGGGGTTCACGCCCCCGAGGACGGCGATGAGGACGGCGAGCAGCAGGTAGCTGGAGCCGTAATCCGCCTTGGCCGAATTGGCGCGCGACATGACGATCAGGCCCGCCACCGCCGAGAGCGTGCCGCAGAGGGCGTAGAGCTTGAGGAGGACCGCGCCGGTATCCATGGCGGCGTATCTCGCGGCCAGGGGGTTGGCGCCGAACATACGGGTCTTGAGGCCGAAGGACGTGCGCATCATCAGCCAGCCGATGCCGGCGGCGAGCAGGGCGAAGACGATCAGCGGCGTGGGCACGCCGAAGAGTGTCGAATTGCCGATCCAGGCGGCGGCGGGCGGCAGGCCCAGGACGGCGGGGCCGCCCGTGATGACCAGGGCAAAGCCCGTGTAGATCAGGCCCGTGCCCAGCGTCGCCAGGATCGGCGGCAGGCCGAAGGTGGCCACGAGCACCCCGTTGAAGAGCCCCGCGATCAGGCCCACGACCAGGGCCAGGGCGGAGGCCGCGATGACGATGCCAACACCGTCCCCCCCGCCGGTGTAGTTCGCCATGACCGTCGCGGCGATCACGGCGGAGAGGTTGGCGGTGCCGACGACGCTCAGGTCGATGCCGCCGGTCAGCATGGCGACGGCGACGGCCAGGGCCAGGATGGCGAATTCCGGGAATTGGAAGGCCATGGAGGTGAGATTCTGAACCGACAGAAACCGCTCCGGGTTGACCATCGCCATCAGGATGAAGACCGCCACGGCGATCACGCCCAAGCGGCCTTCGGGGGTGCGCAGCCAGGTCATGCGGCCCGCCTCTGGGCGCGCAGCGCCTGGTAGGCCGGCAGACCCGTGCCCAGCAGGATCAGGGCGCCGATGACGACGGATTGCCAGACGCTGGGCACGCCGATGACGATGAGCGAGTTGCGGACCAGCACGATGAGCGCGACGCCCAGCAGTGTGCCCGTCAGGGTGCCGACCCCGCCGGTCAGGCGCGCGCCTCCCAGGACGACGGCGGCGATGACGCTGAGTTCCAGGCCCACCAGGTCTTGCGGGTTCGAGATGCGGGCGAGCGAGCCGTGCATGATGCCCGCGAGCCCCGCGAGCGCGCCGACATAGATGTAGATGAACATCTGGGTCCGCTTGACGTCGATACCGATGCGCCGCGCGCTCTCGGGCGCGCCGCCGATGGCATAGATGGCCCGGCCCAGCATGGTGCGGTTCAGGATGAACCAGGTCAGGATGACGACGACCACCAGGAAGGCGAAGGCCCAATGGAGCGAATAGAAATTCCCGTCGGCATCGGTCCCCCGGATCATCATCCAGCGGCTGAAATCGCGCATCCCGGAGGGAAGGTTGGAAATCTGGGCGGTGCCGATGAAAGTGAGCAGCGCGCCCCGGAACAGGCTGAGCGTGCCGAGCGTCACGATCAGGGTCGGCAGGCCGAAGAGCGCGATGAACACCCCGTTGAACGCGCCCAGCGCGGCGCCGATGGCGATGGCCACCAGAAAGGCCACGGGCCAGCCCATCTCGGGCGCCACGTCGCGCAGAAGCACGGTGGTCGCATACATGGCGAAAGCGGCCACGGCGGTGAAGCTGACGTCGATCCCGCCGGAGACGAGGACCACCATGGCGCCCACGGCGAAGATGCCCAACACGATGGAATTGCGCATCAGGTCCGTCAGCGTGGGGATCGACAGGAAGTTCGGGTCGGAGGCGGCCGCCAGGGCGCAGAAGGCCAGGATGACGCCGAAGACCAGGACTTCGTTGCGGGTCCAGTCGAAGGATTTCATGGCGCGCGCCTTGCAACCGTGGACGATGGGGTAGAACCCCATCCTACAGAGGTCGACCTAATCACGACGCCAACCTGTGGCTCAAATCGTCTTCGGTCACGCCCGCACCTCCCCGCACCTCGTCCGTGATCACACCGGCCTTCATCACCAGGATGCGGTGACAGGTGCCCAGCAGTTCCGGCAGGTCGTCGGAGATCACGATGACCCCCAGGCCCCGCGCGGCGAGGTCAGCGATGATCCCATGGATCTCCGCCTTGGAGCCGACGTCGACCCCCACCGACGGCCCATTCAGGATCAGCACGCGCGGTTGCCGCGCCATCCAGCGGGCCAGGACGACGCGCTGTTGATTGCCACCAGACAAGGACCGCACCGGCGCCTGCGGGTCCGGAGCCTTCACCGACAGGCGCTTGAGCCAGTCCGCCGCCTCGCCCCACAGAGCCTTCAGGTTCAGCACGCCGCCGGACGCGTGATCGTCGAAGCGACCCACGGCGATGTTGCGAGCGATGCTTTGCTCCAAGAACAGGCCTTCGGTCAGCCGGTCCTCGGGGACGTAGCCGATACCGGCGGCCGAGGCGGCGATCGGATCGCCCAGGGGAACCGGCTCGCCATCGAGCATCACGCTCCCCAGGTCGGGCGTGGCAAGACCGAACAGGGCCTTGGCCAGCGACGTCCGGCCGGAGCCCAAGAGGCCCGCGACGCCCAGCACCTCGCCCTTGCGGAGCGTGAGGGAGACGTCTCGGAAAGCGCCCGCCTTGGTCAGGCTGTCCACTGCCAGCAGAATCGGTGCGGACGGGTCCAGCGCCCCGGGCGGCGTCTCGGCCACGTCGCGGCCGGTCATGGCGCGCGTGAGGGAAGCGGCGTCGAAATCTTCCGCGGGGCCGTCGGCCACCTTTTCGCCGTTGCGCAGGACCACGACGTGTTCGCAGACCTCCAGCACCTCGGCCAGCTTGTGGGACACGAACAGAACCGCCACGCCATCGGCCTTGAGACGGCGGATCAGGTCCAGCAGGCGGGCCACCTCACGTTCGGTGAGCGCGGTCGTCGGCTCGTCCATGATGATGAGCCGCGCATCCGAGACCAGGGCCCGGCAGATGGCGACCAATTGTTTGTGCGCCACAGGCAGGGTCTCGACCCGCGCGTCCAGGTCGAGCGAGACACCCACGCGCTCCAGTACTTCAAGCGCCCGTTCCCTGGCGCGGGCGCGGTGGACCAGCTTGGTCCCCGTGGCCCGCTCGGCCGTGATGGCGATGTTTTCCCAGACCGACAGGTTCGGGAACAGACTGAAATCTTGGAAGATGACCTGCACCCCGGCCTGGGTCGCATCGGTCGGGGTGATCCGGCCCTGTGCCACGCCGTCGAACAGGATGCGCCCCTGGGTCGGTTGTTCCACCCCCACCAGGACCTTGATCAGCGTGGACTTACCCGACCCGTTCTCACCCGCCAGGCACACGGCCTCACCCGCGCGGATCGTCATATCCACGCGGTCCAAGGCGGTGATGGCGGTGTAGCGCTTGGTCACGCTCTCCAGCGTGACCAGCGGTGCGGTGCTATCGGTCATAGGTCGGTCGGTACCGCTTGGGCCGTCATCCTCGGGCTTGACCCGAGGATCTCCGGGGTTCGGGAGATCCCCGGGTCAAGCCCGGGGACGACGGGTCGCTTCGATCAGAACGGGAAGTCGGCCATATTGGACGCATCGACGTCCACGAAGGCCTGGCCGTAGATCACCTTGTCTTCCAGCGTGATGTTCTCATAGCCGGGGAAGCCCAGATCCATGCCGTCGGTCACTTCCTCACCGTCCATGACCATCATGGCCACGGCATTCATCACCTGGCCTGCGACCTTCGGATCCCAGAAGCCGATGCCGTCCACGGCGCCGGTTTCCATGTACTGGCCCGCGATGGAGGGCAGCGAGGTTCCGAAGACGCAGGTATCGTCCTCCATCCCGCGCTCCTCGATGGCCAGGCCGATGCCCGCCACGTCGGTCGAAGCCGAGCCCTGCATGCCCTTGATGTTCGGGAAGGCGCGCAGCACTTCCTGGGCGCGCGCATAGGCTTCCTGCTGGTCGTCGAAGGTCTCGTTCTTGTCGCCGACCAGGGTCATGTTCGGATAGGCTTCCTCCTGGCGCGCGATGGCGCCGTCGACCCATTGGTTATGGGTTTGGGAGCCGAGCGAGCCGACGAAGACAGCATATTCGCCTTCTTCACCCATGCAGGCCGCCATGCGGTCCATGAGGTTGGCACCGAACTCCTCGTTGCGGAACGCCTCGATGTCGTAGACCGTGTTCTGCTGCTGGGCGGCCTCGTGGGTGATGACGGTGATCCCCTGCTCCATGGCGCGGCCCAGCACGGGCTCGATGGCCTCGGGCGACATCGGGACGACCAGCAGCGCGTCGACGCCCTGGGCGATCATGTCCTCGATCAGCGCGGCCTGCTGCTGCGGATCGGCCTCGGCCGGGCCCACCAGGCGGGCGTTCATGCCAGTCTCGGCGGCATACTCGTCCACGCCCTCGCGCATGCGGTTGAACCAGGCGATGCCGTCGATCTTCACCACGGTCACCATGTCCTTGGCATGGCCGTCAGCGAAAGCAGGCGCAGCCAGCATGGTCGTCGCCAGGGCGGCGGCGGTCACGGTCAGTGTCTTCATGATCTTCCTCCCAGAAGTTGCCCCGGACTAACGCCGGGTCATGACGTAGCACGGTAATGGGCGCGCCGGAGGGTTCAAGAGGATTCCGTTGGCTGGCCCCCTGATGACCCGGTGCGGGGCCGCAGCGAGGACGGCTGGTGGGCCCAAAGGGACCGCCTAAGCCCGACGAGCGGGCCGCTGAGGCAGGCTAAGCTGGCCTGCACTTGAAGTACTCCCAGGGGTCTACGCGCGCATGACCTTCAATGCGTCATAAGCCGCCCGATACCGCGCATAGATCGGCGCGTAGGCCGCATGGGCGTCCATGTCCGGCTCCACCATCCGCGCCGTTCGCACCATGGCGGCGCAGCCGTCGTCGATGGTCTCGAAGCAGCCCGCGCCCACGGCGGCCAGGATCGCCGAGCCCAGGCAGGGCGCCTCGGGCTGCTCCGTGATCTCCAACGGCAGGCCTAGCGTGTCCGCGTGGATCTGCAGCCAGAGCGGGGCGTTGGTCGCGCCGCCCGCAACCACGATCCGCTTCGCCGCAAACGCATCTCCGAACGCATCCACGATGGCCCGCGTGCCCAGGCAAACGCCCTCAATCAGGGCGCGATAGACATGGGCCGGCGTATGCTTCAGGGTCAGGCCTGTGATCGCGCCCCGGGCCAGCGCGTCCGTATGGGGCGTGCGGTTGCCCTGGAAATGGTCGACCGCCAGCAGCCCCTCGGCCCCCGGCGGCAGCTTGGCCGCGGCGGCGTTGAGGTCGTCATAGGACGTCTCCGCCGCGAAGTTCCGCTTGAACCAGGCGATGACGGACCCGGTGGAGGTCTGCCCGCCTTCGATCACGTGCCGCCCCGGATAGACGCAATCGGCATAGGTGCCCCAGACGCCCGGCGCGTGGGTCTCCACCTCGGCGATGCCCAGATGCAGATGCGACGACCCGGTGATCAGGGCCATATCGCCCGGCTGCGTCACACCCAGGCCGATCATCCCGATAAAGGCGTCGGCGCCGCCTTGGACGACCTGCACGCTCTCGGGCAGGCCCAGATGAGCGGCTGCGTCGGGCGTGAGCGGGCCGATCACCTCGCCCGGCGCGGTGATCTCCTGGGGCCAGAGCGCGCGCAGGTCGGATAGGTCGAGTTTGTCCAGGAGGCTATCGGGCCAGCCGCCCTGTCCCGTGCGGTAATGCCACCGCATGGTTAGGTTGTTGATCGAGGCGCACCAGCGGCCCGTCAGGCGCAGGGTCAGGAAATCCTGGTACTCGCCGACCTTCGCGGCCTTGGCCCAGATCTCCGGCTGGTGCCGCTTGATCCAGAGCGCCTTGGGCAGCATCCATTCCGGGCTGAGCGGGCCCTTGCCATCCCCATTGAGCCGCAGCGCCGGATCGCCGGTCGCCAGGACGTCCGCCGCTTCCTGATGGGCGCGGACATCCATCCAGAGGAGACAGGGGCGCAGCGGCCTCCCCTCCATATCCAGCGCCACCACCGTGCAGGACGTCGTATCGGCGGCCAGCGCCACGATCTGCGCCGGATCCACCCCCGCCGCCTCGACCGCCCCGCGCGCCGCCGCGCCGCAGGCCCGCCACCAGGCCTCCGGGTCCTGCTCGGCCTGGGCGGGGGCCGGGTAGTCGGTGTCGTACTTGGCCGCATGGTCGCCGAGGGATTGGCCGGTCAGGTCGAAGACCCGGGCGCGCAGGCTCTCGGTGCCGCCGTCGAT
>JBCCCB010000110.1:0-11845 GCA_039033775.1 Pseudomonadota bacterium | reverse complement strand
GCCGCTTCGCGCCAGACGAGCGGATCGTGGACGCGGGTATAGGTCTTTCCGTAGCGCACCGGCCCGGAGAGGCCGCCGCGGGCTTCCATGAGGTCGATGAACTCGTCGACGAAGCCGTGGACGACCTTATTGGGGGGTGCGTCGCCGTCGGCGGCCTCATAGAGCCCGCAGATCGTGCCCGAGAGGCCGGCCACGGCCCCGCCGCCGCAGAAGCCATAGCGTTCGGCGAGCACGACCCGACAGCCCTGCCGCGCGGCCGTCACCGCCGCCGCCACGCCCGCTGCTCCGCCGCCGGCGATGAACACGTCCGCGCGGAGCGTCTCGACGGGACGGCGGTCGATGGGGTCCGAAGTGCCTGTCATGGGACGCTGTCCTTCTCGTCGTCATTGGGTCTGGTCAGCCGGTAGATGCCGGCGGCATATCTCGCGGCAAGCGCCTGATAGTGTCGGGCATTGGCCAGGTTCGCTTTGGCCAGAGCGCGCGTGGCCACCTGCTTGGCGGGCACGCCCGCGATGACGGCGCCGGGCGGGAACGCCGTGCCCTCGGTGACGATTGCGTGGCCCGCGACGATGGAATCGTCTCCAATGGAAGCACCGTCCATGATCGTGGCGTTGATCCCGATCAACACCCGGTCACCGATGGTGCATCCATGGAGTGTCGCATGATGGGTGATCGAGCAATCGCTGCCGATCACCGTGGGGTGGTCCAACCCCTCATGGATCATCACATGGTCCTGGACATTGGTCCGGGCCCCGATGCGGACGGAGTGGCATTCGGAGCGGATCACGGCGAACGGCCAGATCGACGCGCCCGCTTCGACGACGACGCGGCCGTAGAGACGGGCGCTGTCATCGATATAGGCGGGATCTCGGAGGTCGACATCCGGGCCGAAGATGGGCATCTGCGTCCTCCTGCCGGGGTCAATAGAGCGATTGAAGATCGCCGCAGACCGAGATCGCCTGTCCCGAGACGTGCGCCCCGCGGCGACTGCATAGGAATAGGATCTGATCGGAAATGTCCTGCGCCGTGACGTATTCCGCCAGGGAGGTATGGCCGAGGGCGGCCCGCTCCAGCTCCTCGAAGGGGACGCCCAGCTTGTCGGCCTTGCTTTGCAGCACAGCGTCCTGGCGGTCCCCCGCCACGATGCCGGGCAGGATCGCGTTGACCCGGATGCCGGCCGATCCAAGCTCCATCGACAGCGATTTGGTCAGCCCGACGACGCCCCATTTCGAGGCGGCATAGGCAGTCCGCATCGGATAGCCGAACTTGCCCGCGGCGGATGAGATGTTGATCATCGAGGCATTGGGGCTGTCGCGCAGGAACGGGATGGCGGCGCGGGCGCAATTATACTGACCGACCAGGTTGATGGTGATGCAGTGTTCCCAGGCCTTGGCGTCGACCTCCTCCAGCCGACCGGTCGGGCCCGCGATCCCGGCATTGTTCACCAAGATGTCGAGGCCACCCATCTCGGCGGCCGAGGTCTCGATAACCGCCTGGACAGTCGCTCGATCCGCGACGTCGCAATGATGACCCCGGGCGTCGGGCAAAGCTTGGGCGGTGGCGTCGAGGGATGCCGCGTCGACGTCGCAATACTGAACCGAGGCGCCTTCTTCCAGAAAGGCGCCGACGATCTGGCGACCGATCCCGGATCCACCGGCACTGACGAAGATGCGCGCCCCTTCAAGCTGAAGATCCATCCTATTCTCCGGTTCCGGTTTCCCACATCCGTCCGCTAGAAATTGACCGCGTCCCCGCCCTTCAGCGACAGGAGCGACCGCGCCTCGGACGGGCTGGCCGGTTCTAACCCGAGGCCGTCGAGGAGCATGCGAACCCGACGGACCTGATCCGCGTTCGATTTCGCCAGATTGCCTGGTCCATCCCAGAGCGAGTCTTCCAGGCCGACACGCACATTGCCGCGCATGGCCAACGACATGGCGGCGATCGGCATCTGGAGCCGGCCGGCGCCGAGGACCGACCAGACGTAGTCATCGCCGAAGAGCCGGTCTGCCGTGCGTTTCATATGTGCCACGTCCTCGACATGGCCGCCGATGGCCCCCAGGATGCCGAAGATCGTCTGCACGAAGAGCGGTGGCTTCACGAGGCCCCGGTCCAGGCAATGGGCCAGCGAATAGAGATGCGAGACGTCCCAGCATTCGAATTCGAACCGAGACCCCTGATCGCCGATCCGGCGCATCGATTCCTCGATATCCTGGAACGTGTTCTTGAACACGAGGTCGCGGCTTTTCTCCAGATGCGGCCGTTCCCAATCGTGCTGGAATTCGGTGAAGCGGTTCAGCATGGGATAGAGCCCGAGATTGAGCGATCCCATGGTGAGCGTCGCGATCTCGGGGGCGAAGGTTGTGGCCGGCAGCAAGCGTTCCTCGACCGGCATATGGGGGCTGCCGCCGGTCGTGATGTTGATGACCGCATCGGATCCCTGCTTGATCCGTTCCAAGAAAGGGCGGAACGCCTCGGGGTCCTGGGTCGGGCGGCCGGTTTCGGGATCGCGAGCATGGAGATGGACGATCGACGCGCCGGCTTCGATGGCCTCGAGCGACGCCTGGGTGATCTCGTCCGGCGTGACCGGCAAGTGCGGCGACATGGACGGCGTGTGGATCGCGCCCGTGACGGCGCAGGTGATGATGACGTTGCGGGTCTTCGCCATGTCGGCCCCCCTTCTGGTTTCAGACCGCTTCGGTCGGGGTCGGCGCGGCGATCCGTGCCACCGCCGGACTGCCCGATGCCGGTCGTCTAGACAGCCAGTCGCCGATATCGGCATCCAGCCCCAAGTCCAGCAGTGATGATAGCCAGTATTCGTGATCGGCCGTGCCGCCGAAATCGAGGCAGTCCTCGACCTTGCGCTGCATGGCCTGCCGATCGAGCGGCTTCTCCGGAGAGCCTGCGACGAAAGTGACGGCGTGCGAGAGCCTGCGGCCCGACCTGAGCGCGATCTCGACCTGGACGCTGTCGGCCGTCGGGGAGTGGGTGGGCACGACTTGTCGCGTGAATTTCGGGAGATGGGCTTTGATCTCGGACCTACACACCTCTCGGTCGGTGAAATCCTCAAGCGAGAGATGGTCATTCGCGATCAACAAGGCGGCCGGGTAGGAGAAGCTGAAGCGTGCCTCGCTCGCATCCTTCGGCACGTCGAAGCGCAAGTTGTCCGCCAGCATCTGCGGCAGGAAGGCCGTGACCTGAGCCACGTCGTCCAGGTTGAGCGGCTGCTGGCGGCAAAGGTCGACGATGCAATCCAGCGCTTTGTGCGCGGCGCCGCAGCAGGGGAAACGCTTGACCCAAAGTCCGTCGGTCTCGATCGCCCAGCGCCCCGACTCAATGTCAGACGGCTCTGCTTTGGGGCCGCCGAAAAGGTCGATCATTCCCCAATCGCCTTCGATGAATTCCGCCTGCCCGCGCAAGCCCGACTTGGCAAGGCACGCGGCCGTGACACCATTCCGCGCGGCGAGCCCGGCATGGGCCGGCTTGAGTGGGGTGCCGAATTGGAGCTTCGAGCCGCCGGCAGTGCTGCTCGCAATGCTCATGGCGGCGAGGATCTCGTCCACATTCGCCCGGAGAAGCCGCGCGGCGGCGGCGGCCGCTCCGACGGCGCCGATGGTGGTCGTGGAATGCCACCCTTGGGCGTAGTGGTCGGGCTGCATCCGACGGCCGATCTGGGCCTGGACTTCGAGCCCGGCGCAATAGGCCGCCAGAAGATCGCCAAGCGTGACGTCCTGGCCAAGGGACGCCGCCGAGATCAGGGTCGGCACCATGACGGCGGAGGCATGGGTGAGGCCGGGGACGAAGTTATCGTCGAAGTCGAGGGCGTGGGCCGCCGTTCCGTTCGCGAACGCAGCGGGTCCGGGGGCGAGCGTCAGATCCGTTCCCAGGACCGGGACGGGCCCTGTGCCACCGGAGATCGCCATGCCGGATTGCACGGCGCGGGATGGATCGGCGCCGTGGCCCGCCAGAACGCAGGCCAGACAATCGTAGATCGCCCGTCGCGCGCGATCCAAGCCGACCGACGGGAGCGCCTCGATATCGGCCCCGTGCACCAGTTCCGCGAGATCTTGCGAAATCGACATCAGGTCTTCGACCCGAGTTCCTGCCCCACGACATTGATCCAATAGGCAACGCCATGGGGAATCACATCGTCGTTGAAGTCGTAGGTCGGCGTGTGGACGAAGCTCGCATCGGGGCCGCCGCCGTTTCCGATCATCATGAAGCAGCCGGGGACCTTTTGCAGCATGAAGGAGAAGTCCTCAGACCCGCCTTGCGTCGGAGCATCGGGTTCGACGGCGTCCTGTCCGGCCGTCCGGATCGCGGCGGCGACGGCGATATCCGTCTGGGCGTCATGGTTCACCACGGGCGGGTATCGGCGGATATACGTGGCGTCCGCCTGACAGCCGTGCAGGGCCGCGCAGTCGGTGGCCACGCTCCTTAGGCCGGTTTCCAGAATGTCCCGGATTGCGGGCTGGAAACTCCGCGCCGTGCCCCGGACACGCACGGTGGATGGGATGATGTTGGGCGATGAAAAGTGTCCGCCTTCGATGAGGCCAATGCTCAGAATGGCCGCGTCGTGGGGCGGGACTTTCCGCGCCACGATCATCTGGTAGGCCGTCAGGAAGGCGCCAAGCGCGGCCGTAGGATCGGTGGCCTTATGTGGGAAAGCACCATGACCGCCGCTCCCGTTAAAGTCGACCTGCCATGTATCTCCGGCCGCGCAGAACGGCCCCCTCGTGGTGACGAACGTGCCCACCGGTTGGCCCGGCAGGTTGTGCAGGCCGTAGACGGCATCGCACGGGAATTGCTCGAACAGACCCTCTTCGACCATGACGCGGGCGCCGCCCTCGCTCTCTTCGGCGGGTTGGAAGATGAACGCCACGCGCCCTTCGAAGTCGTTATTGGCGGTGAGATATTCGGCCGCGCCTAGAAGCATGGCGGTGTGACCGTCATGGCCGCAGGCATGCATCTTGCCGTCCACGGTGGATTGGTATGGCCGACCGGTTTCCTCCCGGATGAAAAGCGCGTCCATATCGGCCCGGAGGCCGATCGTGCGCGGTCCCGGCCTTCTACCTTCCAAGATGCCGACCACGCCGGTCTGCGCCAGCCCGGTATGGACCTCCAGTCCCAACTCCCGGAGCCGGTCGGCCACAAGGCTGGCGGTTCGCACCTCCTCGAACGCGGTTTCGGGATGTTTGTGGATGTCACGTCGCAGATCGACGGCGAAGTCGATCAGGGCATTCATGGACCGGATGTCTTCGGGGCGGACCATGTCAGGCCTCCTTTCTGTGGGCGTCGGACGAGGCCACGGCAAGCGCCGCGAGGCCGTGAATGAAGATCACGACCACGAAGAGGGGCACGCCCACGGCCACGAAGATGGTGGACAGATCGAACGTCTCGGCCTTGAGGTTGGAATGTCGGGTGAGGAAGCCGCGGGCCGGGTTCATGTTCGGGCCGAAGAAGGAATACCACAGGATCGGAGCGAGGAAGATCAAGACGGCCAGGCCGCGGATCGGCGTCGCGACGGCCCGGAGCCAGCCTGGCACCTTCTCCGTCATCCGGAACAGGGTCGGATCGAACCCCGCTTTGAACGAGATGGTCGCCCCCAGCAAACCGACCCAGACCATGGCATAGCGCGCGACCTCCTCGGTCCAGGGCGGCGGGGAGCTGAAGACATAGCGGGCGACGACCTGAAGGCCGATCGTCGCCACCATGGCGAGCAGGAAGATCCCCGCCGCGACGCGCATCAGGCGATCCAAACCCGCGCTCAGCCGGTCCAAGGCCGCGGCCGTGCGGGGCAAGATATGCGTCTCAAGCGGGGTCACGGGTCAGGCCTAGCTGCCGCGCGCCTGCAGAAGCCGTTCTATCTCGGCGTCGGAGGAGACGAGCGGCCAGACCTCCATGCTGGCTTCGACGAACTTCTCCTTCTCGCCATCGGCCAGTTCGGTCACGGTCACGCCCTGCTCGACCAATTGGTCGAGCGCGGAGGCCGACCAGGTCTCGGCCCAGTCGCGGTTCGCCGCGACGCCCCTTTCGGCAGCCGCATCGATCACCTGCCGTTCTTCGTCCGAAAGGCCCTCGTACCAATCCTGTGAGGCGAGGATCATCCGGGCCGACGGCCCGGCATCGAGCGGAGTGTAATGCTTGAGGATGTCGGTGTGCCCGAAGAGGAGCGCCGAGGCCGGCGGGTTAAAGTAGCCGTCCGCCACACCGGTCTGCAACGCATTGGCGATTTCGCCCCAACTGACGATCGTGCCGGCAGAGCCCCAGGCCTCGAACATCTTGACCTGCTCACCATCCTTGCCGCGCAGGCGTAGGGCTTCGGTATCCGACAGCTCGTCCACGGGCGTCGACGAATTGAAAAGTCCGGCCTGACCGCCGCGCATGGAAAATCCCATCAGGCGGATGCCATGCGGGCTAAGCTCGGCATTGATCTCGTCCATAAGACCGTTCTCGATGGCCGCGTCGAAGCCTTCGTTGCTGTCGAAGAGGAACGGCAGGTAGAGGCCCTTGGTGATCGGCGCCAGGCTATAGACCATGGCCGGACTGGCCATGTTGACTTGGATAAGACCTTGCGAAGTCTGGTCGAAGCGTTCGTCTTCGGCGCCCAGCGTGTTGGAGGGATGGACGACCACATCCATCCCGTTCTCGGCCAGGTGATCCGAGAAGGCCGAGATGAAGACGTATTCGCCGTTCTTCTCGATGTCCTCCGTCCCCGACAAGGCGATCAGCACGTCGTCTGCCAGGACTGTGGTCGGGGCCATGGCGATGGTCGCCGCGAAAGTGAATGATCTTAGCATCTGACTTCTCCCTTTGGGTCTTCGGTTGAGGTTTGGGTGCTAGTCGACGAAGCCGAGATGGCGGGGCAGTGCGAGGGCGATGTCCGGCACGAAGATCAGCACCAGAAGGACGGCGATCTCGGCCAGCAGAAAGGGAAGAACGACCCGGACGAGGCGCCAGTAGCTGATGTCGACCACCGTCGAGAGGATCAGCAGAACGCCCCCGAGCGGCGGGGTGAGGAGGCCGACCGTCAGATTGAAGCCGACGATGATCCCCATATGCGTGGGATCGACGCCGAGAAGCAGCGCCGGTGGGATCAACAGCGGACCGAGCAGCGCGACGGCCGCCTTCACGTCCATGATCATTCCTGCACCTAAGAAAACGGTATTCAGCAGGAGCAGATAGCCGGTCTGACTCAGCCCCAGCGCTTCGATGGAAGCCCCGATCTTCTGCGGAACTTGAAGAAGCGAGGAGAGATATCCGAAGGTCGCGATGGCGATCAGGATGACGAAGATCGCCCCGGTGAGCATGACTGTCCGGCCAATGGCGGCGACCACGTCCGAGATACTCAACTTGCCGTACATCGCGCCGACTAGACCAGCGGCGAAGACGGCCATCCCGGCGGCCTCTGCCGGGGTCATGATGCCAAGAAGAATGCCGCTGAGAATGATGACGGGCAGGGACAAGGCGGGCAGCGCGGCCAGCAGCGACGGCAGGAACGACGGAAGGTGCGAGCCCCGGCCGCCCGGGTGACCGTGCCGGATCGCCATGCCGGCATTGAGGACCATCAGAACGAAGGCCAAGAGCAGGCCGGGCACGATGCCCGCGGCGAACAGGGCCACGACGGAGGTGTTCATGACGGCGCCGTAGAAGATCAGGATGATCGATGGCGGGATAATCGGCCCGATGATCGAAGAAGCGGCCGTCACGGCGGCCGCGTAGTCGCGCGAATAGCCTTCCTTCTCCATCGCCGGCACGAGTGTGTTGCCCAAGGCCGCCGCATCCGCGGTGGCCGAGCCCGAGACCCCGGCGAAAAAGACACTCGTCATGATGTTGACGTGGCCCAGGCCGCCGCGAAGCCGGCCCATGATCGACATGGAGAAACGGATCAGAGCGTCGGCGATCCCGCCCCGGTTCATCAGTTCTCCGACCAGGATGAAAAGCGGCATCGCCAAGAAGGCGAAGACGTCGAGTTGGCTGAAGACCCGTTGGGGAAGGGCTGCAAGAAATCCCTCCTTTCCGGTGACCCAGAAGCCCAGGACGGAACTTGCGCCGATCAGGTACGCAATCGCGGTTCCGGCGAACAGCGCGACGGTCAGGAAGAGGAAGGGCGCATATGTCATCATCGAACCTGTCCGAAAGGTTCGATGTCATGACGCCATAGCACAATATAAGAATGTTGTTATTGCTATAGCATATAGCTATAGTTCAAGCGGATCGCTCACATGAACCTGCAGCGTCTTTCGATCTTCCGGTCGGTCTACGAGACTCTGAGCGTCAGTCGCTCGGGGGCAGAACTGCGCCTCGCCCAACCAACCGTCAGCCGACACCTGCGCATCTTCGAGGATGAGGTCGGGCTGAAGCTATTCGTCAACGTCAAAGGTCGACTGAAGCCCACGCGCGAGGCCGACGTACTCTATCACGAATCCGCCGGCGCCTTCGAGAAGGTCGACCAGATCGAGGCGACGATCGGGCGGCTGAAGACCGGCGAGGGGGAGACGCTTCGCATCATGGCCGTTCCCAGCCTCTTGGCCTACGAAGTGTTGCCCAATGCCATTGCCGAGGTGAAACGGGTTCACCCGCACGTCCATATCGAGATCGATATCGGTGGCGGCGCAACGCAGGTTCGCGCCCTGCGCGAGGGCACCACCCATGTCGGCCTGGCGGCAGGTGTCCGGGCGCCGGCCGGATTGTCGAGCGAGAAGGTCGGAGAGGGCGAGATCGTTGCAATCGTCCCGAGAGACCACGCCCTGGCAGACAGGTCGGAATTGCCGCTGGAGATGTTGGCGGAGTTGAAATGCGTGATGCCGTCGCGACGCGGACCGGTGGGCAAGCTCCTCCTCGATACGCTTGCGCGGCGGGGGATCGTGCCGCCCCGCTTCATCACCGCCGTCTCGCCTGCCATTGCGACCGGCCTCGTCTCGACGCTGAAATGCTGTGCCATTTCCGACAATTTCGCTTCCAGCCTCTTCGCGCATCACGATCTGAAAACCCTGCCGCTTTCCGAACGGGTACCGTTCGACGTCCAGCTTCTCATTCGCCCCGATCAGGTCGTTCAAGCCCCGCTGGACCTGTTCCTGGACTTTCTTCGTTCGGAACTTCGCCGAGTGACCGGCCTCCGATAGCGTCCAAATCACTCCGTCCGGATAATCACTTGATGCGGGAGAATGCGATCGAGGTTCGTCTCATCTTCGCTATCCGCCCAGATCTTCTCGAACAGATCTTTCGCCGCCGTCCCGAACGTCTCGTATGGCGCGCGGATGGTGTCGAGCCAGGGCGCGATCATGCCGTTCATCGGGCTGTCGTCGAAGCCGAAGAGAGCGACGTCCTCGGGGACGCGCAGCGCCAAGTCCCGGCAGGCCTTGTAGGCTGCGTAGGCGCGGAAATCGTTGGTGCAGAAAATCGCCCTGGGGCGCGGGGTCGTCTGCAACAGCCGCATCGCCGCCGCGTAGCAGTCTTCGGTCGACAGGTTCGGTGTTTCGATCACCTTGGTCTCATCCAGTTCAACACCATGCGCGGCCAGCTCATCCGCGAAGCCTTTAAAGCGGTCGAAGGTGGTCGAACTCTGCTTGCTACCCAGAAGCAGACCTGCCGGCAGGTGGTCGCGCTGCAGGAAGTATTGGGCGACATCCTTGCCGGCCCCATAATTGTCGATCCCCACATAGGGTGCCGAGAATCCGGTGGGTGGGCGACGGTTGAGAAACAGGATCGGAAGACCGTGGCGCAAGGTCGCGCGCAAGAGGTCCGTATCGATGGCGGCCAGCATGACGATGCCCTTCACCTGATAGGACATCATCTCTTGCAGGTGCCGGTCCTGCTGGGCCGGATCGTCATGGGTGTTGCACAGGATCATGTGCAGGTTGCTGTCGCTGAATGCCGTTTCCAGAGAATCCGTCAGGGCGCTCATATAGGGGATGTTCGAGTTCGGGATGAAGAAGGACACCAGACGCGACGTTCCCATGCGCAGGGAGGTTCCGGACTGACTGGGCGTGTAGCTCAGCTCCCTCGACGCCGTCAGGATCCGTTCCTTGGTCTCATGGGAGGCGCGGTTGGTATCGGGGTCGTTCAAGACGCGCGAGACGGTCGCGATGGAGACGCCGGCCCGTCGAGCGACGTCCTTGATCGACGCAACACCTTGGACGGCGTCCAGGCTTCGACTGCTCAACGTATCAGCCATGGTCATCGGCTCGCGATTTTGCGCCGCGACCGGCGCCATAATGTTTTCGTGGCCCTACCTAGGCCAGACGGGTTGGTGCCGCCAAGCCTTCGAAGTGGGGCCTCTCTCGTTGGAGATCGGGCCTACCCATCGTTGTCATCAGGGGCAGCGTCCTACCCCCTCGGTCGCTCGGTCGTCTGTCGAAAGTCTTGGATCGATCCGCAATTCTTCTTGCCCGATCCGTCTTGCTCTCCTACCATAGGTAAACGTTTACCTAAGCTGTATTCGCGACCGTCAGGTCAGGCTGCGGCATTCTGAAATGATCTGATGGGAGAGATCGGACATGTTCCTAAGACTTCGAAAGGTAACGAGGCTGGCAACCATCGCGCTGACGCTAAGCATCGGTTTGCCCAATGCCGCAATGGCAGAGCCGTCCGGCGATCTGGTCATTGCGGTGAACTCGCTGGGCGACGAGTCCTGGACGGCGGCCTCGACGGGTCCGGCCCTGCAATCGGCGGGCCTCGCGATCTACGATAGCCTGCTGATCCGGTCCCCGGAGGATGGCGAAATCACGACGGGGCACGGATCGCTTTCCGAAGCGATGTCCTGGTCCGACGATCGCCGCGCCCTGACCATCGACCTGGTCGACAATGCGCAGTTTCACGGAGATTGGGGGCCGGTCACGGCCGAAGATGTCGTCTATTCGATGACGCTCGCGCGCGACGAGACGTCCCGCAACGGCCACGCAGATCGCTTCCGGTCCTTCATTGATCGGATCGAGGTGCATGATGACCATTCGCTGACCTTCCATCTGACCAAGATCGGCTGGGATTTCCCCGAGGAACTGACCGACGTATTCTTCCACATGCCCATCATGTCGAAGAAATACGCCGAGGAGGTCGGCGTCGAAGAGGCTGGGCGAAACCCGATCGGGTCCGGCCCATTTCAGTTCGAAAGCCACACCTTCGGTGATCGCATCACCGTCACGGCGGTCGAGGACCATTGGCACGAAGCCCCGAATCTCGCATCGATCACATGGCGCAAGGTGAACGATCCGTCGGTTCGGCTGGCCATGCTCAAGTCGGGCGAGGCCCATGTCACCAGCATCGTCTACGACCAGATCGCCGAGGCGGAGGCCGCCGGCCTCCAGGTCAAGGCCATGGTCGGGGTGAATATGGTCACCGTGCAGTTCTTGGGGATGTACCTGGATCCGACCTACGATGAAGAGGACACGCCGCCTTGGGCCCAGGGCAATTGGTGGGAGGTGGGATCGGATGCCCACAAGGTCCGCCAGGCGCTGTCCCACGCAATCGACCGCGAGGCGATCGTGGAGTTCATCCTCCAGGGCTACGGGTCCACCGACGGCGCGTCCGTCAGCCCCTTCTATCCGGGGTCCATGGGCTATGACGCCGATAAGCCGGTCACGAGCTACGACCCCGACCGGGCGTTGGAGCTGTTGGCCGAGGCGGGGTACGGGGACCCGGCCGACTTGGAGATCGTGGTCGACCTGACCCCACATTCGAACCGTCCCTACAACAAACCCGTCGGCGAGGCGATCGCGGCGATGTGGGAAGGCCTTGGCATCAGCGTCGAGACACGCCTTTCCACCGACTACGCGACCCTGACCGGGCAGATGCGCAACCGCGAGGCCTTCTACGCCTGGACTTGGGCCGCCCCGCGGTTCACCCGGGC
>JBCCCB010000109.1:0-11876 GCA_039033775.1 Pseudomonadota bacterium | reverse complement strand
GAGCACATGCGCGAGATGAAGGACATGGCGATCGTCGGCAATATCGGCCATTTCGACAACGAGATTCAGGTGGCGAACCTGAAGAACCACAAATGGACGAATATCAAGGAACAGGTGGACATGATCGAGATGCCCTCGGGCAATCGGATCATCCTGCTTTCGGAAGGGCGCCTGCTGAACCTGGGCAATGCCACCGGCCACCCATCCTTCGTAATGTCGGCCAGCTTCACCAACCAGGTGCTGGCGCAGATCGAGCTGTGGACGAAGGGTGAGGACTATGCGCCGGGCGTCTACATTCTGCCCAAACATCTGGACGAAAAGGTCGCCCGGCTGCATCTGGACCGGATCGGCGTGAAGCTGACCAAGATGGATCCCGAACAGGCCGCCTATATCGGCGTCTCGCCCGATGGCCCCTTCAAGCCGGAGCATTATCGTTACTGATCGCTGACAATCGGCAAAACATGGCCGTGTTTCCGCAGATCGGAGGCACGGCCTTTTTTGGCCGATGGCCCAGGGGTGTTCGGGCAGGTTTTCAGCCGGTTATGCCGCCGAAGCGTCTGCTGGCTGTCGGAGGGCGCCGGCCTGTCTAGATTGCTGTCGGACCCGGCATAGGCTGGGCATCACCCGGGAGTCACATCATGATCTTACGTCATTCTATGAAAGTCTCCGCCGCCGTTCTGGCCCTGGCCGCCTTGCCGGCAATGGCCCAGCAGACGGTGGTGGAAGAGCCCGTCACCGAAGATTCGACGGCGACCGCCGAAGCGGCGCCCGCCGCGCCTGCGCAAGGCGGATACGGCGCCTTCGGAGACGTGGCCGTAGCCAGCCTGCTGGGCCAGAACGTCTTGGAAGGAACCGGCGAGAATGTCGGCGAGATCGAGCGCCTGGTCTCGGCCGATGGCAACGTCATGGCTGTGGTCGGCGTGGGCGGCTTCCTGGGCTTCGGCGAACATGACGTTGCCGTTCCCCTGGCCGAGATGGCGCCTGTGGAAGGCGGCGTGCAGCTTCAAACCCTGGCGCGGACCGACCTGGAAGCCATGGAGGCCTGGGCCGGAGATGGCGAGGAACTGCCCCGCAACGTCACCGTGTCCGGCACGCCGCTGAATCCGGAAAACGGGACGCCCGTGACCGAGTAATCGCGGCGGATCGTCGGAGTAGACGCACCAAATGGGTCTTGGGTTCCCGATTCCGTTCCAGAGTTATTTCCGGAACGGAATCGGGGAATACCGTGTTGTTTTTTCACTGCAATCAACAACCGGGGAGTTTCCCATGACCAAGCACAAGCTGCTTCTGTCCAGCGTGGCCATTGCCGCCCTTCTGACCACGCCCATCGTCGCGCAGACGGCCGATCTGGACGGCAATTCCGAAGCCGAAGATCCGATGATCGAGAACGCGCTCGACGATGACGGCAACCCGATCGTCCTGGAAGGCGACGCTGCCGGCGCCGCCGCCCTGGGGGGTCAAATCGTCGTCGAACAGCCCGACGCGACCGTCGACGTCACCGTCGACGACCCGACCGTGACCGTCGATCAGGCCCGTCCCGAAGTGCTGGTCGAGCAGGCCCAGCCCGAGATTACCGTGACCGTCGCCGAGCCGACCGTGACCGTCGAGCAGCAGGCGCCGATCATCACCATCGAGCAGGCTCAGCCCGAAGTGACCGTCCGCATCCCCGAGCCGACGATCACCGTCCGCATGCCCGAGCCCGACGTGAACGTCGCCACGGCCGAGCCCGAGATCGCCGTCGAGCAGCCGCAGCCGATCGTGCGCTTCGTGCGTCCCGAGCCGCGGATCACCATCGAGGAGAGCGAGCCGAACGTTCAGGTCACCTCTGCCGAGCCTGAGATCAACGTGAATCGCGCCGGCGATGCCGACATCCAGGTCGAGCAGGCCGACGCCAACGTCGCCATTGAAACCGAGGGTGAGGGTAATGTCGAGATTACCGAAGCCGAGCCCCAGGTGAATATCGAGCAGGCCGCCGATGCCGACATTCAGGTCGAGCAAGCCGACGCCAATGTCGTGGTCGAAGAGACTGACGATCCGAACATCGCCGTGACCGATCAGTCGCAGATGGCGGATGCCGAAGGTTCGCTGGTCACGCCCGATGCTGCCGGCCTCTATGGCTCCTTCGCCGAAGCGCGCGTTTCGGACCTGGTCGGCATGAACGTGCTGGGCGCGACGGGTGAAGACGTCGGCGAGATCGACCGTCTGATTGCCGGTGGCGGTGAGTTGCTGGCCGTGGTCGGCGTGGGCGGTTTCCTGGGCCTGGGCGAGCATTCGGTCGCCATCCCGCTGGACCGCTTTTCGATGAACGACGATTCGTTGCAGATCGACGCCTTCACCGAGGAAGAGCTGGAAAACATGCCTGAATGGGACCAGCAGGGCGAAGTGTTGCCCCTCGGCATGACCGTGGGCGACGCCTACTGATCCCAGTCCGGTCTGATGGACTAAAGGGGCCCCGATGGGGCCCCTTTTCTGTGGCGGTTCGGGCGGGCATTGATGGCCCATGCCTACCGCCCACCTCATCCTTCGCATCGTTGTCCGGCTCGGCCTTTTGGGCGCCCTGGTCTGGGGCGGGTGGTGGCTTCTGATGGATCCCCGGACGCCGCTGCCCCAGGGGTGGCACCCGCTCCGCGATCTGGACGTCGCCGCCGAGCCCGGTGGTTTGACGGGCCTTCAACTGCGTCGGGCCCTGTCTTCAGATGAAACCTGTCTGGCTGCCTTGCAGACCGGTGCCGTCTTTCAATCTCAGCCGGCGCTGACGGCCGAAGGCGGATGCGGCATCGACCCCAGGGTTGAGCTGACCGCGGTGGCGGGCGTGTCAATGTCGCCCATGGAAACGACCTGCGCCGCTGCCTTGCGCCTGGCTTTATGGACCGAGCACGGCGTCAAGCCGGCAACCGAAGGTCTGGGCGCCGACATCGTCTCGATGCGCCATCAGGGCAGCTACAATTGCCGCCCGATCCGCGGCGGCACACGGCTCAGCACCCATGCGACCGGCGAAGCGGTGGATGTGGCGGGGGTGACGCTGTCGGATGGGCGGCGATTGGAATTGCTGGACGGGTGGGACGATCCGGGCGCCGTCGGCGTCTTCTGGCGAGAGCTGCATGGCAGCGCCTGCCGATGGTTCGTGACGGTGCTGGGCCCCGATTTCAACGCGCTCCATGCCGATCATTTCCACATGCAATCGGTGGGCTGGGGCAGTTGCCGGTAACTTTTTTCTTTCCCTGCCGCTGCCGTAACGGCAAATATCGCGCCCGGGGGGCGCGGTCTGCGTCCTGGACCGCATAAAAGAGGGACATCCATGAGCAAGCGCGACGAATTGATCGGCAAATACATCAATGACGTGAAGACGAAGGTCGGCGAGGAGCCCGATGTGGACTTGCTGCGCAAGGTCACGATCGGCTGTGGCCCGTCGATCTACAACCGCGACAGTGAGACGGTGTCGACGAGCTCTCCGGGCGAGATGGAGACGGTTAAGAACAACTTCCTGATCAAGAAGCTCGGCCTCTCGGACGGCCCGAAGCTGGACGAGGGGTTGGATGCCGTCACCGAGAAATACGGCAAGTCGAATGCCTATAAATATCGGGCGGTGTTCTATTACTTGCTGACCAAGCATTTCGGGAAGGAAAGCGTCTATAAGTGACGCTCTGTTCGATCTGAAGACGGGCGCCGATCCGGGGGGATCGGCGCCCGTTTTGCGTCTCGGACCCGGGTTGCAGATCGGCAACAGGGTTCCCATCTCATTTCCGTGAGGCCCGACCGGATGCCGTGCCCAGACGGGGCGGTGCCATCGCGGGTGCTTGAGAGGAGAGAGAGACATGAACTTGGAGAAGTTCACAGAGCGTGCCCGGGGGTTCCTGCAGGCCGCGCAGACGATTGCCATGCGCGAGGGCAACCAGCAGCTCGTGCCGGAGCATTTGCTCAAGGCGATTATGGATGACGACCAGGGCATGGCCGCGAACCTGATCGCCGCCGCGGGCGGCGCGCCGGATCGGGTGCGCGAGGCCGTGGATGCCGCCGTCGACAAGCTGCCGAAAGTGTCGGGCGATGGGGGCCAAGTCTATGTGGGCCGCGAATTGACCCGCGTGTTGGACGAGGCCGAGAAGGTCGCGACCAAGGCGGGCGACTCTTTCGTACCCGTGGAACGCGTGCTCATGGCGCTGGCCATGGTGAAGTCCAAGGCAAAGGACGCGTTGGATGCGGGCGCGGTGAATGCCCAGGCGTTGAATGCCGCCATCAACGATGTGCGGAAGGGGCGGACGGCGGATAGTGCTTCCGCAGAGGATTCGTATGAAGCCCTGAAGAAATACGCCCGCGATCTGACCGAGGCGGCGCGTGAGGGGAAGATCGACCCGATCATCGGTCGGGACGAGGAGATCCGGCGGGCGATGCAGGTGCTGAGCCGTCGGACGAAGAATAACCCGGTGCTGATCGGGGATCCCGGGGTCGGGAAGACGGCGATTGCCGAGGGGCTGGCGCTGCGGATCGTGGATGGCGACGTGCCGGAGAGCTTGCGGAACAAGAAGCTGATGGCGCTGGATATGGGCGCGCTGATCGCCGGCGCGAAGTATCGCGGCGAGTTCGAGGAGCGGTTGAAGGCCGTTCTGAACGAGGTGACCGCGGCCGCGGGCGAGATCATCCTCTTCATCGACGAGATGCATACGCTGGTCGGCGCCGGGAAGAGCGATGGCGCCATGGATGCGGCGAACCTGATCAAGCCGGCTCTGGCGCGGGGTGAGTTGCATTGCGTGGGGGCCACCACGCTGGATGAATACCGCAAGTATGTGGAGAAAGATGCAGCCTTGGCGCGGCGGTTCCAGCCCTTGGTGGTGGATGAGCCCACGGTCGAGGACACCGTGTCGATCCTGCGCGGCATCAAGGAGAAATACGAGCTGCACCACGGTGTGCGGATCTCGGACAGCGCCTTGGTGGCGGCGGCGACTTTGTCGAACCGGTATATCACCGACCGCTTCCTGCCCGACAAGGCCATCGACTTGATGGACGAGGCGGCCTCGCGTCTGCGGATGGAGGTGGATTCGAAGCCCGAGGAATTGGACGCTTTGGACCGCGACATCCTGCAGAAGCAGATCGAGGTCGAGGCTTTGCGCCTGGAGGATGATCAGGCGTCCCAGGATCGGTTGGAGAAGCTGGAGAAGGAGCTCAGCGAGCTTCAGCAGCAGAGCGCCGAGATGACCGCCAAGTGGCAGTCGGAGCGGGATAAGTTGGATTCCGCGCGCGGCCTCAAGGAGGAGCTGGACCACGCGCGGGTCGAGTTGGACCAGGCCAAGCGGGACGGCAACTTCGCCAAGGCGGGCGAGCTGCAATATGGGCGTATTCCGGAACTGGAGCGCAAGCTGGCCGAGGCCGAGGACGGTGAGAATGACCTGATGGTCGAGGAGGCCGTGCGGCCCGAGCAGATCGCGGCCGTGGTCGAGCGCTGGACCGGGATCCCGACGTCCAAGATGCTGGAGGGCGAGCGCGAGAAGCTGCTCCGCATGGAAGACGAGATCGGGCGCCGGGTCATCGGGCAGGGCCAGGCGGTGACCGCTGTCGCCAATGCCGTTCGCCGGGCGCGCGCCGGCCTGCACGACGAGGCGCGGCCGCTTGGGTCGTTTCTGTTCCTGGGGCCGACTGGGGTCGGAAAAACCGAGCTGACGAAGGCACTTGCGGAGTATCTCTTCGACGATGACGGCGCGATGGTTCGCATCGACATGTCGGAGTTCATGGAGAAGCATGCGGTTGCTCGCCTGATCGGCGCGCCGCCGGGTTATGTGGGCTACGACGAGGGCGGCGTGCTGACCGAGGCGGTGCGGCGCCGGCCCTATCAGGTGGTGCTGTTCGACGAGGTCGAGAAGGCCCATCCCGATGTTTTCAATGTGCTTTTGCAGGTTTTGGACGATGGTGTCCTGACCGACGGGCAGGGGCATCGGGTGGACTTCAAGCAGACGCTGATCATTCTGACGTCGAACCTGGGGAGCCAGGCGTTGTCGCAATTGCCCGAGGGGGCGGATGCGGCGGAGGCCAAGCGGGATGTGATGGACGCGGTGCGCGCGCATTTCCGGCCGGAATTCCTGAACCGGCTGGACGAGACGATCATCTTCGATCGTCTGGCGCGCGAGGACATGGCCGGGATCGTGGATATCCAGGTGGCGCGCCTGGCCAAGCGGCTGGCGGGGCGGAAGATCACGCTGCAATTGGATGACAGCGCGAAGGCTTGGCTGGCCGAGGAGGGGTACGATCCGGTCTTCGGGGCGCGACCTTTGAAGCGGGTGATTCAGCGCGCTTTGCAGAACCCCTTGGCCGAGATGATCCTGGCTGGAGAAGTTGGCGATGACAGCGTCATTCCGGTCCGAGCGAGTGAAGATGGGCTGCTGATCGGCGAGCGATTGGCGACCAGCGACCGCACGCCGCCGCAGGATGCGGTGGTGCATTAGAAGCGGTTCTTCACGAATTGGGGTCCTTTCGGGGACCCCTTTTCACAATTTGTACGAAACCGAATGGGGGCGTTCCGCGCTATGTTCCCATGTGTCGATCTTGTCTGTCCCGCCGCCGTTTCCTGACCCTCGCCCCCGTCGCCGCTGGCGTCGCTGGGTGTGACGATGTCTCCCTCATCTCGGACGCAGAAGCCGAGCGGATGGGGATCGCCGCTTGGCAGGACATGACAGCGACGAAGCCGCTGTCGTCGAATGCCGACTACGCGGACGTCGTGGGACGGGTGGCCGGCCGGCTTTTGCGCGCGGCCGGGCATTCGCCGGGCGACTGGGAATTCGCGGTCTTCGCCGATCCCAGCGCCAATGCCTTCGCGCTGCCGGGGCGCAAGATCGGCGTGCATGAGGGGATGTTGCATCTGACGGCGACCGAGGGGCAGTTGGCGGCGATCATCGGGCACGAGATCGGGCATATCGAGGCCGAGCATTCCAAGGAGCGGATGAGCGCGCAGGTGGCGTCGGGCTGGGGCGTGCGGATCGCGGGCTGGCTGCTGAACGCGGGCGAGATCGAATACGCCGACGAGATCGCCGCCGCCTTGGGGCTGGGCGTCGAAGTAGGGTTGTTGCGGCCCTATGGACGCGGGCAGGAAGAGGAGGCGGACGAATTGGGCGTGATCGCCATGGCGGAGGCCGGTTACGACCCGGCCGAGGCGATCGGCCTTTGGCGCCGGATGGAGGCCGCCGGCGGGCAGCGCCTGCCGGAATTTCTGTCGACGCACCCCGCGCCGCGAAATCGGATCGACCGGATAAGGGACGTAATCCAAAGGATATCATGAGATGGAATGACATTTTCGTGATTGGACGTGAGGTGGCCGTGGGGCTTAGGCGCCCGCCGTCTTTCGTCAACGCGACAGGCTGCGGCATCGGCGGAAAGCGCCGCGAAAATCGGCTCCTACATGACCTTTCGACGATCCGAACGGACGTCGATCTGTTCAACGAGGAGAGAACCGAATGTTTCGCAAGACCCTAATCGCGCTCGCCGCCGCCACCGCCCTGACGAGCCCCGCCTTCGCCGCCGACGGTGACATCGTGGATACCGCCGCGGCCGCCGGTTCGTTCGAGACGCTGCTGGCCGCGGCCGAGGCGGCCGGGCTGGTCGACACCCTGAAGAGCGAGGGGCCGTTCACGGTCTTCGCGCCGACGGACGAGGCCTTCGCGGCCCTGCCGGACGGCACGGTCGAGAGCCTGCTGGAGCCGGAAAACCAGGAGCAACTGGCCAATATCCTGCTGTACCATGTCGTGCCCGGGAAGGTGATGTCCACCGACCTGACCGATGACATGGAAGCGCCGACCGCGCTGGAAGGCCAGACGTTGCTGGTCAATCTGGAGAACGGTGTGACCGTCAACGAAGCGACCGTCGTGTCGGCCGATATCGAGGCATCGAACGGTGTGATCCACGTCATCGATTCGGTGATCCTGCCGGAGAGCTGAGGCCTGCCAACCTGGAACGAACGACACGGCCCGCCGGAGCGATCCGGCGGGCCGTTTTCGTTCCGATCCTGGGATCGGATCAGAGGCTTTCGCCGAACAGGTAAGCGAGGAAGACGCCGTCGCCCGAGAGACCGGCGAACAGAATCGTGGATGGCGGGCCGTCTTCGACGCCGATCGCTTGCATAAGCGGTGTCAGATGGTCGTCTCCTTCGAGCGTTGCGCCCGGCGCGCTTCCCTTGTTGAGGCGGCTTTGCCCGAGTCTCATCCGTGCCAGTTTGCTGCCCTCGTTCAATGGCGCGATTTTGCCCGCGAACGGGAAGCAGGGGACCAGGGTCGCCGGTCGCAGTTTCGTGAGGTCGGACCCATTCCCTTGCGCAGCCCGGCGGTGATGCGCAGGGTGTCGGGGACTCGGCAAAGGGATGTCGCATGCAGATGGTGGAACAGACGGCAGGAATCCTGGAGTTCCTGGCCCTGGCCTTCGTATCGCTGATCGGCCTGGGCGTCGCCGTGGCCGCCGTTTTCTTCGTCATCGACCGGATACAGACCGAAGACGCGATCCGCCGGAACTATCCGGTAATCGGGCGGTTCCGGCATCTATTCACCGAGTTGGGCGAATTCTTCCGTCAATACTTCTTCGCCATGGACCGGGAGGAATTGCCGTTCAATCGGGCGCAGCGGGATTGGATCAAGCGGGCGGGCGACGGGGCGAGCAATACGGTGGCCTTCGGGTCGACCCGCAACATCGCCGTGCCGGGCACGGCGCTGTTCGTGAATGCGGCCTTTCCGCCGCTGGACCAGCAGGCGGCCAAGACGGCCCCGATGGAGATCGGACCGGGCGCGCGCGAACCCTATGTGGCCGGCAGCATCTTCAATCTGTCGGGCATGAGCTATGGGGCCATTTCCAAGCCCGCCGTCCAGGCGTTGAGCCGCGGCTGCAAGGAAGCCGGCATCTGGATGAATACCGGCGAAGGGGCCTTGAGCCCCTACCATCTGGAAGGGGGGTGCGATCTCGTCTTCCAGATCGGGACGGCGAAGTTCGGCGTGCGGGATGCGGAGGGCAACCTATGCGACGACAAGCTGCGTGACATGGCGGCGATTCCCCAGGTGAAGATGTTCGAGTTGAAGCTGGCCCAGGGCGCCAAGCCGGGAAAGGGCGGGATCCTGCCCGCGGCCAAGATCACCCCAGAGATCGCCCACATTCGCGGCTTGAGGCCCGGCGAGGACGGGATCAGCCCGAACCGCCATGCCGAGGCGTCGAATGTGGACGAGTTGCTGGACCTGATCGACCGCATCCGCCAGGCGACGGGCAAGCCCGTGGGGATAAAGACCGTGGGCGGCGCGGAGGAGCCTTTCATCGAATTGTTCGACCGCATCAAGGTGCGCGGCCTGGCCTCGGCGCCGGATTTCATCACGCTGGACGGGGGCGAGGGCGGAACCGGAGCGGCCCCGATGCCGTTGATAGATTTAGTAGGTATGTCGATCCGCGAGGCGCTGCCGATGGTGAGTGGATTGCGGGACGCCGCGGGTTTGCGCGACCGAATCCGCCTGATCGCCAGCGGAAAGCTGGTGAATCCCGGAGATGTCGCCTGGGCCTTGGCGGCGGGCGCGGATTTCGTCGTGAGCGCGCGGGGGTTCATGTTTTCGTTGGGCTGCATCCAGGCCCTGAAATGCAACAAGAATACTTGCCCCACGGGGATCACGACGCATGATCCCAGGTTCCAGAAGGGGCTCGTGGTCGAAGATAAGTGGCGAAAGGTGGCGCGCTATGCCGAAGGCGTCGTGAAGGAAGTCGAGATCATCGCCCATTCGGTCGGCGTGGCCGAACCGCGCGAGATGCGTCGCCGGCATGTCCGGCTGGTCCAGGCCGATGGCACGTCGATCCCGATGCACAAGGTTCACGAGCGCCCCGAAGACGATGTGCGGATGGCCGCCGAATGAGGGGCGGCGATTTTGCACGGGACGTGTCATCGCTTTTTTGCGAAGCGTTCCTACATATCGTAATACGTGACAAAAGCTGTCAGGAGATTGAGCGATGCCCAAACTGACCCGCGCCGACGTGACGCCCGAGGCCGTCTGGCTGAACCGTCGCCGCCTGATCAAGACATTGGGCGCCGGCTCGATCGCCGGGGCGCTGGGCGCGCGCGCCGTCGCGGAGGAGGTGTTGGAGCCCCACGATTGGGAGGTCATCACGACCTACAACAACTTCTACGAGTTCGGGACGAGCAAGGACGATCCGCACAAGAACGCGCAGGATATGGTGACGGATCCCTGGAAAGTGACCGTCGATGGATTGGTGGACAATCCGGGCGAGTATTCTTTGGCGGATCTGATCGGCGACATCCCCACCGAGGAACGGATCTACCGCTTCCGCTGTGTCGAGGCCTGGTCGATGGTGATCCCCTGGAACGGGTTCGAGCTGAACAAACTGCTGACCAAGATCGGCGTGCAGGAGAACGCGCAATATGTGAAGTTCGAGACGGCCGTTCTGCCCGATGTGATGGAAGGCGTGAATTATCCCATCCTGGACTGGCCCTATACCGAAGGGCTGCGCATGGATGAGGCCATGCATCCGCTGACGATCATGGCGACGGGGATCTACGACAAGCCAATCCCCAACCAGAACGGCGCGCCGATGCGATTGGTCGTGCCGTGGAAGTACGGCTTCAAGTCGACCAAGAGCATCGTGCGTATCACCCTGACCGAAGAGCAGCCGCTGAACACCTGGCAGCAATCGGGTCCTAGGGAATACGGCTTCTTCGCGAACGTGAACCCCGAAGTGGATCATCCCCGGTGGAGCCAGGCGACGGAGCGCGTCATCGGTGCGGGCCTGTTCGGAAAGCGGATCGAGACGCTGATGTTCAATGGATATGCGGACGAGGTCGCTTCGATGTATGACGGCATGGACCTCACCAAGTATTTCTGACGTGGAAGCGGTCGCGACACTTGGCCCCCGGGTTTCCGGCGTGGCGCGCCGGGTGCCGAGTTGGGTCGTCTACCTGCTGGGCCTGCTGCCCGGGGCCTGGGCGATCTTCCAAGCCTTCGGCATGGTGGACCCGGTCGAGAAGCTGACCCATTCCATGGGGCTGATCGCGTTCCAGTTCCTTCTGGCATCCCTGTGCATCACGCCCCTGATGCGGTTCGCGCGGATCAACCTGATCAAGTTCCGCAAGGCGCTGGGGCTTTTGGCCTTCGGGTATCTGACAGTCCATTTCCTGGTCTGGCTGCTGCTGGATTTGCAGATGATGTGGGGGCAAATCGGCGCCGACATCGTGAAGCGGCCGTATCTGACGCTCGGCTTCGCGGGATTCGTCCTGTTGATCCCGCTGGCGGCGACATCCTTCCAGAGGGCGATGAAGTGGATCGGGCCCATGGCCTGGGCGCGGCTGCACCGGCTGGTCTACCTGACCGCGCTGCTGGGTGGCGTGCACTTCATCATGCAGGAGAAGGTCTGGACCACCGAGTCGATGGTGTATCTGGCCGTGGCCGTTCTTCTGGTCGGCCTCCGATTCACCTGGATTCGTCGCTGGTAGGACCGGACCGGCGGGCACGGCCCGCAAACGCGACGCGACGCGCCCGAAAAACACCCGATCAGAGTAGGATTCGTCGGAGATCTTCGGGGAACTTCGTGGGCAAGGGCCCGGTTGGGCGGAAATTATGGCTCATAAACCCATGAAAAGATGAGAACTTCACAAAATGTCCAAAAAAAACGCATGCGGTCGGCAAAAAGCCCTTGCGGGTCCCGGGCCCCATCCGTAAATACCCCTTCACCGGCGGCGCTGAGGCGCACGACGGAACGCCAGACGGAACGACGGAGCGGATGCTTCGAAGGGCCCAAGGCAAACAACACTGAGGCAGCTGAAGCGGGTTGCGCCAAAGAGAACGGCGCTTCCGGTTGATTTTGTCTCTCGCTCTTTGAAATCGCGAGTATCTGAAGAGATATGTGGGCGGTTTGGTCCTGTT
>JBCCCB010000108.1:0-11914 GCA_039033775.1 Pseudomonadota bacterium | reverse complement strand
CGCCGCCGCGTTCCCGTCCTTTGCCTGGGCATAGAGCGCCTCCAGCACCTCGCCCCGGGGCGGCACCTCGCCGTCCAGCGCCACCGCCGCCTCCCGCACCAGCGCGAAATCGGCCACATACGCCTCCAGGCAACCCCGCTGCCCGCAGCGGCACAAAGCGCCGTCCAACTGCACCTTGGTATGCCCCAACTCCATCCCATGCCCATGGGCCCCGCGATAGGGCGCATGGTCCACCACCAAGCCCAGACCCACCCCGTACTCAATAGTCACCACCGCGAAATCCGACAGGCCCCGCCCCCGTCCGAACCACAACTCCGCCATCGTCAGCAGGTTCGTGTCATTGTCCACGCTCACCGGCACGCCCAGCCGATCCGAGACCAGCGCGCCCAGTTCCACGTCCCGCCCGTTCACGATGGGCGACCAGCGCATCCGGCCCGACGCGTGGTCGATCATTCCCGGCATCCCCAGACCGGCGCCCAACACCGGCGGCGCGTCCGGCCCGGCCGCCTCCATCAACCGCGCATACAAGGCCGCCACCTCGTCCAGAAGGCCCGCCACCGTCCGGATCTCCGCCGCCCGTGGCAGGGCCGCCTGCGCCACCGGCTGCCCGGCCAGGTCCACCAGCAGCGCCGAATAATCGTGGTCGCTCACTTTCATGCCGGCCACCAAGCCCCGCGACGGCGCCACGCCCAACGTCACCGGCGGGCGGCCCCTTCCATGGGGCTGCGCCTCGTCCTCCAACTCCCGCAGCAGCCCCGCCGTCAACAGGTCCGACACCACCGGCGTGACCGACCCGGGCGAAACCTCCAGCTCCTTCGCCAACGCCGCGCGGCTGATGCGCCCCGCCGAGCGGACCGATTCGTACACATCCTGCCGAAGCGGCAGGGCGCCGGACGTGCGGGCCCCGCGCAGGGGCCCGCATCCCGGCAGATCGCCCGACAGATCGGTTGCCGATTCGAGAGGTGCGTCCAGGCTGATTTGTTCGTCCTCGCAACTAAAGATCGAGAATCGGCGCGAAATTAACCGTTCTTGCAAGCGTGATGCTCGCCGACACGTCGTGATGTGAGCGTATTTTGTGCCCACTCGTCAAATTAATTTTGACAACCGAAGATAAACTTGCTTCCTTCAGTCTCGACGGCCCTCACACGCAATCGCAGAGGCCGCGATCCTAGGGAGGATACCCATGAAGACACTTCTCACCGCGGCCGCGGCCGCTTCCCGTACGTTCGCCAGCGTGGCGATGGCCGACGGCCATGCCCCCGTGGTCGGCGTCAGCTGGTCCAATTTCCAGGAAGAGCGCTGGAAGACGGACGAGGCCGCCATCGTGGCCGCCCTGGAAGCAGCCGGCGCCAGCTACATCTCGGCCGACGCACAAAGCTCCGCCTCCAAACAGCTCTCGGACGTGGAAAGCCTGATCGCCCAGGGCGCCGACGCGCTGATCATCTTGGCCCAGGACAGCCAGGCCATCGGCCCCGCCGTCACCGCCGCCCAGAACGAAGGCATCCCGGTCGTCGGCTATGACCGCCTGATCGAAGACCCCTACGCCTTCTACCTGACCTTCGACAACGTCGAGGTCGGCCGTATGCAGGCCCGCGCCGTGCTCGAAGCGCAGCCCTCTGGCAACTACGTGATGATCAAGGGTTCGCCCACCGATCCCAACGCCGACTTCCTCCGTGGCGGCCAACAAGAGGTCCTGCAGGAAGCCATCGACGCCGGTGACATCACCATCGTGGCCGAGGCCTATACCGATGGCTGGCTGCCCGCCAACGCCCAGCGCAACATGGAGCAGATCCTCACCGCCCAGGACAACGCCGTGGACGCCGTCGTGGCCTCCAACGACGGCACTGCCGGCGGCGCCGTGGCCGCGCTGACCGCCCAGGGTCTGGACGGCATCCCCGTCTCCGGCCAGGACGGCGACCATGCCGCGTTGAACCGCGTGGCCTCGGGCACCCAGACCGTGTCGGTCTGGAAAGACGCCCGCGACCTGGGCCGCGCCGCGGCCGAGATCGCCGTGGCCCTGTCCGGCGGCACCGCCGCTGCCGACATCGACGGCGCGCAATCCTGGACCTCGCCCGGCGGCACCGAGATGACCGCCATGTTCCTGGAGCCGGTGCCGGTGACGGCCGACAACCTGACCACGGTCACGGATGCGGGCTGGATCACCGTCGAGGCGCTCTGCCAGGGCGTCGAGAACGGCCCCGCGCCCTGCAACTGACCTGATACGATGGTCGGCCCGCCCCTCGGGGTGGGCCACCATTCCCTTTTGTCCGGAACGCAGATCATAGAAGGATGCCCCAGCGCGGCATCCGCCCGGAGGCTCCCATGACAGACGCCACGTCCGCCCCGCCCGCCGCGCCGCAACGCAAAGGCCTCGCCGCGCTGGAAGTCGACACCCGCCTTCTGGGCATGATCGGCGCCTTCGTCCTGATCGCACTCGCATTTCATCTGGCCTCCGATGGCCGGTTCATCACGCCGCGCAACCTCTTCAACCTGACGATCCAGACCGCCTCCGTGGCCATCATGGCCACCGGCATGGTCTTCATCATCGTCATGCGCCATATCGACCTGTCGGTGGGCTCGGTCCTTGCCACCTGCTCGGCAGTGATGGCCATGGTACAGACGGCGCTGATCCCGGACATGCTGGGTCTGGGGCTCAACAACCCGATCACTGCGCCCGTCGCCATCGTCTTCGGCCTCGCCACCGGCGCCCTGATCGGCGCCTTTCACGGCTGGCTGATCGGCTACCTTACCATCCCTGCTTTCATCGTCACGCTGGGTGGCCTGCTGGTCTGGCGCAACGTGGCCTGGTATCTGACAAACGGCCAAACCATCGGCCCGCTGGACGAGACGTTCCAGCTTTTCGGCGGCATCAACGGCACGCTGGGTGTCACCGCCTCCTGGATCGTCGGCCTGATCGGCACCGCCGCCGCGCTCTGGGGCCTTTGGTCCGCGCGCCGGGACAAGATAATCCATGAATTTCCGGTCAAGCCGCTCTGGGCCGAGGCCGTCGTCGCCGCCATCGTCGCGGGCGGCATCCTGGGCTTCGTCGCGCTCCTGAACGCCTACACGGTCCCCTCCCGCGTCCTAGAACGCCAATTCGCCGCCCGGGGCGAGGAGATGCCCGAGGGTTTCACCCAAGGCTACGGCCTGCCGATCTCGGTCCTGCTCCTCATCGCGGTGGCCATCGTCATGACGGTGATCGCCCGCAAGACCCGCTTCGGTCGCTACATCTTCGCCACCGGCGGCAACCCCGACGCGGCCGAATTGTCGGGCATCGATACGCGAATGCTGACGGTGAAGGTCTTCGCCCTGATGGGCGTGCTCTGCGCGCTGGCCGCCCTCGTGGCCTCCGCCCGCCTCACGAACCATTCCAACGATATCGGCATCCTCGACGAGCTTCGCGTCATCGCCGCCGCCGTCATCGGGGGCACCGCGCTGAAAGGCGGGATCGGCACGATCTACGGCGCCATTATCGGCGCGCTCATCATGCAGAGCCTGCAATCCGGCATGGCCATGGTCGGCGTCGATGCCCCGCTGCAGAATATCGTCGTGGGCGCCGTCTTGGTCGCCGCCGTCCTGCTCGACATCTGGTATCGCAAGCGCACGGGGGCGCGGGATTGATGGCAACGCCGCTTGTTGAACTGAAAAACATCTCCATCGCCTTCGGCGGCGTCCAGGCCGTCGACGACGTCTCGCTCGATCTCTACCCCGGCGAGGTCGTGGGTCTGCTCGGCCATAACGGCGCGGGCAAGTCGACCCTGATCAAGTGCCTGTCGGGCGCTTACCAGCGGGACTCGGGAACGATCAAAATCGACGGCAAGGAGGCCGACATCCGCTCCCCCGCCGATGCGCGCCACTACAACATCGAGACGATCTACCAGACCCTCGCCTTGGCCGATAATCTGGACGCGCCGGCCAACCTCTTCCTGGGCCGCGAGTTGACGACCCGGCTCGGCATGGTCGACGACGCCCAGATGGAGGCCGAGACGCGCAAGATCATGGCGCGCCTCAACCCCAACTTCCGCAAGATCAAGGAACCGGTCAGCGCGCTGTCCGGCGGCCAGCGCCAATCTGTCGCCATCGCCCGCGCGGTCTATTTCAACGCCCGCATCCTCATCATGGACGAGCCGACCGCGGCCCTGGGCGTGCACGAGACCAAGATGGTCGCCGACCTGATCCAGGAATTGAAGGCCCAGGGTCTCGGCATCTTCCTCATCTCCCACGACACGCGCGAGATGATGGAGCTGTGCGACCGCGTCTCGGTCATGAAGAACGGCCAGATGGTCGGGACCGAGCGGGTCGAGGACGTCACCGAAGACGACATCCTGTCGATGATCATCCTGGGCAAGAACCCCAAGGCCGCCGCCTGATGGCGCGAAAGGCGCTGCGCTGGGCGATCTATCTGCTCTGCGTGGTGCCGGCGCTGCTGCTGGCGAACCTGGCGTCGGACGCCTTGCTCGGCCCCGGCCCGGATCTGGACGGCCCGACGATCCAGGATGTGGCGCCGCTGCTGATCTGGGCGGCGATCATGCTGACGCTGTGGGTGCTGTTGGGGCGTTTTCTGCCGGACCGGACTTGACGGCCATGGGCGCCCAAGCCTCGCCCACTACCGGAACCCGTTCCAACGCCGGGCCGGGGACCGCCGCTGGAACGGCGGCCTGCGGCCTCAATTCCGTGCCCGACAGCAAACGTCCGCCTCGCTTTCGGATCGTGTCTTCAGGTGCCAGAATGACCATGACTGAATCGGTCTTTCCCACGCATACGAGCGGAGCCCTCTGATGTATCTCGGCCTCGACCTCGGCACGTCGTCCCTCAAGGCGCTCCTGATCGACGAAACCCAATCGGTCGTCGCCGAGGCCACCGCCCCCTTGACCGTGCAGCGCCCGAAATCCGGCTGGTCCGAGCAGGACGCCGAGACCTGGCTCACCGCCTGTGAAGCGGCCGTGACCGCCCTCGACGCCGACCTCTCCGCCGTCAAGGCCATCGGCCTGGCCGGCCACATGCACGGCGCGACGCTGATCGGCGACGACGACGAACCGCTCCGCCCTTGCATGCTCTGGAACGACACGCGGGCCGCGGACGAGGCGGCGATCATGGACGACGCCCAGGCCCGCGTGACGACGGGCAACATCGTGTTCCCCGGCTTCACCGCCCCCAAGGCCGAATGGGTTCTCAAGCACGAACCCGATATCTGGGCCAAGGTCGCGCGCATCCTGCTCCCGAAGGACTATCTGCGCCTCTGGCTCACCGGCGAGGCGGTGTCCGAGATGTCCGACGCCGCGGGCACATCCTGGCTCGACACCGGCGCGCGCGACTGGTCGGACGCGCTCCTCGCCCGTCAAGGGCTGACGCGGGCGAACATGCCGCGCCTGGTCGAGGGGTCCGAAATCTCGGCCAGCTTGCGCGACGACATCGCCGACCGCCTGGGCCTGCCGCGCGGCACGCCCGTCGCCGGCGGCGCGGGCGACAACGCGGCCGCCGCCATGGGCACCGGCGCCGTCGCGCCCGGCCAGGGTTTCGTCTCGCTCGGCACCTCCGGCGTCCTCTTCGTCTCCTCCAACGCCTACAGCCCGGATCCCGGCACGGCCGTCCACACCTTCTGCCACGCCGTTCCCGACACCTGGCACCAGATGGGCGTGATCCTGTCCTGCACCGACAGCCTGGAATGGGCCGCGCGCCTGACGGGCCAGGACGCCGCCACCCTGACCTCCGGCGACCTCGAAGCCCCCGGCCGCCCGCTCTTCCTGCCCTATCTGGGCGGCGAGCGGACGCCCCACAACGATGCCGACGTGCGCGGCACGCTGCTGGGCATCGAGCACGGCACCGACGCCCAAGCCCTGGCCCGGGCGGTGATGGAGGGCGTCGCTTACGCCATCGCCGACAGCCTCGACGCCTTGCGCGCCACCGGCACGCCCATCGAGCGGCTTCTGGCCGTGGGCGGCGGCGCGCGCTCGGACCTCTGGCTGCAGATGATCGCGACGACGCTCGACCTGCCGCTGCACGTCCCGAAAGACGGCCAGTTCGGCGCCGCCCTCGGCGCCTGCCGCCTGGCCATAATGGCCGATGGCGCGACCGACGTGGCCGACGCCCCGCCTATCGACCACGTGGTCGAGCCCGACGCGACCCTCACCGACGCCTTCGCCGAAGGCCACGCTCGTTTCAAAGCCGCCTACGCCCCCACGAGGATCCTATGACCGACTTCTTCGGCGACATCGCCCCCGTAACCTTCGACCCGAATGGCGACGGCGAGACCACGTTCCGCCACTACGACCCGGATGAGATGGTCATGGGCAAGCGCCTCGAAGACCAGCTCCGCTTCTCGGTCGCCTGGTGGCACAGCTTCGCCTGGCCCGGCGGCGACCCGTTCGGCGGGCAGACGTTCGAGCGGCCTTGGTTCGGGGATAGTATGGACGACGCGCGCCTGAAAGCCGACGTGGCCTTCGAGATGTTCCGCATCCTGGGCCAGCCCTTCTTCTGCTTCCACGACCTGGACATCCGCCCCGAAGGCGCGTCCTTCGCCGAAAGCGCGGACCGGCTGGACGAGATCACCGACCATATCGGCGGCCACATGGAACGCGTGGGCACCAAGCTCCTCTGGGGCACCGCCAACCTCTTCACCCATCGCCGCTTCATGGCCGGTGCCGCGACCAACCCCGACCCGGACGTCTTCGCCTACGCCGCCGCCACGGTGAAGACCTGCCTGGACGCCACCAAGAAACTCGACGGTCAGAACTACGTTCTCTGGGGCGGGCGCGAAGGCTACGAGACGCTGCTGAACACCGATCTGGGGCGCGAGCGGGAGCAGGCGGGCCGGTTCCTCTGCATGGTGGTCGACTACGCCAAGAAGATCGGCTTCGACGGCCCCATCCTGATCGAGCCCAAGCCGCAGGAGCCGACCAAGCACCAATACGATTACGACGTCGCCACGGTTTACGGCTTCCTGAAGGATTTCGGCCTGGAAGACGATGTGAAGGTCAATATCGAGCAGGGCCACGCCATCTTGGCCGGGCATAGCTTCGAGCATGAATTGGCCTTGGCTGCGTCGCTTGGCATCCTCGGCTCCATCGACATGAACCGGAACGACTATCAGTCTGGCTGGGATACCGATCAATTCCCCGACAACGTGTCCGAAGTGGCGCGCGCCTATTACGAAGTTCTGCGCGCCGGCGGCTTCACCACGGGCGGCACCAATTTCGACGCCAAGCTGCGGCGGCAATCGCTGGACCCGATCGACCTGATCGCCGCCCATGTGGGCGGCATGGATGTCTGCGCACGGGGGCTAAAGGCGGCCGCGGCGCTTCTGCAATCGGGCGATCTGGAGGAGGCCCGCGCGGCCCGATATGCCGGATGGGAAGATAGCAACCTACTGTCTTCGGACCTGGCCACGATCGCGGCGAAAGTCCGCGCCGAGGGTCTGGATCCCGAACCCCGATCTGGCCGTCAGGAGAGACTGGAGGCCGTCTGGAACCGGTTCGTTTGACGCCGGGCAGCGAGGCCCAGTCCGCCGAGCGCGGTCAGGAGCAGCCAAACCGGTGCGGGGAGCGGCACCACGGCGGCGGCAGTGCCTTCGACCGATAGGCTGGCCGACGAGAGCGTGAAGTCGTTGAAGAAGAGGCCGGTATCCTCGAACCCAAATCCCAGCGACAGGCTCGACAGGGCATCGGCGAACAAGCTCTCGCCGCTGGCAGCGTCGGTCGCAGCGTTGATGGTGCGGGTCAGCGTGGCAAAGCCCGTGGCCGCATCGACCAGCACACTGGCGGTATCCGTGAAGATCGACCCGGTGCCCGAAGAAAGGCCGAGCGTCCAAAGCTCAAGCGGAATGCTCAGGAAACCTGGGATCGTGATGCTGCTCGGACCGGCATCGGCGAACGTCACGGAGACCGACAGGCTATCGACCTGCTGACCGGCGAGGCTGGAGAAGTCGAAGCTGTCGAAGACGGTGCCTTCGTCGGCCTCGCTGACCTGGATGCCGGTTGGGCCGTAGTCGTTCGAGAACGTGCCGATCACCGCGGCGGACGCGGAGGAGGCGACGAGGCCGAGCGAGACGGCGAGGGAGAGGATTGCGGTGCGTAACATTGGTCTCGAATGCCAGACAAATCGAGCGCGATTGGGGCGGCTGGTTGGATTCATTGCGTCAGATTACAGCCATTTCCATGAAGCGTTCGCCCCGGATCAATCGGTCGGGGCCGAAGGGTGTGAGGTCCAGGCTGAGATAGCGGCCATGGATCAGGTATTCGGCCAGCCCGCGGCCCATCGCGGGGGATTGCTGCAACCCATGGCCCGAGAAGCCGTTGAGGATGTGAAATCCGTCCAGGCCCGGATAGGGACCGACGATGGCGTTGGCGTCGAACGTGTTCAGGTCGTAATGGCCGACCCAGGATCGGCGGATGCGCAAATCCTCGAAGGCCGGGATGCGGGTGGCGAGGGCGGGCCAGACCCGGTCCTCCCAGATGGTCCAGTCGCCGGAGAAATCATCGGGGTCTACGGCAGGATCGTGGGCAGGCGTGGCGCCGGCCATGTACCAGTGCCCGTCGCTGCGCACATGGACGCCCGAGGGGTCGATGGTCAGCGGCAGGTCCGCAGCCAGTGGGCGGGCGGCCTCGAAAATCCAAGTGTAGCGCTTGCGCGGCTCGACCGGCAGATCGGCACCCGCGAGTTGGGCGACCTGGGCGCCCCGCGTGCCGGCGGCGTCGACCACGATGTCGGCGCCGAGTGTCGTGCCGTCGGCCAGCCCGACGCCCGTGATGCGGCCGCCCGCCTGGTCGATCCGCGTGACGTCGCCGGCAAGATAGGTGACCCCGCGTTCGCGCGCGAGACGGCGCCACCAGTCGAACATGGTGGTCCCATCGAAATAACCCTCGTCCCGCGCCCCGTGGGAGCCCAGGACGATGCCGTCCAGATCGTAGAACGGCCACTCCGCCGCGATCTCGGCCGGCTCCATCAGCCGGGTGCCGGCGCCGGCCGCCGCTTGCAAGGCTTTGGCCTGGCGTAGCCGCTCGGCCTCTGCGGCGTCGTCGGCGAGGTAGAGATAGCCGAAAGTATGGAAGTGGATCGGCGGCACCCGGTCGTCGCCCATCCACGTCTGGAAGTTGCGGATGAACTCGACCCCGAACTGGCTGACCGCCACATTCAGCGGATTGCCGAATTGCTGCCGGATGCAGGAATTGGTGAAGGCGGTGGCGCAGGCCGCGTAGCTGGGGTCGCGCTCGACGACGGTGATCGCGGCCGGCGGATGGCCGAGTTCGGTGAGCCACCAGGCCAGCGAGGAGCCCATGATGGCGCCCCCGATGATGACGATCTTCTCGGCCATGGCGCGCCCTCCTGACCTGGAATGCTGGCAGGTTGCCGTCGCCCGTTCAAGCGGGCACGAGGTCCCCATGACGCGCGGCGTGGCGACATTGGCGGGGTTTGGGGCGGTGGTGTTGTGGGCCACATTAGCCCTGTTCACGACTATGTCCGGCGACGTGCCGCCGCTGCAGCTTCTGGCCATGTGCTTTGCAATCGGCGGGACCATGGGCTTGCTGGCCGGGGGGTGGCGCAGGGGGTGGCGCGCGTGGCGGCAGCCCTGGCGGGTCTGGGCGTTGGGGGTGGGCGGGCTGTTCGGATACCACCTGCTTTATGTGTTGGCGCTGCGCGGGGCGCCTGCGGTGCAGGCGAGCCTGATTGCCTATCTCTGGCCGCTGCTGATCGTGTTGATGGCGTCGGGCCGCGGATTGCGGGCGCATCATTTTGTCGGGGCGCTGCTGGGCTTTGTCGGCGCGGGCTTGATCGTCACCGGCGGCCAAGGCCTGACGGTGTCGAGCGCCCATGTCGGCGGCTATGCCCTGGCCTTCGCGGCGGCGTTCTTCTGGTCGGGTTATTCGGTGCAATCGCGGCAACTCGCGGATGTGCCCACGGATGCGGTGACCGGGTTCTGTCTGGCGACGGCGGCGCTGTCGGGCCTTGCGCATCTGGCGCTAGAGACGAGCGTGGTGCCATCGGGGACGGAATGGCTGGCCATCCTGGGGTTGGGCCTGGGACCTATGGGGCTGGCCTTCTTCCTGTGGGACATGGGCGTGAAACGCGGCGATCTGCCCGTGCTGGGCGCGGCGAGCTACGCCGCCCCGCTTTTGTCGACGCTGGTCCTGATCGGGGCGGGGCGGGCGGAGGCGACATGGGTCGTCTGGGCCGCCTGTCTGCTGATCACCGGGGGCGCGGTGCTGGCGGCGAAGGACATGATCCGCGGCGCGCGGGCGTGATCGGCGATCAGTCCCGGACGATGTCGAGCAGGCTGGGGAAGGCATAGAGCCCCGGCGCCCGGCCCGCCGGCGGGATCAGCACGGACAAGATGCCGGCCTCGACCAACCGGTTGGTGAAGCCGTTGGCGGTGCCCGCCGGGATGCCCGCGTTCCGCTTGAACCGGCTATTGCGGAAGATCGGGTGGGCGAAGATGTAGGTCAGCGCATCCGTCGACCATTTCGAGCCGAGCACGTCGCGGAACCGGATCTGCATCTCGTCGTAATGGGCGCGGATCCGGCCGACGACGTCGATATTCGCTTCCGCCTGGGCGGTCAGGGCTGTCAGGAAGAACGCGCACCAGCCGGTCCAATCGTCCTCGGCCGACACGGCGCGCAGGCGGTCGACATAGAGGTCCTTGTTGCGCTCGAAATAGTCGCTGACGAAGAAATGCGGGGCGCTCAGGACGCCGGTATCCCAGAGCATCAGCGTGATGAGCATCCGCCCCAAACGGCCGTTCCCGTCATCGAAGGGGTGCAGGGCTTCGAATTCGGCATGGGCGATGGCGGTGCGCATGAGCGGCAGGCCACCGCCATGGCGTATGAAGTCGATGAGCGCGTCGATGCCGGGACCCAGGTGATCCGGGCTAATGGGTATGAAGTCGATGCGCCGCTGTCGGCGGTCGCCGACGTAGTTCTGTTCGGTCTTGAAGTCGCCCGGTCGCTTGTCGGCACCGCGTCCGTAGCCCAGCAAGGTGCGATGCGCGGTGCGGACGAGATGAGCGGAGATCGGATAGCCGTCGGACATCTGCCGCTCGGCCTGGCGCAGGGCACGAGCATAGAGGGCGACTTCGACCGTCTCGTCGCGACGGTCTTCGGGGGTCTGCGCATCGTCGGCATCTGCCTCCAGGCGCAGAACCTCCTCCAGCGTCGAGATCGTGCCCTCCATCCGGGAGGAGACGACGGCGTCCCGCGCCCGCAGGGGGGCGAGGAGCAATTCACTGTTTGGCAGGGTCTGGAGGAGGGTATCGTAGCGCGTCAGGGCGATGGCGGCGTTGGTCTGCGGTTCGATGATCCGAGACAGATCCAGATCGCGGGGGGGAAAGCGTCCGGTGTGATAGGAGACGGCATCGGAGGCGTCATAGACCTGGTTGTGGACGAAAATTTCGGTTTTTCGAGTCATAAGCCGGGTTGTGACACAAGAATTGACCGCAAGCAATTTTGTGGATCGTATTTTGTCACATCCCAATCACAACGGGATTTGTGATCCGGTCGAGCGTCACAACCGCCTTTGCGACCTGTCTTGGCCGACATTCAGAACACGAAAGGCCCCGGCATTGCTGCCGGGGCCTTCGATCTTGGGAGGGAGAGCACCCTATTCGGCGTCTTCCTTCGCCTTCTCCTCGCCGGTCTCCTGGTCGACCATCTTCATGGCCAGCCGGACCTTGCCGCGGTCGTCGAAGCCCAGCAGCTTGACCCAGACTTCCTGACCTTCCTTCAGCACATCCGACGGATGGTTCAGGCGGCGGTTCTCGATCTGGGACACGTGGACCAAACCGTCGCGCTTGCCGAAGAAGTTCACGAAGTCGCCGAAATCGACGATCTTCACGACCGTGCCCTTGTAGACCTTGCCCTCTTCCGGTTCGGCGACGATCGAGTGGATCATCTCGTAGGCCTTCTCGATGGCCGCGCCGTTGGCG
>JBCCCB010000107.1:0-11942 GCA_039033775.1 Pseudomonadota bacterium | reverse complement strand
GACCTGCTGCCGCGCCTGCGGCTGGAGGGCGCGCGGACGCGGGCCGACGTGGTGATCGGGCTGAACACCGACGATGCCGAGCGGGCCCGTCAGACGGGTCTCTTTGCACCCCACGGAGTCGAGATCGACGGGCTGACCATGCCGATCGACTGGACCGACGACATGTTTGTGCCGTTCAATTGGGGCCATACGGCTTTCATCTACGACGCCACCAAGACCGAGGCGCCGGCATCCTTCCGGGCGCTGGTGGCGGCCGATGACGACCTGCGCATCGCCATCCAGGATCCCCGGACCAGTGTGTCGGGCCTGGCGCTCGCGCTTTGGATCCACCACGTCTTCGGCGAGGAGGCGGAGGCCGCCTGGGCCGGGCTGGCCCCCAAGGTGACGACGGTCACGCAGGGCTGGTCGGAATCCTACGGCCTGTTCACGGATGGCGAGGTGGACATGGTGCTGAGCTATACGACCTCGCCCGCCTATCACATCATCGCCGAGGGGGATGAAACCAAGAAGGCCGCGATCTTCCCAGAAGGCCATTACGTCATGGTCGAGACTGCGGGACAGATCGCCGCGACCGACCAGCCGGACGAGGCGCAGGCCTTCCTGAACTTCATCCTGACAGAGGATTTCCAGTCGATCATCCCCGAGGGCAATTGGTCCTTGCCCGCCAAGCTGGACGCCGACAAGATGCCCGCCGGGTTCGAGAAGCTGGACCTGCCGGAGACGGCCTTGATCTACGACTCGGCCGAGGCGGAGGCGTTGCGCGGTATCGTAGTGGCCGAGTTCGAGGCCGGCCTGGCCCGTTAACATGACCGGCATCCGGATCGGCCAAACTGCCGGCGCCGCGGTCCTTCTTGCGTTGTTTGTACCGCTTCTGGCCCTGGCGATCCGGGCCGACGCCTGGGCCGGGCTCACCGCCCGCGACTGGGCCGCGATCCGGTTCACCCTATGGCAGGCGGCGGCCTCGGCGGCCCTGTCGGTCCTTCTCGGCATTCCCGTCGCGCGTGCCCTGGCCCGGCGCCGGTTCCTCGGGCGGGACGCGGTGGTCCTGCTGCTGGGCGCGCCGTTCATCCTTCCGGTGATCGTGGCGATCCTAGGTCTGGTGGCGGTGTTCGGGCGGTCGGGACCGGTCTCGGCCGCTCTGGCCTGGTTCGGGTTGGAGCCGCTGTCGATCTATGGGCCCCAAGGCGTGCTTCTAGCCCATGTTTTCTTCAACCTGCCCCTGGCCACGCGCCTGATCCTGCAAGGCTGGCTGGCGATCCCCGGCGAGCGGCTACGTCTGGCGGCCTCGCTCGGCTTTGGCCCAAGCGACACGTTCCGATTGCTCGAATGGCCCATGCTGCGGGGCGTGGTGCCAGGCATCTTCGTCGTGATCTTCCTGATCTGCACCACCTCCTTCGCCGTGGCGCTGGCCCTGGGCGGGGGGCCCCGGTCGACGACCGTGGAACTGGCGATCTATCAGGCATTCCGGTTCGACTTCGACCTGTCGCGGGTGGCCGTTCTGGGGGCGGCGCAACTGGCCCTGGCGGGGGTGGCGGCGGCCCTTTCGTTGCGGCTGACGGTGCCGTCGGCCTTCGGGGGCGGGCTCGACCGGGCCATACCACGATGGGACAGTGCGGGGTTGGGCTTGCGCATCCAAGACGCGGCTGCCATCGGGCTGGCCTGCGCGTTCCTGCTGGCGCCGCTGGCCCTGATGGCCGCGCAGGGCCTTCCCGCCCTACCGGATATGCCGCCGTCGATCTGGGGCGCGGCGCTAAGGTCCCTGGTCGTCGCCCTGGCAGCGGCGCTGGTAACGACCGGCCTCGCCCTGGCGCTGTCGATGGCGGCGATCCGGGCGGGCGGTGGTTGGGTCGAGATCGCGGGGACCCTGTCGGTGGCCGCTTCGCCGTTGGTGCTGGGGGTGGGTCTCTACATCCTTCTGCTGCCGCTCGCCGACCCGGTGGCCTTGGCGCTGCCGATCACGGCGGCGGTCAACACGCTGTTCGCGCTGCCCTTCGCGTTGCGGGCCATCCTGCCGGCCATGCGGGAACTGGACCGGGATTTCGGTCGCCTCGCCAGCAGCCTGGACCTGTCGGGCTGGCCTTGGTTGCGGTTGGTCGCCCTGCCGCGGCTACGCCGACCCGCAGGGTTCGCCGCCGGCTTGACGGCGGCCTTGTCCGCTGGCGACCTGGGTGTGATCACCTTGTTCGGCGCACCGGACGGGGCCACGCTGCCGCTGGTGATGTATCAGCTGATGGGATCCTACCGATTGGAGGAAGCGAAGGCAGCCGCCCTGGTTCTGGTGGTCCTGTCCATAGGTCTCTTCTGGCTGTTCGAGCATGGTGGACGACGTGCTTCACCTGAATGACGTGGTCCTTCGGCGGGGCGACTTCGCCTTGCGGGCGGATGCCAGCCTGGTGGCTGGAAAGGTCACGGCCCTGATGGGGAGCAGCGGGTCCGGGAAGTCGACCCTGCTGGCGGCCATCGCCGGGTTCGAGGCGCCGGTCTCCGGCCGGATCACGCTGGATGGTCGGGACATCACCGACCTGGCGCCCGGGGACAGGCCAGTCTCGATCCTGTTCCAAGACGGAAATCTCTTCCCCCATCTGACGGTCGCGCAGAATGTCGGGTTGGGTTTGCGGCCGGACTTGCGCCTGTCCAAACAGCAGGTTTCGGAGCGGGATCAGGTGCTCGCCCGGGTCGGCCTGGGCGGGATGCCGGACCGGCTGCCGCGCGATTTGTCAGGCGGACAGCAGAGCCGGGCGGCCCTGGCGCGGGCGCTGGTCTCGGGGCGGTCCTGGCTTCTGTTGGACGAGGCGTTCTCGGCGCTCGGACCGGCTTTGCGGCGCGAGATGCTGGCCCTGGTTCGCGATATGGCGGAGAGCCGGGGAATGTCGGTCTTAATGGTCACGCACGATCCCCGTGACGCGCGTCAGATCGCGGATTTCACGGGTCTGATCCATGAAGGACACCTGTCCGACCCACGTCCGACATCGCCCCTGTTTGCCGACCCGCCCCCGGAGCTTCTGGAATATCTGGGGGACAGCCGGTCGGATTGACCCGGCCCTCGATTGCGGCGCCGCGAGGCGGCCGATTCAGCGGAAATTCGTTCGAGCCACTGCGATACGCTTGAAACATTGGGCGGATATCGTCCAGACGGAGGGAACCTTCCGGGGTGACCTGACCTTTTGAAGTCGAGGACTGCCGCCATGACACCGTCCACGACAGAGCCCCGCGCCATCCGGCCGTCCGATCCGGCCATTTCATTCCTGTTTACGGCATCGGAAGCCTATCCAGCCCTGGAACGCGCGGTGCTGGACACCCGAACGCGGTTCATGGCGGGGTTCCGGGTGTTCGATCCGTCAACGATCCTCAGATCGCCCGAGGCCCGGCAGGTCGGCGAGACATGGTTCGACCTTCTGGTTCACACGCTGGACCGTGGGGTCGAGATTCGGCTGTGGCTATCGGACTTCGATCCGGTCGTCCGCCCCGCCCTGCATCGCATGGCCTGGCGGAACTACCGCCAGGTGGTGGCCGCGGCCGAGATGTCGAGCCGTGTCGATCTGATGACCGCCAAGATGATGATGCATCCGTCGCGCGTCGGCCCGATGCCCCGTGCCGCGCTGCTTCCGAAAATCCGGAAGCGGCTGATGGCAGAGACCCGGCGGATCAACGCCCTGCCCATAATCCAAGCCCAAGAGGCCCTGCGCTTGGCGCCCCATCTGCGCCCGCTGCTCGCGGGCAAGCCGCCCGAGTTGCAGCCGAAGCTATGGCCGATCCCGCCACTGGTTCCGGCGACCCATCATCAGAAACTGGCGGTGTTCGACGAGACGAGGCTGTTCATCGGCGGCCTGGACTTAAACGAGCGGCGCTATGACACCAAGGACCACGACCGCCCCGCCGACGAGACCTGGCACGACATTCAGGTCCTTGTCTCGGACGGTCAATTGGCCCGGGATGCCGCGACGCATCTGGAACGGTTCGGAGATATCACCGCCGGAACGGCCATGCCCGGCCCCAGCAGGATCCTGCGAACATTATCCGCCAAGCGGAGGTCCGATCCTTCGGCGATCTCCCCGAAGCCCAAGGCCGGCGAAATCGAAGACCGGCTTATGTCGGAGATCGCGCGGTCGGAGACGCTCATCTATCTCGAGTCGCAGTTCTTCCGCAGCGTGCCGATCGCCCGTGCTTTGGCCCGGCGGGCCGCAGAGGCGCCGGGTCTGACGTTGCTTCTGGTTGTTCCCGGAGCCCCCGAGGACGTGGCCTTTGAAGGCGCGTCCGGCGCCGATGCCCGGTATGGCGAATACCTCCAGGCCAAGTGCCTGGGGATTTTGCAGAACGCCTTCGCGGAACGGGTCTTCGTCATGGCCCCGGCACAACCCGTCGCGACGCCCGACAATGGGCGCGCGACAATCGCATCGGCTCCGCTGGTCTATCTGCACGCCAAGACGTCGATCTTCGACGACCGGACCGCCATCGTGTCATCGGCCAACCTCAATGGCCGCAGCCTGAGATGGGATACCGAAGCGGGTATCGCGATCGAGGACCCCCACAGCGTGCGCCACCTGCGCGCCCGATGTCTGGACCATTGGTTGGCCGGGACGACATCGCCGGAGTTGCGGACGCCCGACACGATGGTTTCGGCATGGCGAGACCTGGCACGGCGCAACGCGGACATCGCACCCGAGGGGCGGGAGGGGTTCGTCCTGCCCTATGCGATCGGTCCGGCCCGGCGCTTTGGCCGCAATCTGCCGGGCGTTCCGGAAGAAATGGTCTGACCGGCCGCGATCAAGGCCTCGGACGGCGTCATTCCATTCGCATCGCCTCGGTCTCGATCACGATGTCGACCTGGTCACCGACCAGCCCGTTATCGACGCCGTATGACATGCCGAAATCGCTCCGGTTCAAGGCGCCCGTGGCCGAGATACCCAGCGTGAACCGCTGATGGCCGAAAGGATATTCGGCCGCCTTGTTCAGCGTCACGTCCAGGGTCAGCGGACGGGTGATGCCCAGCAGCGTCAGCTCGCCCGTCACCGATCCGGCCTGGTCGCTGGCCGGATCTCCGCCATCGGCGGTGAACGTCATCACCGGATGGGCCGAGACGTCCAGGAAATCCGCGTTGCGGACATGGCCGTCGCGCGCCTCGTTGAAGGTATTGACGCTGGGTGTGGCCACGCGGATCTCCAGGTCGGACAGCTGCCGGGTCTCCATGTCGTAGGTGAAGGCCCCCTCCACCTCGCTGAAGATCCCCAGCGTGTCGGCATAGCCGATATGTCCGATGGTGAACGACACGACGGTATGGGTCGGATCCAGCTCGTACCGATGGGGTTCGGCCCAGGCGGGCGCGGCCAGAAGGGCGAGGACGGCGATCAGATGTCTCATGGAAAACCTCGGGCAGTTGGGTCGGCGATGCTGCGATGATAGGGCCCGCCGGGGACCGGACGAGCCTTGGGATATGGATGCAGCCGATGGATGAAAGCCTGCGGGTCGCGACCTGGAATGTCCATCGCGGCGTGGGCACGGATGGGCGGTTCGACCCGGCCCGGATCGCGGAGGTGATTGCGACGGACATCGCCCCAGCCGTCCCCGATATTCTTGTCCTGCAAGAGGCGGATGCCGACGATTGGCCCCATGCCGGTATTCTGGACATCCCGGAAATCGAAGCGGCGACGGGCCTGCGGCATGCCCATGGGCCCGAACTGCTATGGGGCCCGGACAGCCACGGTTTTCTGGGGGTGATCGTCTTCCTGCATCCCCGCCTGACGGTGACGCGGGGCCGGGTGCTGGATCTGCCGGGACATGCCCATCGGGGAGCGGTGGTGCTGGATCTGGCGCTGCCCCTGCGTCTGGTGGCGACGCATCTGTCGCTGGCGCAATGGCTGCGGGGCGTTCAGATGCGGGCCATCGGGCAATATCTCCACCGGTCACCGCAGATGCGGACCGTTCTGGTGGGCGACCTGAACGAGTGGCGGCCTTGGGCCGGCCTCGCCTTTTCGCGGGCGGTGACTGGGAGGACGCTGACCGGACCGGCGCTGGCGACGTTCCCGGTCGGGCGACCGGTCTTGCCGCTGGACCGGATCATGGGCGACTGGCCCGGAATGATCGGAAATGCCCAGGTCTTGGACACGCCGCTGATCCGCGCGGCGTCGGATCACAGGCCGTTGATGGCGCAGGTTCGCCTGCGTCCGTCTTGACAGGTGCAAGGCGGTCCTAATTTATGCGGGATGATCGAACCGGCCGCCCATCGCCTGCCACGACCCCTGCCGCCCCCAATCGCTTTCGCGGCGGTCACGTTGGGCCTCGCGGTGCTGGTGGCGATTGCGGCCCATGCGATCGCTTCCAGCGCGGTCTGGCAGATCGCGGTGCCGCCGGTGGTATTCATGGCTGCCATGGCCCTGGCGGGCGGTCGGATGCGGGTCAGCTATCCCCATGTGACGCTGGGCGCGTGCAATGCAGTCACCCAAGGCAGGGCGGCGATGGTGGCGGTTCTGGCCATGCCCGTGCTGATGCCGGACATCATGGCCACCTGGCGAATCGAGATGTTTGTCGTGGCGCTGACGGCGCTGGCCTTGGACGGCGTCGATGGCTGGCTGGCCCGGCGGGCCGGGCTGAGTTCGGCGTTCGGCGCGCGGTTCGACATGGAGGTGGATTCCGCCCTGGCCGCGATCCTGGCCTGCTTGCTGCTCGGCGTCGCCGACGGGCCGGTTCACGTGGCTGCGTTGCTGGTTTTGGGCTTCGCCCGCTACGGCTTCGTCGCCATGGCGCGCATCGCGCCCTGGCTTGACGCGCCCTTGCCGGATCGCCGGTCCCGCAAGGCGGTGTGCGTGGTGCAGATCGGCGCGTTGATCGCGGTTCTGGCCGTACCGCCATTCGCGCCGGTCTTGCCGTTCGCGGCAGCGGCCGTACTCTGGTCTTTCGGTCATGACATCCTATGGCTGGCCCGGCGCGCCCCGTGACCCTGCGCTCGGCTCTGGTACTTGCATCGGCGGCGGCGCTGCTCGGCCTGGTCTTGCTGGTCCCGAACCGGCCCTCGGCGATGGCTTTGCAGGCCTTTACCCGGGTTCCGCTGGAACTGCCGGTCCTGCTGGGCCTGATGCTGGTCCTGTCGCCCTATCCAGGGCTCGCGCGCGCTTGCCGCGCGGTGATCGTGGTCGCCTTGCTGGTCGTTCTGCTGCTGAAGGCCGCCGATTTCACGATCTACGAATCCTTTTCGCGCCCGTTCAACCTGGTGATCGACATGTTCGTCGTCCCGGCCGGGATGAACCTTCTGACCGGCGCCCTGGGCCAGATGGGCGCCGTCGCCGTCGCCGTCGGAGCGATTCTGGCCCTGATCTCGATCGCCTGGTCGATCTGGTGGGCATTGGGCCGTTGGGCGCGTCTGACGCCGGGCCGGGTCGGACGGCGGACGGCCGGGGCCGTCGCCATCGTCTCGGCCGGGTTGGTCGTCGCGGATACGGGCCACATGTTGGGCAATTGGACGCTGCCGGAAAACCCGCCCGGCAGCGCGCTGACCACGCGACTAGCGGTGGCCCATGTGGCGCGGGCCAGCCGGACGGCCCAAGATTTGGCGGATTTCCGGCAAGCGGCCGACCGGGATAGCTGGGCCGACGCGGACGGGGTGTTCGACCTGCTCGACGGCCGGGATGTCTTGATCGTCTTCCTGGAAAGCTACGGCCGGGCGAGCTTCGACAACCCGCTCTATGCGGACAGCCATGTGCCGCAGCTGCGGGACGCCCAAGCGGCCTTGGACGCCCAAGGCCTGGCCATGCGCAGTCTGTGGCTTACCTCGCCCATCCAAGGCGGGCAGAGCTGGCTGGCCCATGGCACCTTCGCCTCGGGCCTGGAGATCGGCGATCAGGGGCGGTATCGGGCAATGCTGGCCAGCCCGCGTCAGACCCTGTTCCACCTGGCCGCCAAGGCCGGCTACCGCACGGGTGCCGTGATGCCCGCCATCACCATGTCCTGGCCGCAAGGGCCCTTGGTCGGGTTCGAGACGATCCTAGCAGCGGCGGATCTGGGCTATGCGGGCGCGCCGTTCAACTGGGTAACGATGCCGGACCAGTACACCCTGGCCGCCTATCCCGCGCGTCTGGCGGACGATCCACGGCCCGACTTCCTCCAGATCGCGTTGATTTCGAGCCATGCGCCCTGGACGCCGGTCCCTTGGATGTTGGACTGGGACGCCGTCGGGGACGGCACGGAGTTCAACGCCATGGCCGCCGCGGGCGAAACGCCGCGCCAGGTCTGGAAGGACCGCGACCGCGTCCGCGCCCATTATCGGGACGCGGTCGCCTACACGCTTGAAGCCACCTTCTCCTTCGTGGAACGGCAGGCCGGGCCGGATGCGCCATTGATCATCGTGCTGGGCGATCACCAGGCGGCCCCGTCCATCGCCCAGACCGACACGATGGACGTGCCGATACATCTGATCGGCCCGCCCGACCTTCTGGCGCGCATCGACACTTGGGGCGCGACGGAAGGGCTGCTGCCCGCGGCGGATGCGCCCGTTTGGCCCATGGAGGCTTTTCGCGACCGGTTCATCGCAGCCTTCACCTCCGGATCGGGGGAATCATGACGTATGGGCTGCGGATCGGCGTGTCGGTGGCCTTGGTCGCCGCGCTTCTCTGGGCCACCGATCCAGCGGAAGCCGTGGCCCGGCTGCGGGGGGCCGAGATGTCCTGGCTGCTGCTGGCGGTCGGCCTGCTGACGCTGCAGACGGTCTTGATGGCGATCCGCTGGCGATTGACGGCGGCGCAGTTGGGCCTGCGGATCGGGCTGCGCCGGGCCGTGGGCGAATACTACCTGGGGCAGGTCGTGAACACGACCCTGCCCGGCGGCGTGGTCGGGGATGCTGCCAGAGCGATGCGCACGCGCGACGGTGCCGGGATGATCCGCGCGGCGCAGGCCGTGGTGATAGAGCGCTTGGCGGGACAGATGGCCCTGTTCACCGTAGCGATCCTCGGGTTCGTTGCCGCTCTTTGGGCGCCAGGCGGCCTGGCTTGGCCAGGCTGGACTGGCCCGGCCGTCGTCGCTGCGGTCGCGGTCTCGGGCATCGGGACGGTCGCGCTGCGACGGCTGGCCGGTGGATTTACCGGGACCATCTGGACCGCGCTCTGCGCGCCGGACGTGCGGTGGCGGCAGATCGTCCTCGGGCTCGGCATCGTCGCGATGAACCTGATGGCCTTCGCGGCCTGCGCCCGCGCGACAGGCACGGCCTTGACCACCGAAGCCGCCGTGACGGTAATCCCGCTTATCCTGACGGCCATGTTGATCCCGCTCTCGGTTGCGGGCTGGGGCTGGCGCGAGGGCGCGGCAGCCACTCTTTTCCCGCTGGTCGGCGCCGACCCGTCGGCGGGCGTCGCCGCCGGTGTGGCCTTCGGACTGGTCCTGCTGACCGCCAGCCTGCCCGGCCTGCTTTGGCCGATCTTGGCCAAGACACCGGCGCGCGCCTTGACGCAGGGACATGGGGCAGCGTCTGCTATCCAATGGTTCGACGATCGAGATCCGAAGGAAGACCCATGCCGCAAACCCCCCTCGCCCTGACCCGCCGCACCGTCCTCGGTGCAGGCGCCGCCAGTCTGGCCCTGGCCGCCGGACGGCCAGCTTTGGCCGCGACCCGTGATGTGGCGTTGCAGCTGTCCTGGCTGCATTCCGTCCAATTCGGCGGAAGCTATATCGCCAAGCAACGGGGCTATTGGGCCGATGCGGGTCTTGAGGTCGCGCTGAATCCCGGCGGGCCCAATGCCCCGGTCGAGCCGCCGGTAGTCGCCGGCACCGCCCTAGTCGGCATCTCGGCCGCCGACTACACCGCCGCCGCCGTGGCCCAGGGTGCGCCGTTCCGGATCATCGGCGTGGCCATGCAGAAGAACCCCTTCGCCATCGCGTCGCTGCCCGCCAACCCGGTGAACGAGCCCAAGGACCTGGAAGGCAAGCGGATCGGCATGGCGCTGGCGAACACCCCGGTTCTACAGGCCCTGTGCACGATCAACGGCGTCGATATCGGCAAGATCGAGATCATCCCGACCCAATACGACGCCGCGCCACTGATGGCAGGTCAAGTCGATTGCCTTCTGGCCTGGGCCACGGACCTGCCAGTGGCCATGGCCATGCAGGGTGTCGAGGCGGTGACCATGCTGATGGCCGACTACGGTTATTCGGTCCATTCCCAGACCTATATCGCGACCGAAGACAGCCTGGCCAATCGCCGCGACGATCTGGTCGCGCTGATGCGGGGCGAGGTTCTGGGCTGGACCGATTACCAAGCCGATCCCGCCGCCGCGGCCGCATTGACGGTCGAGATGTTCCCCGATGCCGGATTGGACCTGCCGACGCAGGTGATGCAGGCCGAACGGCAAGTGCCGCTGATGTTCTCGGACCTGACCGATCGGCACGGCTTCGGCTGGTTCACCGACGAGACGGTCGAGGCCAATATCGAGACGCTGGCCCTGCTGGGGCGCGAGGTGACGGCGGATCTTTGGGACCGGTCCCTGCTTGAAGCCGTCCATGGCTGATCGCCTGGGGCAGGCGGTCGCCTGCACCGGCGTGACGAAGACCTTCGAGAGCGGAGCGGGCCGGGTCGACGCCCTGGGGCCGGTCTCGGTGACCCTGGCCGCCGGGCAGACGACGGCCCTAGTGGGACCGTCGGGCTGCGGCAAGTCGACCCTGCTTCGGCTGATCGCGGGACTGGAGGGGCCATCGGCCGGCACGATCCGGGTCGGCCCGGAGACGCCCGACGATCTGCGCCAGCGGGCTGGGTTGGCCATGGCGTTCCAGGACGCATCTCTGCTGCCTTGGCGCAGCCTGCGCGGCAACATCGCGCTGGCCCTGACATTGGCGCGGCGCAAGGCCGATCCGGCCCGGGTGGACCGGTTGATCCAAATGGTCGGTCTCGCCGGGTTCGAGGATCGGCGCCCGGCGGAATTGTCCGGCGGCATGCGCCAGCGCGCAGCCATCGCGCGCTGCCTGGTGGGCGAGCCGGAGCTTCTGCTGCTGGACGAGCCCTTCGGCGCCGTGGATGAGTTGACCCGGCGCCGCCTGGGCCGCGATCTGCCGGCCATCTGGCAGGCCGGTGGCACCACCGCGATCCTGGTGACCCATTCGGTGACCGAGGCGGTGACCCTGGCCGATCGCGTGATCGTCCTGTCACCCCGGCCCGCCAGGATCGTGGCGGATATCGACATCCCCCTTGCGCGCCCCCGATCCGAGGACGATGCCGACTTTCGCGACCTGATCCATGCGGTCACCAGCGCGTTGCAGGCCAGCGCGCCGGACCGTCCGCTGGCGGCCCAGTGACCGCCCGAACGGCCATCCTGCCAGCTGCGATCCCGTGGCGGCTGGTCGGATTTCTGGCCGTGATCGTCGGGTGGGAGATATTGGCCCGCGCCAATGCCGACAGCTACATCCTGGCGGGGCCCCTTGCGGTGGTGGCCCATCTGGCCGGGCATGCCGGTCTGCTGGTCCGGGCAACCCTGACGACGCTGGACAATGCCGTCTGGGGGTTCCTGTGGGGCAATCTCGTGGCCATTGGCCTGGCCATCCTCGTGGTTCTCGCGCCCAGGTTGGAACGGCTCGTCGCCGCCCTGGCCCTGCTGGTTTTCTGCCTGCCGCTGGTCGCGACGGGTCCGATCCTGCGGGTTCTGTACGGGGCGGGCGACGGGCCGCAGATCACGCTGGCGTCGCTGGCCGTGTTCTATACAACGTTCCTCGCCTTGATGGTGGGGCTGCGGGCCGTGCCGCAAAGCTGGCTCGACCTGGTCCGCACCCATGGCCGGGGCGCGGGCGCGCAACTGGTCCACGTCCGCGCCGCCGCGTCGGTGCCATACCTGATCGCCGGTCTCCAGATCGCCGCCCCGGCGGCATTCCTGGGCGCCATGATCGGCGAGTTCACCGGGGCCGAGCGGGGCCTTGGCGTTCTGACCATCCGCGCCATGCGGGGTCTGGACGTCGACGCCACCTGGGCCATCGCG
>JBCCCB010000106.1:0-12064 GCA_039033775.1 Pseudomonadota bacterium | reverse complement strand
GTCCAAGTCCCGCGCCAGCGCGCGCAGCCGCTTTCCCAGCGGTGGCTGATCGGGCGGAAAGACCCCTTCGGCCAGGATCCTGCGGGCCATGGCCTCGGCGCTGACGCCGTGCTGCTTGGCCATGGATTTCAAGCCGCGGCTGACTTCCTCGGGCACCTGTCGGACAGTGATCTGGGGCATGAGACGCTCCTCTCGGTCGGATTGTTTGATATCATATCTGAGATTTGCCTGCAATACTTTGAGGGCAGAATCTGAAATTGCCTGCAAACCCTTGACGGAGGCATGGCAACGGCGGTCCGGCATAACCAGATTTATGTAATGTGACGACCGGGTCCCTTCCTGGAACACCACAGGCGCGCGCGGCCCTAGACCGCAGGAGTTTCCGCCGAGGCGTGGAACGGACAAGCCACCAGATGGTCCGGCACCGTCGCGACCAACGGCGGACGGGCCTCGGCGCATTGGGCGCGCGCGATGGGACAACGGGTGCGGAACACGCAGCCCGAGGGCGGGTCCAGCGGCGACGGCAACTCGCCCTCCAGCACGGGGCGCTTGCGCGCCCGTTCCCGTGCCGGGTCCGGCACCGGGATCGAGGCGATCAGCGCGCGGGTATAGGGATGGCGCGGCGCGGCGATCAATTCGGCGGCGGGCGCGACTTCGACCAGGCGGCCCAGATACATCACCGCGATCCGGGTCGAGACATGGCGCACCACGCTCAGGTCATGGGCGATGAACAGCATGGCCAGCCCCATGTCCCGCTGGATATCGGCCAGCAGGTTGACGACCTGGGCCTGCACGCTGACATCCAACGCGCTGACCGGTTCGTCGCAGATCAGCAGCTCGGGCTCGGTCACCAGCGCGCGAGCGATGCCGATGCGCTGACACTGCCCGCCGCTGAATTCGTGCGGGTAGCGGTTCATCAGCGACGGCAGCAGGCCGACCCGCTCCATCATCTGGCCCACCCGGTTCCGCCGCTCGGCCTTGGACAGGTCGGGCCTGTGGGTCTGCAACGGCTCGGCCACGATCTGACCCACGGTCATGCGCGGGTTCAACGCAGCCAGCGGGTCCTGGAACACCATCTGCACCTCGCGCCCCAGCCGGCGGCGCGCGGCGGGGTCCGAAGCCGAGATCTCGCGCCCCTTCCAGACCACGCGGCCGGCGGCGGCGGGCACGGTGCCGATGACGGCGCGGGCCAGGGTCGACTTGCCGGACCCGCTTTCGCCGACCAGGCCCAGGGTCTCGCCCCGGTCCAGGGTCACGGTCGCATCCGACACGGCCTGCAACCCCAGGGGCTTGGTCCAGGGCAAGGCGCCGCGCGGCATCACCGGGAAGGTCACGTCCAGATTGTCCACCCGCAGCAGGGTCATGGCCGGCCTCCGTAGCATGGGGTTCCACCCCATCTTCCCCGTTGCGGCGCGATGGGGCACAGTCCCATCCTACGCCTCATGCCACCTTCTCCACCGCGTCGACCGGGGCCCAGCAGGCGCGGCGGCGGCGGCCGTCGAACGGCTCTAACACAGGCATTTTCGCGCAATCGTCCCGCACCAGGGGACAGCGGGGCGCGAAGGGGCAACCGGGCGGCAGGGCCGTCAGATCGGGCGGATCGCCGGGGATCGTGGTCAGTTGATCCTGCGGGATGTCCAGGCGCGGCACAGCGGCCAGCAGGCCGGTCGTGTAGGGATGGGACGGCGCGGCGAAGACGGCATCGGTCGGCCCGGCTTCCATGGTCTGGCCGCCATACATCACAAGCGTCCGATCGCAGGCCCCCGCGACGATGCCCAGATCGTGGGTGATCAGGATGATCGCGGTGCCGAATTCGGCCCGCACCTCGTCCAGCAGATCCATGATCTGCGCTTGCACGGTCACGTCCAGGGCCGTGGTCGGCTCATCCGCGATCAGAAGCTGCGGCCGGCAGAGCAGCGCCATGGCGATCATGATCCGCTGCCGCATCCCGCCCGAAAACTCGTGCGGATACATGGACAGCCGCCCCTGGGCGTCGGGGATCCGCACCGCTTCCAGCATCCGCGCGCTTTCCGCCAGCGCCTCGCGCTTGGACGACCCGCGATGCAGTTGCAGCACTTCGGCCATCTGCTCGCCCACCCGCAGATAGGGGTTCAGCGAGGTCATCGGGTCCTGGAAGATCATCGCCATCCGCTGGGCCCGCAGCTTGTTCAACGCGGTCTCGGGCAGGTTCAGAATCTCCTCCCCCTCCAACTTCACCGACCCCTTGGCCCGCCCGTTCTTGGCCAGCAGGCCGAGGATAGCGAAGGCCAGCTGCGTCTTGCCCGACCCGCTTTCGCCCACCACGGCCAGGGTTTCCCCCTGCCCCAGCTTGAAGGACATGCCGTTGACGGCATGCACTTGGCCGTCCTGCGTGTCGAATGCGACGGAGAGATCGGTCACATCCAGCAGCATTAGCGGTCCTTCGGATCGAGCGCGTCGCGCAACCCGTCCCCCACGAAGAAGAACCCGAACAGGCCCACCACGAAGAACCCCAGCGGAAAGGCCAATTGCCAGATCGTGCCGTTGCGCATCTCGGCCGAGCCCTCGTTGATCAGCGCGCCCCAGGACGTCAGCGGCTCCTGCACGCCCAGGCCCAGGAACGAGATGAACGATTCGTAGATGATCATCGACGGCACCAGCAGCGTCGCATAGACGATCACCACGCCCAGCAGGTTCGGCACGATGTGCCGCAGGATGATCCGGAACGGATGCACGCCCGTGGCCACCGCCGCCTCGACGAATTCCTTCCCCTTCAGCGCCAGCGTCTGACCCCGCGCGATCCGCGCCATGTCCAGCCAGGAAATCAGCCCGATGCCCACGAACAGCATCAGGACCGACCGGCCGAACACCACCAAGAGCAGGATCAACACGAACATGTAGGGGATCGACATCAGCACATCGACGGTTCGCATCATGGCCCCGTCGACCCGGCCGCCGAAATACCCGGCCACCGCGCCATAAAGCGTGCCGACGAAGACCGCGATCAGCGCGCCGACCAGCCCGACCATCAGGGATATCTGCGTCCCCTGGGCCGTGCGCGCGAAGAGGTCGCGGCCAAGCGTGTCGGTCCCGAACCAATGGCCGGTTTCCAGCGACGGGCGGCCCAGCGTCTCGACCTGGCCCAGCACGGCCCAGTCGATCTCCTCATGGTCCCAGGGCGCGACCAGCGGCCCGATGATGGCGAAAGCCGCGACCAGGGTCAGCGCGATCAGCCCCGCCATGGCCGCGCGATTGGCGAAGAACCGGCGGCGCGCATCGGCCCACAGGCTGCGGCCCTGGGGCGCGTCCGCCAGATAGCTGGTGTCGGTCAGCGTCGCGGACCGCATCAGTAACGGATCTTCGGGTCGATCCAGGCATAGGCCACGTCGACGAGCAGGTTGAACAGGATCGTCAGCGACCCCAGCAGGACGGTGATCCCCATCATCACGCCATAATCCCTATTCAAGGCGGACGCGACGAAGAACTGCCCGATCCCGCCGGTCGAGAAGTAGATGTCGATCACGACCGAGCCGGTGATCATGCCGACGAAGGCCGGCCCCAGATAGGAGATGACGGGCAACAGCGCGGGCTTCAGTGCGTGCCGCAAGATGATGCGCCGCGCCGGCAAGCCCTTGGCGCGGGCGGTGCGGATGAAGTTGGACGACAACACTTCCAACATCGACGCCCGCGCGATGCGGGCGATAGAGGCCATGAAGCTGGTGCCAAGCGCGACCACCGGCAGGATCACGAATTGCCATTGCCCGCCCTGCCAACCGCCGCCGGGCAACCAGCCGAGCCACAGCGTGAAGACGAGCACCAGGATTGGCGCCAGCACGAAGTTCGGCAAGACCTGCGCACCGATGCTGATGCCGACGGCCAGGTAATCCAGCCAGGTATTCTGCCGCAGCGCCGCCACGATCCCCAGCGTGCCGCCCACGGTGACGGCCAACACGAAGGCCCAGAAGCCATAGGTCAGCGTCACCGGAAAGCCCTGGGCGATCAGGTCGTTCACGTCCTGGTCGCGGTAGATGAAGCTGGGCCCAAAGTCGAAATCGGTGACGATGTTCCAGATATAGGTACCGATCTGCGCCAGGAACGGCCGGTCCAGCCCATATTCCCGTTCCAGGTTGGCGATGACCTGGGGCGAGATGTTCCGCTCCGACGCGAAGGGCGAGCCGGGGGCCGAATACATCAGCACGAAGGTCAGCACGATCAGCAGGATCAGGATCGGGATCGCGACCAGCAAGCGCTTGATGATGAAGGCGGTCATGGGGACGGCCTCCGGTCAGGTCGCGCCGTCGCCCTCGGGCCCGACCCGAGGGCCTTTACCGTCGGAGATCCTCGGGTCGAGCCGGAGGATGACGGGTCACGCATGACCCGTCGAGCCCATGAGGGCCGGGCGATCACTCTGCCGCCACGCGGTAGATGTCCTTGACGTACCAGTTGTTTTCGACGTTCTCGAACGGCCAGTTCTTGATCGTCTCGTCCAGAACGAAGTTCTGCGTGTAGTGGTAGATCGGCAGGATCGCCATGTCTTCGGCCAGGATCTCCTCGACCTGGGTATAGATCGGGTTCGGGTCGCTGGCCTTCACGCTGTCCAGCAGCAATTGATCGACCTCGGGGTTGGAATATTTGCCGTCGTTGTTGGCGTTCCGGGTCGTCAAAAGGTCCAGGAAGGTCGACGCCTCGTTATAATCGCCGCACCAGGCCGACCGGGCCACGTCGAATTGCTGCTGCTTTCGGATCTCCAGATACGACTGCCATTCGAAGTTCGACAGGTTCACCGACACGCCCAGGGGCCGCCACATCTGGCTGATGACGGTGGCGATGGCCTTGTGGTTTTCGGAGGTGTTGTAGATCAGGTCCAGCTCGATGGGATTGTCCGGGCCGTAGCCCGCTTCCTCCATCAACTCCACCGCCCGCGCGATCCGCTCCTCCTGGGTCCAGGTGCCATATTCGATCTCGGGCATCTCGAAATCGGCGGTGGCCCAATGGGTGAAGTTGTAGGCCGGCGCCTGCCCCGCCTTCAGCACCTGATCCACGATCACGTCGCGGTTGATCATGTAGCTGAGCGCGGTGCGCACGCGCGGGTCCTGCAACGCCTCGTGCCCCGTCTCCGTGTGGTTGATCGTGTAGTAATAGGAGCAGAGCCGCGGCACCGCGTGGGCGGTGTCCGGCATCTCCTCCTCCAGCCGCGGATAGGATCCGGCGGGCAGGTCGTCCATCATGTCGAACTCATCCGCCTCGAACCGGCTGAGCGCCTGTTCGGGGTTGTTGATGATGTAGCCCGTCACCTCTTCGATGATGACGTCGTCGGCGCCCCAATAGGTCGGGCTCTTCTCCAACCGGAAGAATTCGTTCACCGCGATCTCGGTCATCGTATAGGCGCCGTTGCCCACCAGGTTCTCGGGCGCGGTCCAGTCGTTGCCATGGGCCTCGATGGTGGCCCGGTGGGCGGGCATCATCGTGGCATGGACCAGCATCTGCGGGAAGTAGGGCAGCGGCGTGCCCAGGGTCACTTCCAGGGTGTGATCGTCGATGGCGCGCGCGGCCAGCGTCTCGGGCTCCGCCTCGCCGGCGATGATCTCGGCGGCGCCGTCGATCTGCGTCAGCTCCACATACCAGGCATATTCCGATGCCGTGGCCGGATCGGCGGCGCGCCGCCAGGCATAGACGAAATCGCCCGCCGTCACCGGATCGCCGTTGGACCACATGGCATCGTCGCGCAGGGTGAAGGTCCAGGTCTGGTTGTCGTCGCTGGACCATTCGGTCGCCACGCCGGGCCGCAAGGTGCCGTCGGCATTCTGCGTCACCAGCCCCTCGAACAGCTGCCGGGCCACATGGCTGCCCGCTGTCTCCTCGATCAGCTGGGGGTCGATGGTCGGGAACTGGTCCAGCAGGCGGTAGGAAAACGTCTGGTCTTCGGCCAGCGGCTCGCCCGTTTCGGGATGGGTTCCGTCGGCGATGGCGGCACTGGCGATGAACGTGGCGGCACTGGTCAGAAGCATCATGCGAGTCATGGTCGGTCTCCCTGATATCTGTCGGGCGCCTTGTCACGGGCGCGTCATCGGACAAGTCTTCAAAGGAAAAATCGCGTTGGCAAGGGCTTACGCAAGGGCGCCCTGCGTCGGCGGCGGTGCGCCGCGCCACGTCGCCCATTATTCGAGCCGGTTCCGCGCCCCCGCCCAGACAGACGCCACCCACGGATCGGCCCAGACCGAAGTCCGTCAGAGCCGTTCCATCACGACCAGCTCGTCCTCGGCATAGAACGCCTCCTGGTCCTGGCCTTCGGTCAGATCGGGCGCGCCGTTCAGGACATACGCCCAGGCCGCGCCGGTCCCATGGTCGAACCAGGCGCCGCCCGTGAAGCCGAGCGCGTGGCCCCCATGCCCCGTCAGCCGCCCGGGGATGCGGGGATGCCCGTCATAAAGCGTCACCCCCGCCCCGAAGGCGGTGAACAGCCCGCCGCAATCCTCGCCATTCGTCCCGTCGAAGCGCCAGCGCGGGCGCCGCTGCTCCACCGCGACCGGGTCATCGCCGCCCAGCAGCTTGGCCAGCCGCGCGGCCTCGATCACGTTCATCCGCAGCCCGGCATGGGGCGAGAACAGCATCGTGTCCCGCCCCGCGCGGTACGCGGCCAGCGACAGCCCCCTGCCCTCGCGCCAGATCAAATCGGCCGTCGCCTCCACCGCGCCGTCGGCCTCGCAGACTAGCCGGTCGCCATGGCGCTGCCAGACCGGCAACGCGCGCCGGTCGGTGACGCCGACCCAGTTGAAGCCGCCGCCGATCCCGGCCGGATCCAGCACGTGGCGGCGGAGAACCCGGTCGAAGCGGTCGCCCGCCAGGCGTTCCAAGGCAAGGCCAAGCAGGACATAGTTCAGGTTCGCATAGCGGAAGAACGTCCCCGGCGGCATGCCGGAAACCGCCTTCGGATGGTCGGCGATGAAATCCGCGACCGACGCCGGTGGCTCGACGATGTAGCCCGCATGGTCCGTCAGGCCGGAGGTGTGGCTAAGCAGGTGGTCCAGCGTCACGCCCGGCAGGTCCATCTCCAGCAGCCCGGCCACCGGCAGGGACAGCGGCACCCCCTGCCCCATCGCGACCGCGACCATCGCCCGCGCCGTCGCCGCCTTCGAGATCGACGCCATGCGCAGCCGCAGGGTCGGGTCGGTTAGCGGCGGGCCGCCGGGCGCCATGGCGCCGAAGACGCGCGATGTCTCGGCCCCGTCCAGGCGGGCCAGCCCGGCATTGAGAAACCGGCCCGACGCGCAGAGCCGGGCCAGGTGATCGGCAATGTCGGGGAACGGATCGGTCAAGTGACTGATTCCAAACGGTTGCCAATTGGCAATCGGCGGATCGCGCCCCCGGCCACCCGCCCTGCCCCGCAGCCCCGACAGACACCTAACACATTGATCTTAAACGATTGCCAATTGGCAATCGCCCTCACAACGGGTTCCGCTCGGCGAAGGTGCGGAAAAAGGCTAGATAGGCGCGATCCGGGTCCTGCGCCGGCTCTTTCCCCGCCGCCCAGGCGCGCCATTCCCCCTCCACATGATAGATGTCGTAGCCCGGATGGCGCAGCCGCGCGGTCTCGTAGGTGTCGCTGCGCAGCGGCGCGCCGCGTCCGTCCAGCCAGGCGGGACGCGGGCGAACCTCCTCCACCTCGCCGCGCACCCGCTCCTTCCGGCCGACCTTGGAAAAGCTCAACTCCCGCTCGGCGGCGCCCTGCCCTGCCCCGTCCTTCTTCCACCAGCGCAGCTCCACATGGGTCACGCGGCGGCCCGTTTTGATGGGCGCCACTTCGACCACGTAATCCGACAGCGCGTTGACCTCGACCGTGGCGGGTTCGATGGCGCGCAGCTTCAGGTTCGACCAGGATGTCAGCTTGCCCTTAGGCACGCCCAGGATGCCGCGCAGTTCTTCCAAGGTGAACTTCTCGGATGATCGCCAGCGCAGGTTGCCGCGCTTCTGCACCATTTCGTACAGCGTCAGCGCGTATTTCGACGTCAGGGCGAACATCACCTCGCGCTGCAACCGCGCGAAGACCGTCGAGTTCGAGATGACCTTCCGCAGACGCGCCGGGATCTCGTATTCCAGCAGGCCATCGGCACGCAGCGTCTCGATATTGCCGCCCAGCAGCTGCACCCGTTCCACCGCAGGCTCGCCATCCCAGACGACCTGGACTTTGACGATGGCGCTCATCAGCCGTTCGATGCTGGCGCCGATCCGGTCGTTGGAATTATGCGACCCGCGCAGCAGGCCCTTGGCGATGACATGGGTGACGGGCTTGTCGATGGCGTCCCAGGCGTTTTCCAGCAGCAAGTTGTAGATGCGCCGGTCGGCCAGGGTCAGCGGCGTGACCTCGACCACGTCCACCAACTCGCCCGGCTTGACCAGGCTGTCGGCACTGGGTCGGGCGTCCAGGGTGCGGTATGGTTTGGGCGAAGAATCGGCCATGGCTTACGCGGTTTTCTTACGTTCGTTGCCGTTGGCACGTATGATATTCCCGAGCGTCCGATGGGTCCACCCACCCGAGATGTAAGCTTACGGATGGGGACGGCCGGCGGGGTGATTCGCATTCCGACCCAGAGCAGCCCACGAATCAAGGGGTTTCGGACAGCGTTCGCTGGGGGACCGATTCGCGCAACATGGCCCACCCAAGACGTAAGGTTTGCCCACCCCATCCGTAGGCGCAGCCCTCCCCAAATGTAGGCGGGCGCACCCGGTCCGTAAGGGTTGGGCGTGATTTCGCCTTATGGGCAAGGCGATTGGTCATCGCGAACAGAAGAACTCTTAGAAGACAGAAGAGCGGTTTTTTCGATTTGGTTTGTGGATAAGGTGGCCTGAGGCGGGCGATTTACCCTGATCCATCCCGATTCGCCCGGCCCGAGCCCCGATGGGTTCGGCCATTCTGTCCTCAACCGGCAACTTCCCATCTTTTCGGCCCCTTGCCCCGAAAACCGCACTTGAGACGCAAGCCGTCTCAGGTCATGATTCCGGCAAGGCAGGTCATAAAAAGGGTCAACCCCATGGAACCCCCCCTTCCCGGCATCGGCCTGGCTGAGTTGGAGCAGTTGTCGAACCGCGCGTCTACCGTCATCGAGCGGCTGCGCGAGCGGATCTATGCGCCCGGCACCGCCAAGCGCCTGGACCTTCGGTTCAACGTGCGCACCGCGGCCGACATGGTCGGCCGCACCGACAAGGCCATCCGCGACGCCGAAGCCGATGGCCGTCTGGCCGCGCCGGACAAGGACCCGGTCACCAACCGGCGCACGGGCTATTCCCTGGCCCAGGTCAATGCCATGCGCGAGGTGTTCGGCACCCTGCCCCACCGCGCGCCCGGCGATCCGCCCTGCGTGCTGGCCGTGCAGAACTTCAAGGGCGGCGTCGCCAAGTCGACCATGGTCACCCATCTGGCGCAGAACTTCGCCCTGAAGGGCTACCGCGTCTGCGTCATCGATTGCGACAGCCAGGCCTCGACCACGGCGATCTTCGGGCTGAACCCGGATGTGGATATCGACGAAAGCGAGGACACGCTCTACCCGTTCTTCCGCCATGGCGGGCCCCAGGATCTGAGCTATGCTCTGCGCGCGACCTATTGGCCGGGGATCGCCCTGATCCCCTCGAACCTGGGCCTGTATGACGCGGAATACGAATTCGCGGCCCGCATGGCGCGCGAGCCGGGGATGGTCCTGGATCGACTGCGCGAGGGGATCGAGACGATTCAGGACCGGTTCGACATCATTCTGCTGGACCCGCCGCCGGCGCTTGGGATGATTTCGCTCAGCGTGTTGCGGGCGGCCAATGCGCTGCTGATCCCGGCGCCGCCGAACAATATCGACTTTGGGTCCACCGCGCATTTCCTGAAGATGATGGGCGCCACCCTGGCCGAGATCGCGCGCCATGGCGGGGCGCGGGATTACAGTTTCGTCAAGATTCTGGCCACCAAGATGAACGACCAGAAAAGCGCCCATGTGGCCATCAAGCGGATGATGGATGCGGTCTTCCCCTCGGACATGCTCAGTGCGATTTTGAAGGACAGCGCCGAGATCGACAACGCCACCGCGAATCTCTCGACCGTCTACGAGCTGACCGGCTCGCAGGCGCGAACAGAGACGAACCGGCGGTGTAGAGCCTATCTCGACGCGATCGGGCGGGAGGTCGAGACGCTGATCCGAAAGACCTGGCCCAGCCATTATGCGGGCCTCAGGAAGGAAGGTGTCCTGTGACGAAGAAGCATTCCGCCATTTTCGACGATGTCCTGTCGGGCCTCGATGCCGATCGCCCGCCCGAGGATCGGGCCGGCGCTCGGTTCCTGCAGCGATCCACCCGCGTGGCCGAACGGCTGTCGGGCGAGATCGAGGAAAAGACCCTGCGCCGGGTCGATCCGGCCCTGTGCCGCATGTGGGACCGGCACAACCGGGCCTACGATCTGCTGACCGAAGACAATTGCCGCGACCTGATCGACGGCATCCGTAGCCAGGGGCGGCAGGAATTTCCGGCCGTGGTGCGCGCGACGGGTGACGGGGATCGGCCCTATGAGGTGATCTGCGGCGCGCGGCGGCATTTCGCCGTCAGCTGGCTGCGGGCGAACAATTATCCGCAATTCAAGTACCTGATCGAGGTCCGCGACTTGACGGACGAAGAGGCCTTCCGCCTGGCCGATATCGAGAACCGCGACCGCGAGGATATCAGCGATTACGAGCGGGCGAGAGACTATCTGGATGCCTTGGACCGCTATTACGGCGGCGAGCAGAAGGCCATGGCCGAGCGGTTGGAGATGTCGCGCGCCTACCTGTCCCGCTTCCTGCAATTGGCGCGGCTGCCGCAGGAAATCGTGGCCGCCTTCGGCTCGATCCGCGACATCCGGGAGCTGCATGCCCGGACGCTGAAGCCCCATCTGGCGCCGGGCGAGACGCGCGAGGCGCTGCTGGCCGAGGCGCGCGTCCTCGGCGAGGAGGGCAGGGCGCTGCCGCCCGCCGACGTGATGACGCGGCTGATGGCGGTCACCAAGCCCGCGCCGGACCCGACGCAGCGGCCCATGGCTTTCGTGGACGACCAGGGCGAGAAGGTGGGGCTGATGCGGATGCGGGGCCGGAAGGTCTTCCTGGAATTCAGCCACGACGTGTCGCCCCGGCAATTGCAGCAAGGCTTCGACCATGTGCTGCAATCGCTGGGAAAGGCGCCGCGAGTCCGGTAAGCCATTGATCTAGAACGGTTGCCAATTGGCAATCGGCGCCGGGCCGGAAGCCGCTGCCCGCCACCCTGTCGAACCGCATCCTGCCCGCGCAGGGGGCAGGATGCGCCTCGGCGCGCGGAAAAACCCGGCGACGGGGGATTCCGGGCGCGCCCCGGCCCCTGGCGACTTGCGCCCGAACAGAACGGACGTGGAGATCGGTCCGCCGGGGATTACGTTCTAGGCGGATCGGGGATGGTGGGGGCCTCCATGGCGCGGACCGAGGAGATCACGGAAGCGGATATCGCGGCGGCGGAGCGGCTGTTGGGCCTGGCCTACACCGCACGCGAGCGGGCGCAGATGGTCGGCAACCTGTCGGGGCAGATCGAATCGGCGGTGGACCGGCGCGCCATGGTGCTGCCCAACGACGTGCCGATGGCCAGCCGGTTCGATCCGCGCCTGCCGGGCTTCTCGATGCCCGGCGCGGCCGGGGTCAGCCTCCCCCAGGGCCAAACGCCCCTGCCCGACGGCGACGCGGACATCGCCTTGGCCCCCTTGGTCGATCTGGGGCGCGGGATTCGCGCCGGGACTTTAACGTCCCGGCGCCTGGCGGAGCTGTATCTGGCGCGCATCTCCGCCATCGGGCCGAAGCTGGAGTGCTGGGCCACGGTCACGCCGGACCTGGCCCTGGCCGAGGCGGAGGCCGCCGATGCGCTGACGCGGGCCGGTGTGAACCTGGGCCCGCTGCACGGCATTCCCTACGGATTGAAGGACCTGTTCGACACCAAAGGCATCGCGACGGGCTGGGGGGCGGAGCCGTTCCGGGACCGTGTGCCCGACACCGACGCGAGGATCGTGACCTTGCTGCGCAAGGCCGGGGCGGTGCTGCTGGGCAAGACCAGCGTCGGC
>JBCCCB010000105.1:0-12073 GCA_039033775.1 Pseudomonadota bacterium | reverse complement strand
TCAATCCCGAGACGGGCCGCGTCCACACGTCCTATTCCATCGCCGGCGCCAATACCGGGCGCCTGGCCTCGACCGACCCGAACCTGCAGAACATCCCCATCCGCACCGAGGAGGGCCGCCGCATCCGCGAAGCCTTCGTCGCACCTGAGGGCCGCGTCCTGGTGGCGCTGGATTACAGCCAGATCGAGCTGCGCATCCTGGCCCATATCGCCGGAATCGACGCCTTGAAACAGGCCTTCAAGGAAGGCCAGGACATCCACGCCATCACGGCCAGCCAGATGTTCGGCGTCCCCCTGGACCAGATGACGCCCGAGGTCCGCCGCCAGGCCAAGGCGATCAATTTCGGCGTCATCTACGGCATCTCGGGCTTCGGCCTGGCCCGCAACCTGCGCATCCCGCGCGAGGAGGCGCAGGCCTTCATCGACACCTATTTCGAACGTTTCCCCGGCATCCGGGACTACATGGACGACACGATCAAATTCGCGAAGGACCACAATCGCGTCGAAACCCTGTTCGGCCGTCGCATCCACACGCCCGACATCGCCTCCAAGGGCCCCGCCGCCGGCTTCGCCAAACGCGCCGCCATCAACGCGCCGATCCAAGGCACGGCCGCCGACGTCATCCGCCGGGCCATGGTGCGGATGGAGGCCGCCATCGAAGACATCGACGCCAAGATGCTGCTCCAGGTCCACGACGAACTCCTGTTCGAAGTGGCCGAAGCCGATGTCGACGTCTTGATCACCCGCGCCCGCGACGTGATGGAGGGCGCCCCCGATCCGGTCGTTGACCTGTCGGTGCCGCTGACCGTGGATGCCGGACAAGGGGCCACCTGGGCGGAAGCGCATTAGCCTGGAGTGACATGCCAGCGAACCGGAGCGGAATGCGTCCCCTAGGGTCCGGAATCACAACCCATAGCTAACAAGGGCCGCGAGGGCCGCGGCGGAGAGGAAAATGTCGGCGCGCCGGTCATGGCGGGTCGCCATGGCAAGGCATGGCCGTCGCCGGTCCGAGGGTATGCCGAGCGAAGTCCTTGAACCTGCCGAACATGGGCTCGATGGCGGTGCGATCGCGGGAGACGTCTTGGCCGGGAAGATGCGGCGCTTGGCGGTTCTCTTTCGGCAGGATGTCTGGCCTGCTGCCGGCGTTGCGGACACCGACTTGGCCGTCAACGCGATAGCATGATTGCCAGAATGATGCAGATGCCGCTCCGGTCGGCCTGCACCCTTTCTTAACAGTCTATCCGCTATGCACGCGCCAAAGGAGCGTTGCGCGTAATGGGCGATAATCTCAGACCGATCATCATCAAGAAGAAGAAGGTCAGCGGCGGGGGTGGCCATCATGGCGGCGCTTGGAAGGTGGCCTATGCCGATTTCGTGACGGCCATGATGGCGTTCTTCATGCTGATGTGGCTGCTCAACGCGACCACCGAAAAGCAGCGGCGCGGTTTGGCCGACTATTTCAGTCCGACCGTGCCGGTGGCCAGTGAATCCTCGGGCGGAAGCGGGGCACTGGGCGGCGAAACCCTCACGGCCGACGTCTCGCGCGTGCAGGCGGGCCGGGGCGGTGTCACCGACAGCGCCGTGCATGGCACGACCGACCAGGAACAGGCCACGCTGGAAGCGGTCGAGGCTGCCGTGCTCGGCAAAGGCGGCGAAAGCCTTCTGGAGAAGGACGAACTCAAGCATATCGCCACGCGCATCACCGACGAAGGGCTGGTGATCGAGCTTTTCGATCTGCCGGGCGAGCCGCTCTTTCGCGGGGCCGAACCGACCCAGCTGCTGACCGACATCCTGGTCTCAATCGCGCCCGAGATCCATTCCCTGCCAAACGGCCTGGCCTTGAACGCGTTCACCGCGTCGGCGCCCGTGGTTGTCCAACGGCCGCGCCTTTGGGAATTGTCGACCGATCGGGCGCAGACCTTGCGGAGCACGCTCCCCACGGTCGGGATCGCCCAAGCCCGCGTCAGCCGCGTTTCCGGCCATGCCGACCGCCGTCCCGCGACGCGCGATCCCTTAGCCGTGCGGAACGAACGGGTCGAGATCGTCGTGCTGCGGGCGGCGGCCGAGTGGCCCTGAAAATGACACAGGCATTAACGCCGATTTCCGAAATTCGGGGCCGTTAGCGCGGCCTTAACCCACAGGGGGCCAAGGTGCCCCCGACTCGCAGGGCCGCGGAACGCGCCTTGTTCACATCACGAGAGCCAGAAGGACTGCCGATGACGATCTCCTCCTCCCTCAATGCGGGCGTGACGGGCCTGAACGTGAATGCCAGCAAGCTGGCCACGATCTCCGACAACATCGCCAACTCGAACACCTTCGGCTACAAGCGGTCGGTCGCGGATTTCCACTCCCTCGTTCTGGACCAGAGCCGCGGCGCCTATTCCGCCGGCGGCGTGCGCGTCACCACCGGCCGCCACGTGGATCAGCGCGGCACGCTCATCACCACCAACAACCCGACCGACTTGTCCGTGGGCGGGCGCGGGATGCTGCCCGTGACGCCGATCAGTGCCATCGGTTCCCAATCGGGCACCATGCCGCTGCACATGACAACGACCGGGTCGTTCCGGGCCGATGCCGACGGCATCCTGCGCACGGATAGCGGCCAAGCCCTGCTGGGCTGGCCCGCCGATCAGGACGGCAACATTCCCAGCTTCCCCCGCGACACGCTCGGCGGGCTCCAGCCCGTGCGCGTCGACGGCAACCAGTTCGAGGGGGATGCCACTACGCGGATCACCCTTGGCGTCAATCTGCCCGCCACCGCGACCGAGCCCGGCGCCGACGGAACCGTTCGCGACCTGCCGCTGGAATATTTCGGCAATCTGGGCCAGGCCCAGAACCTCAACATCACCTTCACGCCGACAGTCCCGGCGGCGGGCAATCCAGCCAGCAACGAATGGACCATGCAAATCATGGACGAGGCCCAAGGCAATGCCGTCGTGGGCGAGTTCACGCTGCAATTCGACGACACCCGCGCCGATGGCGGCACGATCGCCTCGATCACGCCCCTGTCCGCCGGCGGGTACGATCCGGCCACCGGTATCATGACGATCACGGCTCAATCCGGCCCGATCGAACTCGATGTCGGCCGCCCGCTGGAAGCCCGTGGCCTGTCCCAGCTGTCCGATACCTTCGCGCCGCTCTCGATCACCAAGGACGGGTCGCCCGTCGGCAACCTCGCCTCGTTCGAAGTGGATGCCCGCGGCCGGCTCAGCGCGATCTACGACACCGGCTTCACCAAGGTGATCTACCAGATCCCCATCGTCGACGTGCCGAATCCGAACGGTCTGAAGCCGCTCGCCAACCAAGCCTATCAGATCTCGTCGGATTCCGGCGCCTTCTACCTCTGGGATGCCGGCGACGGCCCCGTGGGCGACATGATCGGCTTCTCGCGGGAGGAGAGCGCGACCGATGTCGCCTCCGAACTCACCTCGCTGATCCAGACCCAGCGCGCCTACAACTCGAACGCCAAGGTCATCCAGACCGTGGACGAGATGTTGCAGGAAACCACCAACATCAAACGCTGACCCCAACCTAGACGGAGAGCCTCATGAGCCTGTCTTCAGCCATCAACTCCGCCGTGGCCGGCCTGACGCTCTCGTCCAAGCGGGCCGAAGCGGTTGCCAGCAACGTCGCCAATGCGGACCGGCCGGGCTATGCCCGGCGGTCCGTCCAATCGGCCTCGCCGGGCGTCGGCCTGCCGCCGACGATGACACGGGTCGAACGAACGGTCGAACCGCGCCTCGTGCAGCTCCGCCGCGACGCCGAGGCCCGCGCCGACCATGCGTCCGTGTCCCAGACGTTCCATGCGGCCCTCGACACCGCCTTGGGCGATCCGGACCAGGCCGGCTCCTTGCAAGACCGGCTGGCCGCGCTGGACGCCGCCATCATCGGGGCCGGCGCCAATCCAGGCTCCGAAGCGGCGCTTAGCCAGGTGGCCCATTCGGCGGGTGACATCGTTACCAAGGTCAACGAATTATCCGACATCGTGCAGCAGGAGCGTCAGGCCGCCGACACCCGGATCGGCGACGCCGTGACCCAGATCAACGCCGACTTGTCCGAGATCTCTCGCCTGAACGCCGACATCCTGCGCCATTCGACAGGCGGTCATCCGGCCGCCGATCTGATGGATCGCCGCACGATCCTGGTCGACCGCGTCTCGTCGCAGATCCCGGTCCGCAGCCTGCCGCGCGACGGCGGCGTGATCGCCTTGGTCAGTCAGGGCGGGCAGATCCTCCTGGACGGGAAGGCGGCCGAACTCAGCTTCACGCCCAGCGCGCCGATCAGCCCGACCATGGCCCATCCCGGCCAACTCTCCGGTCTCTCGGTCAACGGCAAGCCGTTGTCGTCCCACGGCGACACGTCCCTGATCGCCGGCGGGGCGCTGTCGGCCCTCTTCACGCTCCGCGACGAAACGGCGCCGAAGGCTGCCGCGCAACTGGACGGCTTCGCCGAAGAACTGATCCGCCGCTTCTCGGATCCGGCCGTCGATCCAAGCCTTCCAGCCGGGGCGCCGGGGCTCTTCACGGATGGCGGTGGGGCCGTCGTTGTGCCGGCCACGGCTGGCCTCGCGGACCGTCTCGTCTTGAATCCTGTCATCGACGCCGCCGATCCGTCCAGCCTGTGGCGTCTCCGCGATGGCCTCGGGGCGACGGCGCCCAGCCCGATCTCCGGTGCCGGAACGCTCGATGGCTTGGCCCAAGCGCTCCAGGGCAAGGCCGTTCCGGCCTCATCCGCCCTGCCTCAGATATCCGGAACGCTGCCCGGGATCGCCGCCGCGCTCAAGTCCACGATTTCGAGCGACCGCGTGCGCGCCGATGCCCTAGCCGACCGAACCCGGACCGAAGCGGACGGGCGGGCCGAACTGCGCGATGGCGGCGGTGTGGATATCGACACTGAAATGCAGCGCCTGCTCCAGATCGAGCAGGCCTATGCGGCAAATGCCCGGCTGGTCCAGGCGACCAGCGAAATGATGGATCGATTGACGGAGCTCTGAGATGATGAATGCAGGCCAATTCCTCGGCGCCCTGGCCCCGAAGGACCATTCGCTCGGCATACGCGCCCGCGTCGATCGGCTCTCGGCGGAACTGGCGACGGAACGCCATGCCGATCTGGGAACGGCGCTGCGCAGCGATTTCTCGCGCGTCTCGGTCGCCGCCCACGACTTGCGCACCTACCAGGCGCGATCCGCGAACCTGTCCCAGGCCGCGCAATGGGGCGGCACTCTCCAGGTGGCGTTCGACGGGATCTCGTCCGATCTGGACCGGCTCGTCGCGGCGACTCCCGCCGCCTTGACCGGGGCGGGCGACCCGGACCTGACGGGCCTGGGCGAGATAGGGGCGACCGCGCTAACCGACATGATGGGCCGTCTCGAAGCGCGCCTCGGCGAGCGTGGCCTGTTCAGCAACGGCTTGGCCGAAGACAACCCTTGGCCCGATGCCAAGACGATTCTGGCGGACCTGTCGGCAGCGGCGGCCACGGCAGCCGATCTGACGGCGCTCACCGCGGCCGTCGAAGATTACTTTGCGCCGACCGGAACCTATGGGGCTGCCGTGGCGACCCTGCCAGGCGACCCCGTCAACTTCCCTTTCGGTCAAGGACAATCCGCCCAATTCCCCGTATCCGCCGGATCCCCGGAAATCGTCGATGTCCTGCGGCAGGTCGCCTTGGTGGCCGTTCTCCCCTCGGCCGGTTTCGACCTGGACCCGTCGGCGCGCGAAGACCTGAAGACGTCGATCAGCGGCGGATTGATCGACGGCAAATCGGGCCTGTCCCGCCTGCAAGGCCGCCTGGGCGCGGTCGAGGCGCGGGTGGCCGACCTCGCCGAGCGTTCGGATGCCGATCGCAACCGTCAGGAGGCCGCGCTGGCCGATGCCATCGCGCCGGACCCGTTCGACGTTGCCATCCGGCTCCAGGCAGAAATGTCGCGGCTTGAATCGACCTATGCCATCACGGCCCGGCGGTCACGGCTCAACCTGACGAGCTTCATCCGATGAGCGGTCCTTGGGTGCGTGGCGCCCTGGCAACCCTGCTTTGCGTCTGCTTCGCGGGGCTGGCGACGGCCCAATCCGTCCGGATCAAGGATCTGGTCGAATTCGACGGGGTTCGGGGGAACGATCTGCTGGGCTACGGGCTCGTGGTCGGTCTCAACGGAACCGGTGACGGGCTGCGCAACGCGCCGTTCACCGAAGAGATCATGACCTCGATCCTGGAACGTTTGGGCGTCAACGTCACGGGCGAACAATTCCGTCCCAAGAACGTGGCTGCCGTGATCGTGACCGCCACGCTGCCCCCCTTCGCGCGCGCCGGCGGCCGCATCGACGTGACCGTCTCGGCCATCGGCGATGCCGACAGCCTTCTGGGCGGGACGCTGGTCATGACCCCGCTGACCGCGGCGGATGGCGAGATCTATGCCGTCGCCCAAGGCACGGTGGTGGCGGGCGGCGTCTCCGCCACCGGTGACGCCGCGACGGTGATCGAGGGGGTTCCGACCGCCGGGGTGGTGCCGGCCGGCGCCCGTGTCGAGCGGGAGGTCGATTTCGACTTCACCGCGATGACCCAGGTACGTCTCGCCCTGCGAGAGCCTGACTTCACCACCGCCCTGCGGGTCGAGCGGGTCATCAACGCGGATATCGGCCGCTCGGTTGCGCGGATGCTGGATGCCGGGACCGTCCTGGTGGATATCGCGCGAACCGGGCGAAGTTCCCCGGCCCATGCGCTCAGCGCCATCGAGAATCTGACGGTCGAACCCCAGCACAAGGCCAGGGTGGTCGTGGACCAGGCCTCCGGCACCATCGTGATGGGCTCCGATGTCCGGATCTCCGAAGTGGCCGTGTCCCAGAACAACCTCACGCTCCGCATCGAGGAAGCGCCGCTCGCGGTCCAGCCCAATCCGTTCGCCGCGGGGGAAACGGTCGTCGTTCCCAGAACCGGCGTGTCGCTCCAGGAACAACCCGGGCCGGGCCTTGCCCTCGTCCAGGGGGGCACGACGCTGTCGGACGTGATCGCCGGCCTGAACGCGCTGGGGGTGTCGGCGCGCGACATGATCGACATTCTCAAGAGCATCAAGGCCGCCGGCGCGCTGCATGCCGAATTCCTCGTCCGCTGAGAGGGGAAGGGGAAATTCGCGCAGCCTCGGCCCCGAGCAGTCGTGGCATCCGGACCCGGCCCGAACGTTGTCCGGACCGCCGCCGTCCCGAACGGGGCATGCCCTGTCCTGACGCCCCAAACGGCCGCGGCGGGCACCCATGGCACGCCCCATCGGGCCCCCTTTTGACGTCGATACGACACCGTCCAACGGTCGCCTCGGCGCGGCTCTGAAGCCTGGAAAAGGCCGCAGCGCCGCTGGCCCGTCTCACCCCGGACCCGGAGGGCGCGTCCGCCTCGCCCCATGGCCGATCTGCCGCGGTCGCCGACGGCCGCGCCCTCCGGAACCTCGCGCCTTGTCCCACCTGGGCGGCGGCTATACATGGCCCCACATGATCGCGCGTCCCGCCCTGCCTTTCCTGCGCCCAAAGCCGCCGCGCGTCTCGATCCTGCGCCTGCAGGGCGTGATCGCGGCCACTGGAAGCCGAGGCACCCTGGCCCATGCCAGCTTGGCTCCGGCGATCGAACGCACATTCCGCAAGGGCAAACCCCGGGCCGTCGCGCTCGCGATCAACTCGCCCGGCGGCTCGCCGGTTCAATCCGCACTGATCGGCGCCCATATCCGCCGCCTGGCGGATGAGCTCGAATTGCCCGTCCACGCCTTCGTCGAGGACGTGGCCGCGTCCGGCGGCTACTGGCTGGCCGCCGCCGCCGACCATGTCTGGGTCGACGCGTCGTCCATCACCGGCAGCATCGGGGTCATTTCGGCGGGCTTCGGCTTCCCCGCCGCCCTCGACAAGTTGGGGATCGAGCGGCGCGTCCACACCGCGGGGCAGGACAAGTCGATGCTCGATCCCTTTCGCCCCGAACGCCCCGAAGACATCGACCGTCTCAAACGGCTCCAGGCGAAGATCCACAGCCATTTCATCGACCATGTGAAGGTCCGCCGCGGCGATCGCCTGGCCGTCGATCGCGACGACCTGTTCACGGGGGAAATCTTCGTGGGCGACGACGCGGTGACCGCCGGCCTGGCCGATGGCGTCGCCCATCTGACCCCCAAAATGCAGGAAATCTACGGCGAGAAGGTCCGCCTGATCGGCGGGGCCCCGCGCCGCCCCTTGATCCAGCGCCTGATGCCATCCGTCGCCCGCGACGCCTGGGACGCGCTCGAAACGCGCGCCCATTGGGCCAGGTTCGGCCTCTGACATGCTGGTCAAGATCGTCACCCTTTTCCTGATCGGGATGGCCGTGCTGGCCATGTTCGGCCGCCTGCGATTCCCGGGCCGGGCCAAGCTCAGAAGCCTGCGCGGCAAATGCGCCGCCTGCGGGGCGCCGCGCGTCGGGCGCGGGCCCTGTCCCTGCGGGAAGGGCTGACCGGGCATGATCATCGAATTTCTGATGGTGGCCGTCGGCCTGGTCATCCTGATCTTCGCCGGCGACGCCTTGGTGAAGGGTGCCGTCAATCTGGCCCTGCGCCTCGGCCTGCCCGCCCTGGTGGTCAGCCTGACCGTGGTCGCCTTCGGCACCTCCGCGCCCGAACTGCTGGTCTCGGTCCAGGCCATCCTCGACGGCGCGCCCGGCCTCGCGCTGGGCAATGTGGTCGGGTCGAACACGGCCAACGTTCTGCTGGTCCTGGGCGTGCCCGCCTTGATCGCCACGCTGCATACTTCCCGGTGCGAGACCCGGCGCGATTTCCTCTACATGCTCGTCGCGACCTTTCTCTTCATCGCATTCTGCCTGACCGGTCGACTGGTCTGGTGGCACGGCCTGATCCTTCTGGCCGTGCTGGCGGGCATCCTCATCCTGACCTTCCTGTCGTCGCGCGGCGAAGAGGTCGAGGTCGAAGGCGTCGAACCCGGCCTGCCCGGCTGGAAGCTGGCCGCCTACCTGGTTCTGGGACTGATCGGCCTGCCATTGGGCGCCAAGCTCCTGGTCGATGGCGCCACCGAGATCGCGCGCACCTTCGGCGTCAGCGAGACCGTCATCGGCCTCACCCTCGTGGCCATCGGCACCTCGCTGCCCGAACTGGCGACAACGGTCATGGCCGCCATCCGGCGGCATGCCGATGTGGCGCTTGGCAACGTCATCGGATCGAACCTGTTCAACCTTCTGGGCATCATCGGGGTCGCGTTGTTGGTCGGCCCGATCCCGGTTGAACAGGGCTTCGTGGTCAAGGATCTCTGGGTGATGCTGGCCGCCACCCTCCTCCTGATCCCGTTCGTCTTCCTGGCCCGCGACATCACCCGGACATGGGGCGTGGCGCTGACCGGTCTCTATGCCGTCTATCTCTATGCGGCCTTCCTCTAAAGGAGATCTGCCATGCGCGCATTGGTGACTGGGGCGGGGGGGCGGCTGGGCCAGGCCATGGCCGTCGAACTGGCCCGGCTGGGCCATGACGTCGCCGTGCATTACGCCGCCTCCGCCGAGGGCGCGCAAGCGACCGAGAAGGCCGTCACGGCCGAAGGGCGCCGCGCCGTGACGCTCCAGGCGGACCTGCTGGACTTGGACGCGGCCGAAGCTCTGGTCCCCCTCGCGGCCGAGGCCTTGGGCGGCCCACTGACCGTCCTCGTGAACAACGCCTCGATCTTCGAACACGACGATATCCGGACGGCCACCCGCGCCAGCTGGGACCGCCACATGCGGTCCAACCTCCAGGCGCCGTTCCTGCTGACCCAGGCCTTCGCGGCCCAGGCCCCCGACGCGGCCAATGACGGCGAACCGCTCGCCACCGGGAACGTGGTCAACATGATCGATCAGCGGGTCCGCAAGCTGACGCCGGAATTCATGACCTACACGCTGGCGAAATCGGCGCTCTGGACGCTGACACGGACGGCGGCCCAAGCTCTTGCACCCGCGATCCGCGTCAACGCGATCGGACCGGGGCCCACGCTTCAAGGCCTTCGTCAGACGTCCGATCATTTTGCAGCCCAGCGGGCCGCGACGATCCTGGAACGGGGCGCCGATCCATCCGATATCGTCGCTGCTCTGCGTTTCATCCTGTCGTCCCGGGCCTTTACCGGTCAGCTTCTGTGCATAGATGGCGGACAGCATTTGGCCTGGCAAACGCCCGACGTCCTGGGGGTCGAGTGATCGCCCACGGCCGGCACGCCCAAACCGTAAGGCAGAGTTGTCCACCACGACGTCACGTCGCTTCGACACTCTCAAATCGCGATAGATCCGCTCGATCGAGGGGCAAGGAAAAAGAAAAACTCCTTTTTAGATAGAGAGTTGTGAGTTTTTTGAAATTTATCATTTCGTAACGGTTTCATGAACCTGCTCAAGAAAATCAGGACCTTCCGAAATCGACTCCCAGCTTTATCCACATCCACACCCGCTCTACTTGACCATTCGGACCCCTTGCTCCGATCTCGGCCCTGGGGCAGCGCAGACACAGAATCGGAACCCAGGACGCACAACGTGAAACAGGCCGACATCCAGACCGGCCCCCAGGTCATCAAGCGCTTCCTCAAGACGCTCGACGGCAGCCCCGGCGTCTACCGGATGCTGGATGCCGACAGCCGGGTTCTCTATGTCGGCAAGGCCCGCAACCTGAAGAACCGGGTGGCCAGCTACACCCGCCTGCAAGGCCAATCGGGCCGCATCGCCCGCATGATTTCTGAGACCGCGTCGATGATGGTCCTGACGACGGCGACCGAACTCGAAGCGCTGCTGCTGGAACAGAACCTCATCAAGCAGCTCAAGCCGCGCTACAACGTGCTGCTGCGCGACGACAAATCCTTCCCCAATATCGAGGTCACCTCCGGCCACGCCTTCCCGCAGATCCGCAAACACCGCGGTAAGAAAAACCAAGGCACCTATTTCGGCCCTTTCGCCTCCGCCGGCGCCGTCAACCGCGTCCTCAACCAGCTCCAGCGCGTCTTCCTACTCCGCAACTGCTCGGATTCCGATTTCGAAACCCGCACCCGCCCCTGCCTGAACTACCAAATCAAGCGATGCTCCGCCCCCTGCGTCGGCTTCATCTCGGAAGCCGACTACAAATCCTCCGTCAAGGACGCCGAACGCTTCCTGCGCGGCGAAACCACCGCCATCCAGGAGAAGCTCGCCGCCGAGATGACCAAGGCCAGCCAAGAGATGGAATTCGAACGCGCCGCCGCCCTGCGCGACCGCATCAAGGCCATGACCAACGTCCAATCGGCCCAGGGCGTGAACCCCCAGGGCGTGCCCGAGGCCGACGTCATCGGCCTGCACATGGATGGCGGCCAAGCCTGCATCCAGGTCTTCTTCATCCGCGCCAATCAGAACTGGGGCAATTCCGACCACTACCCCCGCATCGCCGACGACATGTCCCCGGCCGAGATCATGGAGGCCTTCCTCGGCCAATTCTACGACACGAAGGAGCCGCCCCGCACCCTCCTCCTCTCCCACGGGATCGAGGACACCGATCTCATGTCCGACGCCCTGTCGGAAAAAGCCGGCCGCCGCGTCCAGATCCTCGTCCCCCAACGGGGCGAAAAGGCGGAGCTCGTCCAAAGCGCCATCCGCAACGCCCGCGAATCCCTCGGCCGCAAGATGTCCGAGGCCGCCACCCAAACGAAGCTCCTCAAAGGCATCGCCGCCGCCTTCGACCTGCCCGCGCCGCCCAAGCGCATCGAGGTCTATGACAATTCCCACATCCAAGGCGCCCATGCCGTCGGCGCCATGATCGTCTCGGGCCCCGACGGGCTGGAGAAATCCCAGTACCGCAAATTCAACATCAAGAACGACGACCTGACCCCCGGCGACGATTTCGGCATGATGAAAGAGGTCCTGACCCGCCGCTTCAAACGCCTCCTGAAGGAAGACCCCGAGCGGAAATCCGACCTCTGGCCTGACCTCCTGCTGATCGACGGCGGCGCGGGCCAGGTCTCCGCCGTCCGCGACATCCTCCGCGACCTCGATGTCGAAGACGTCCCCATGGTCGGCGTCGCCAAAGGCGTCGACCGCGACCACGGCAAGGAAGAATTCCACCGCACGGGCGCCCGCCCCTTCGC
>JBCCCB010000104.1:0-12094 GCA_039033775.1 Pseudomonadota bacterium | reverse complement strand
CTCGGACGTGTCGGACCTGGCCAGCATCGTGGGCGAGGACGTGACGCCGGTCGAAAAGCAGTTCGTCTTCGACTTCGCCGATCTGGGCATCCCGCTCGACAATATCGAAGGGATCACCTTCGGGCCGGATCTGCCGGACGGGCGCAAGACCCTGGTCGTCGTTTCGGACAACAATTTCAGCGACGCGCAGACGACGCTGTTCATCGCGCTGTCCATCAGCGGCGACCTGGACGTCCAAAGCGTCGAGTTGGTGGATATCGAAAGCGTCGTCGGCACCGCATTTGCCGATGAGATCATTGGCAGCGACGATGACAACACCATCGACGCGGGCGCCGGGGACGACGTGATCCTGGCCTCGGGCGGGGACGACGCGGTCGAGGGCGGCGAAGGCGACGACCGGATCGTCTTCGACGGCGTCGCCGGTGCGTTCATGATCAGCCGCGACGGCGAGGGCAACGCCACCGTGGAAGGCAGCGACGGGACGACGACGACCACGGGGGTCGAGACGCTGGTCTTCGACAACCTGGAGGTCGACTTGACCGCCGACCCGGTGGATGCGTCCGGCGAGGTGGAATTGTCGGTTCTGGGCACCTTCGCCACGGGTATTTTCGATGAGGGCGCCCAGGAAATCCCGGCCTTCGATCCCGAGACTGCGCGCCTGTTCGTGACCAACGGCGACGCCAACACCATCGACGTGCTGGATATCTCCGACCCGACGACGCCGACCCTCGCCTTCACGATCGACGTGGGTGCCCTGGCGGCCGAAATCCCCGGCGCCGATGGCGTCAACTCGGTGGCGGTCGCGAACGGGATCGTCGCCGCGGCCATCGCCAACGAAGACGACACGGCCCCCGGCTTCGTCGCCTTCTTCGACGCCGATGGCGTGCTGCAAGGCTCGGTGGAAGTGGGCGTCCTGCCCGATGCGGTGACCTTCACGCCCGACGGCACCAAGCTGGTCGTCGCCAATGAGGGCGAGCCCGATGGCGACGTGAATCCGCTCGGCTCGATCTCGATCATCACCCTGGCCGATGATCTGTCGGCGTCGAATGTCACCACGCTCGACTTCACCGGGTTCGAGGATCAGAAGGACGCGCTGGCCGAGGCGGGCGTGCTGTTCCAGCCCGGCGCCACCCTGGCCGAAAGCCTGGAGCCGGAATTCGCCGCCGTGTCGCCCGATGGGACGACGGCCTTCGTCAACCTCCAGGAAAACAACGCGTTCGCCATCGTCGACCTCGCGACCGAGACGATCACCGAGATCGTGCCGCTCGGGACCGTCGACCATTCCGCGCCGTTCGCGGGCCTGGACGTGTCCGAAGAAGATGGCGGCATCAACATCGTGCCGCAGCCGTTGCAGGGCCTGTTCCAGCCCGACGGCATCGCCGCCTATACCGGGCCGGACGGGCGGACCTTCTACGTCACCGCCAATGAAGGCGATGCCTTCCCGGGCGATGATGAGAACCTGGAGGATCTGACGCTGGACCCCGACGCCTTCCCCGACGCGGCGGCGTTGCAGGACGAGGCCGCCTTGGGCGACCTGGAAGTGTCGGCCATCGCGGGCGACACGGACGGCGACGGCGATCTTGACGAACTCTTCAGCTTCGGCGGCCGCAGCTTCTCGATCTGGGACGAGGCGGGCACGCTGGTCTTCAACTCGGGCGACATGTTCGAGCAGATCACGGCGGCTGAGTTCCCCGAGTTCTTCAACGCCGACAACGACGACAACGACCTGGACAGCCGGTCCCCCGATGCGGGGCCCGAGCCCGAGGGCGTGGCCGTGGGCGTCATCGACGGCCAGACCTATGCCTTCATCGGGCTCGAGCGGATCGGCGGCATCGTCGTCTACAACGTCACCGACCCGGTGCAGCCCAGCTTCGTGCAATACATCAACAACCGCGACTTCACGGTGGAGCCGGGCGCGGAGGAGGGAGATCCGCTGGATCTCGGCCCCGAAGGTCTGGTCTTCATCTCGGCCGAGGACAGCCCGACCGGCCAGCCCCTATTGGCCGTGGCCAACGAGGTGTCCGGCACGACGACGATCTACGGCATCGACCTGCCCGACGTCTCGGAGCCGCCCGCCGTGGCGATCAACGAAATCCGCATCGACCAGCCCGGCGAGGATGTCTCGGAATTCTTCGAACTGGCGGGCGAAGCGGGCACGTCGCTGGACGGGCTGACCTATGTCGTCCTGGGCGATGGCGCCGGAGGATCGGGGACGGTCGAAACCGCCGTCGACCTGTCGGGCCTGACCTTGGGTGAGGATGGCCTGTTCCTGGCGGTCGAGACGGCGGAGAGCTTCGTGTCCCCTTCGGTTCCCGATCTGGTCACGGCGCTCAACTTCGAGAACAGCGACAACGTCACTCACCTGCTGGTCGAGGGGTTCAGCGGCACCGACGACGCCGATGCCGACGATGACGGCGTGCTGGACGACGGCTTCGGCACCGTGATCGACTCCGTCGCGCTGATCGAGACGCCGGGCGAAGGCGACAATACCTTCTCCGACGTGACCGTCGGCCCGGACGGCCCCTTCGTCCCTGGTCAGGTCTTCCGCGAGACGGACGTCACCGGCGACTTCGCCATCGGCGAGTTCACCTTCGGCGTGGACGACACGCCGGGTCTGCCCAATGAAGGCTTCGTCGCGGACGGCACCCTGCCCAACGGCGTCGCCTCGGGCGATGTCACCGCCGGGGCCGCTGTCCTGTGGGCGCGCGCCGCCGATGCGGGCACGGTGACCTTCGAAGTGTCCACCACTGCGGACTTCACCGACATCGTGGAGACCGTCGAAGTCGAGGTGGACGACCCGCTGGTCCCCGCCAAGACCAAGGTCGAGGGCCTGGACGCGGATACGGAGTACTTCTATCGCGCCACCGATGCAGACGGCGCCACCTCGGCCGGTCGCTTCGCCACGGCGGCAGCGGCGGGCACGACGGCGGGCCTGACCTTCGGCGTCTCGGGCGATTGGCGCGGGGAATTGTCGCCCTATCCGGCCGTGTCGAACGTGGCCGAGGCGGAGCTGGACTTCTTCCTGCTCCATGGCGACACGATCTATGCCGACTTCGCCTCCCCCTCGGTCCCGGCCGAACAGGCGACGACCTTGGACGAGTATCTGGTCAAGCATGAGGAGGTCTATTCCGAGCGCTTGGGCGAGAATTACTGGGCCGAAGTCCGCGCCTCCACCTCGGTCTTCGCGACCATCGACGACCACGAGGTCACCAACGACTTCGCGGGCGGCGCCACGGTCGAGGAGCAGGCGACCGAGATCGACGACGTCGATTTCGGCGGTGCACCCGGCACGCTGATCAATGACAGCCCGCTCTACGACACCGGGCTTGACGCCTTCCAAGCCTACAACCCCATCGAAGACCTGTTCTTCGACGCGCCCGGCAACGAGTTGTTCGACGGCGAGCGGATGCTCTTCCGCAGCCAGCGCTACGGCGACGACGCCCAGTTCATCGTGCTGGATCAGCGCAGTTTCCGGGACATCCAGCTGGAAGCGCCGGATGTCTCCGACTTCTCGACCATCCCGCCCTTCCTGGCGGCCAGCCTGGCCGAAGACCGGACGCTCCTGGGCGACGTGCAGTTCGACATGCTGAAGACGGAACTCCTGGCCGCCGAAGAGGCGGGCGTTACCTGGAAGTTCGTCTCGACCCCCGAACCGATCCAGAACATCGGCCTTAACAGCCCCGATGCCTGGGAGGGCTACGCCAACGAACGGGCGGAATTGTTGGCCTTCATCGAGGACGAGGACATCGACAACGTCGTCTTCATTGCGGCTGATGTCCACGCAACCTTCGTCAACAACCTGACCTACCAGGATCCCGACGACCCGCTGGGTATCGCCGGGCCGCAACTGTCCTCCTCGGCCTTCGAGGTCACGACCGGCTCCGTCGCGTTCGAGCCACCCACGGGCGAGGCGATCCTTCTGTTCGCCGCGGGCGCGGGCCTCTTCTCGGACGAACAGCTGGCGCTTTTGGAAACCTTGCCGGTCGCGCCGGATGCCGATGACATCATCGATGACCGGGATGACTTCCTGACTGCGGCGCTGGAGGACCTGGTGCTCAACCCCTTCGGCCTGGACCCCCTGGGCCTAGAAGACAACCTGCCGGGTGCCGAGGGACTCTTCGATGTGGAGCTTCTGGCGGGTGACTACGTCACAGCCTTCAACTTCGGCTGGACCGAGTTCGACGTGGACCCCGAAACCCAGGCCCTGACCGTCACCACCTTCGGCGTGCCGCCCTATGTGCAGGCCGATCTGGCCGAGGATCCGGAGGCGATCCTGGCGCTGGAGCCGCAGATCGTCAGCCAGTTCGTCGTCAACCCGCAGGGGGACGACGACGATGGCCCGACCACCATCGCCGATGTCCAAGGCGCGGGGCATATCTCGCCTCTGCTGGGCGAGACGGTGACGGTGGCGGGCATCGTCACCGCCGTCGATAGCAACGGCTTCTACGTCCAGGATCCGGTGGGCGACGGCGACGACGCCACGTCGGACGCGATCTTCGTCTTCACCAGCGACGCGCCGACGGTCGCCGTGGGCGACGCGGTCTCGCTGACCGGCGAGGTGTCGGAGTTCATCCCAGGCGGCGCGGGCACGGGCAACCTGTCCACGACGCAATTCGCCTTCCCGGACATCACGGTCCTGTCCAGCGGCAACGACCTGCCCGAGGCGGTTGTGCTGGGCGCGGCCGGGCGGACGCCGCCGACGGATGTGGTTATCTCTGATAGCGAGGCGCCGGTGGAAGGGGCCATTAACCTTCAGGACGTGCCGGGCACGTTCAATCCGGACGTGGACGGCATCGACTTCTACGAAAGCCTGGAAGGCATGCGCGTCACCATCGACGACCCGGTGACCGTGTCGGCGACAAACGTCTTCGGTGAAACCTGGACCGTGGTCGATGACGGCGCGAATGTCACCGGCGGCAGCCCGGACGGTGGGCTGAACGAGCGTGGCGGGATCAACCTGAACGCCGATGTGGACGGCTTCGGGGACCTGAACCCGGAGCGGGTGCAGATTCAGTTCGACAGCGGCATCCTGCCCGACTTCGACCTGGACCTGACCATCGGCGCCGACCTGTCGGATGTGACCGGCGTGGTCGGCTACAGCTTCGGCAATTTCGAGGTCCTGGCCACGGAGGCCTTCGAGGTCGAAACCCCCAGCCCGCTGACCCAAGAGGTCACCGAGCTGGTCGGCACCGATGACCAACTCTCGGTCGTGACCTACAACGTGCTGAACGTCACCTCGGCCACCGGCACGGGCGACAGCGGCGACGACGATGCCGAACAGATCGCCGCCTTGGCCGATCAGTTCGTCTTCAACCTCGGATCGCCCGACATCATCGCCCTACAGGAAATCCAGGACGATGGCGGCGAAGCGGATGGGGCCGATGACGGCATCCTGTCGGCCGACGAGACCCTGACGGCCATCGTCGACGCCATCTCGGCGGCGGGCGGGCCGGAGTACCAATTCGCCTCGGCCATCGTGGACGTGGCGGGCGAGACGGGGGGCGTGCCGGGCGGCAACATCCGCAACGCCTATCTGTGGAACCCGGAGCGGGTGACGGCCAGCGAGATCACGACCTTGGAGGTCGAGGAGCTGACCGAATTGGGCGTGACGGAGCCGACCACCTTCGACGGTACCCGCGACCCGCTGCTGGGCGTGTTCGAGTTCGGCGGCGAGGAGGTCACCTTGATCAACAACCACCTGTCGTCGCGCTTCGGCTCCGACCCGATCTTCGGCGGCCCGCAATTGTTCGAGCAAGGCGGCGAGGCGGCGCGCGAGGCCGAGACCTTGGCCTTGAACGAGGTGGTGGATGCGCTGCTGGCGGACGACCCGGACGCCGATATCGTGGTGCTGGGCGACCTGAACACGTTCGAGTTCACTGACGAGTTGACCGAGGATCTGCCGGGCGTGGGCGACGACCGGGTGCTGAGCAACCTGATCACCGAGACGCTCACGGGCGACGACGCCTATACCTTCGTCTTCCAGGGCAACAGCCAGGTGCTGGACCACATCTTCGTCACCGACGGGCTGCTGGACACGGCCGAGGTCGATATCGTCCACGTGAACACCGACTTCCCGGATTTCGCGTCGGACCACGAGCCGGTCATCGCCTTGCTGACTTTGTCGGGTGAGGGGGACACGCCACTGGCATGACCCAAGGCAAGGCGGGATCGACGACGGCCGATCCCGCCGACAAGCCCGGATCAATTGACGTTAAAAGGCCATTCCGCCATGTCCATCTGCCTGCGGCAGTGTCGCCTTGGTCGGGAAATTGGCCGATCCGATTAGAATAGGCCGGTAGGACAGTCGGGCGCTGAGACGCGCCACGAAACGGCTCGGTGCTCCGGCAGGTGCGCGAACTGTCATCGGTCTGGCGATCGCCTTCCGATGTCAACGCCTATGGGACAGCTGATTTGATTTCGGAAGGGAGGAGGGTTCTGGCTCATCGTAACCGTCAAGGAGTGGAGAAGAGACAGAAACCCGGAGCCCAGAGGCCGCCGGTTGAGAAGGTGGTGAAGGACATCCGCCGGCGCACGCGCAAGCACCGCTCGGCCGAATAGAAGGTACGCATCGTGCTGGAAGGTCTGCGCGGCGACGAGAATGAACCGAGCCGTGTCGCGCTATTGGTCCTTCGAGGGACAATTCCGAATGCCGAACTGTGCCGGCGCGCGGGGATCGCGACGAGCCTTTACTACAGTTAGTCCAAGGAGTTCCTTGAGGCCGGCAAGAAGCACTTGGCCGGGGGATACTGGATGGACCTGTCACGGTTTGATGCCGCTCCCTTTATAGCATTTATTGCGGTAAAAGAGACGGGGTATGGGATTGAAACGGACAGATGAGTTTCGTGCCGATGCGGTGCGGATCGTGCTGACCGGCGGCCTAACCATGATCGGCCCCCATCGGGTGGTCCGGATAGAATGTTAGGGCATATGGGCCTCTCCTGCGCCATGGATGCCAGGAGGCGAAGCGGAGCGAAGCCGGACGGCATCCATGGTTCATCGGCTGCCGGTGGGCTAATCGCCTCTGGCGCCGACGGCTGGTATCCGAGCGCCGAGTGAAGTCGCACGGTGTTGTGGTGGCGGCGCCATGCGCTGATCAGCACGCAGGCTCCGGCGAGGGTGTAGAAGACCTCCCGGTCCAGCAGTTCGTTGCGCAGTTTGCCGTTGAAGCTCTCGTTGTATCTATTCTCCCACGGGCTGCCAGGCTCGATGAACGCGGCCTGCATCCCGACGCGGCCGAGCCAGTCACGCACCGCCGTCGCCGTGAATTCCGGACCATCGTCGGACCGGATATGCTCGGGCGGGCCGCGCCCGACGAACAGGTCCGCCAACACGGCCAGGACGTCGTCGGATTTCAGCCGTCGGGCGACAGGCAGCCCGAGACACTCGCGGGTATACTCGTCGATCACCGTCAGCATTCTGATCAGGCGCCCATCATGGGCCCGGTTCTGGACGACGTCGTCGGACCAGACGTGGTTCGGCCGCTCCGCGCGCCGGCGCATGCAACTGCCATCCGTGAGCCAGCGCCGCCCCCGCTTGGGCTGGCGAGCCGGGACCTTCCGCCCCTCGGCGCGCCAAATCCGCTCCACCACTGCCCGGCAGGGTCCTGCGCAGCATGATCCCGAGAGGGGCGCTTGCGGTTCACCTACTAGCCGGCGGCGCGGAGAAGTGCTGTGATACGCCGATGGCCGTAGCGGCCGTGTTGGCTGGCCAGCGCGACGATGTCCGCCGTCAGCGCTTCCTCCTCGTCCCGGCCCCGCGACGCCTTCCTCAGGGTGGATCGGTGCTGGCGCAGCACGCGGCAGGCGCGCGGCTCGGACACGCCGCGCGTCCTGCGCACAAGCTCGATCGACAGCCGCCGGCGCGCGGGGCTCCGTCAGGTCCCGGGCCGCCTCCGTCAGGATCACCTTGTCCAAGGTCGGATCGCTTACCGCTCGCCTAAGCCGCTGGGTCTCGCGCTCGAACTGCTCGAGCCGCCGCGCCTGATCCACCTTCAGGCCGTCCTCGCGCCGCCACCGCTAGCACGTCTAGTCGGTCACGCCGATCGCCTTCGCCGCCTCGGGAATCTTAACCCCCTTCGCAATCAGAACCTCGGCCTCACGTAGCTTGCCGATGACCTCCTCAGGCCCGTGCCGCTTCCTTCCCATGATCCGCTTCTTCTGAACCAAATTCGAACGTAATCGTCGGACGACTCAGAAGGGGGCAGGCCAACTACTCATCTCGTTGTGACCTGAGCATGTCGCATCTAACCCGAACCACATCTTCACCTGACAGGCTGAGGAAGTGTTTGCATGGCACAACTGGGTCGGCCTGTCCGGTGGCTCCGTTTGACGACGATACGCCTGGAGGGCCAGCATTCGGGGTCTGCTCAGCGGGCTTGCGCCTGATAAATCGACTGGCTTGGCATCACTTGACGGCACCTAAGCCAGAGAGGCGCCGGTGGCGCCGGGGGTCGATCGCCCGCCGCCGGAGAGGCCGGGCTCAGGTGCCGGATGGGTCCCGCCAGCGGTTGACGATAGGATAGCGCCGGTCGAGCCAGAAGGCCCGTTGCGACAGGCGCGTGCCGGGGGCCGATTGGAAGCGCTTGTATTCGGACAGGTAGATCAGGCGTTCCACGTGCTTGACGGTCTCTCGGTCATGGCCAGCGGCGACCAGATCGGCGACGGAGGCTTCGTCGTCGATCAGGCCGCGCAGGATCGCGTCGAGCACCGGATATGGCGGCAGGCTGTCTTCGTCCTTCTGATCTTCCTTCAGTTCGGCCGTGGGCGGCTTGTCGATGACGCGGGGGGGCATGACCTCGCCCGCCGGGCCTTTGAACCAATCAACGTGATTGGCATTGCGCCAGCGGCAGCACTCGAACAGGTCGGTCTTCCAGAGGTCCTTGACCGGATTGTAGCCACCGGACATGTCGCCGTAGATCGTGGCGTAGCCCACGGCGACTTCGGACTTGTTGCCGGTGGTTAGGAGCATTTCGCCGAACTTGTTGGACATGGCCATGAGCAGCAGGCCGCGGATGCGGGATTGGAGGTTCTCTTCGGTGATGTCCTCGTCCCGGCCGCAGAAGAGCGGGGCGAGCGTGGCGGTGGCCGCCGCCCGCGTATCGCCGATCGGCACGGTGTGGAGTTGGCAGCCGAGGCGGTCGGCCACGCCGCGGGCGTCCTCCAGCGAGTGTTCGGACGTGTATTCCGAGGGCAGCATCACGCAGCGGACATTCTGGGGGCCCAGCGCGTCAACGGCGATGGTGGCGACGATGGACGAATCCACGCCGCCCGAAAGGCCCAGCAGGGCTTTCCCGAACCCGGCCTTGGCCATGTAGTCGCGCAAGGCCACCACCATGGCGCGGTAATCGGCGCCGGGGCCTTCAGGTTGCGGGGTCAGGTCGCCGGGCCGGGCCTGCCAGCCCTCGTCGGTGCGGTCGAAATCCACATGGGCGATGGTTTCCTCAAACGCCGGCAGGTGATGGGTCAGTGTGCCATGTGGATTGAGGACGAAGGACGCGCCGTCGAAGACCTGATCGTCCTGGCCGCCCACCAGGTTGAGATAAACCAGAGGCAGCCCCGTCTCGACGGTGCGGGCCACCATGTGACCGTAGCGGACGTCCTGCTTGCCGGTGAAGTAGGGCGAACCGTTTGGCACCACGAGGATCTCCGCCCCTGTCTCGGCCAGGGTCTCGCAGACGTCCTCGAACCAGGCGTCTTCGCAGATCGGGGTGCCGAGCCGGACGCCGTCGATCGTGTAGGGCCCGGAAATGGCATCGGCGTCGAAATAGCGCTTCTCGTCGAAAACCTTGTAATTCGGCAGGTGGTGCTTGACGATTTCGGCCACCACCCGTCCGGCTTGCGCCACGATCCAGGCATTGAACGGCTTGTCGCCGCCACTGGGCCAGACCGGCGTGCCGATCCCCAGGGCCGGGCCGTTGGCGCAATCGGCGATCAGGCCCTGGAGGACCCGCACGGCATCGGCCACGAAGGCCGGTTTGCGGACCAGGTCCTGGGGCTGGTAGCCGGACAGGAACATCTCGGGCAGCGCGACCATCTGCGCGCCCGCCGCCTTGGCCTCGGCCCAGACCGCGCGGGCCTTGTCGGCATTGCCCTCGAGATCGCCCATGACGGGGTTCAACTGGGCCAGGGTGAGGCGAAACGTGTCGGTCATGGGGGCTCCGAAGCCAGAATTGTCAGGGACGTAGCGCGGCACGGTGCCGGGGGGAAGCGCCGATGCCCCGCGGCCGCAGGCCTGAGCCGTTGCGTATGGGGGCCATGGCCCGTAGTTTCGCGACCAAAGGCGAAAGCTGAGGGGAAACGAGCATGCGGAGACTAGTGGGGGCGGCCGTGCTGGCGCTGCTGACGCAAGGGGCCAGCGCGCAGGACGTCATCGTCAAGCAATACGAAGGCGGAGGCGTCTATGAGGGCACGTTCCGCGATGGCAAGCAGCACGGGACGGGGACGTATACGTTGCCGTCGGGCTACAGCTATACGGGCGATTGGGTCGACGGGGAGATAAGAGGTCAGGGGCGCGCGACCTTCGCGGATGGCTCGATCTACGACGGTCAGTTCGAGGCGGGGCAGCCCGATGGCGAGGGCTCGATCACCTTCGCCGATGGCGGAACCTACTCCGGCGACTGGGTCGAGGGCCGAATCGAGGGCGAGGGCGTCGCCGATTACGCCAACGGCACCCGATATACCGGGGGTTTTTTGAATGCGCTGCATCACGGCCAAGGCGTGATGGAGAGCCCGAACGGCTACCGCTACGAGGGCGGGTGGGACATGGGGGTGAAGTCGGGTGAGGGCCGGATCACCTATCCCGACGGGTCGACCTATGAAGGCGGGATGGAAGACAACCTGCGCGCCGGACAGGGCACGCTTCGGACGCCGGACGGGCTTACCTATATCGGCGCCTGGGCCGATGGTCAGATTAACGGCGAGGGCGTCCTGACCCAGCCCAACGGCGATGTTTACGAGGGCGCGTTGGTCGCCGGCAAGCGCGAGGGGCAGGGTCGGGTGACCTATGCCAACGGCGATACCTATGAGGGCGGATTCGTCGATGACCGCCGCCACGGTCAAGGCGAGTTCCGGGGGACGGACGGCTACATCTACGTGGGGGCCTGGGTCGAGGGCCGGATCGAGGGCGAGGGCGAGGTGACCTATCCCGACGGCTCGACTTATGTCGGCACGTTCATGGACGACCTGGCCCATGGCGAGGGCATGATCACCTATGTGGACGGCTCGACCTATGACGGCGCGTGGAACATGGGCGTGATCGAAGGCCAGGGCCGGGCCGTCTATCCCAATGGCCTGGTCTACGAAGGCGGGTTCCTGAACGCCCAGAACCACGGCTTTGGGGTGATGACCTTCACCGACGGTTACCGCTACGAGGGCGAATGGGAAAACGGTCTGCGCCACGGTCAGGGCATTGCGACCTATGCCGACGGGACTGTCTACGAGGGCACGTTCGTGCGCGGCCAGCGCGAGGGCGAGGGCCGGATCGAGATGGCGGACGGGTTTGTCTACGAGGGCGGCTGGATCGACGGCGAGATCGAGGGCGAGGGCGTCGCGACCTACGCCAATGGCGATGTCTACGAGGGGTCCTTTGTGGCCGGGCGCCGGCAGGGGCCTGGGACCATGCGTTACGCCACGGGCCAGGTGGAAAGCGGAGATTGGGCCGCGGGCGCGCTGACCGAGCGCGCCGTGGAAGAGGTGACGCCGACCTCGGAAGACGCGGTGGTCCCAGTGGATGGCGAAAGCGACGGCTGAGGAAGCCGCTGGCGGGCCAGGATTTGGGGCCGGGTTGGCCCACGTCCTGCGGCTGGACGGAGATCGTGCGGCGGTTTGGCCCGCGGGGACGCTGCGGGTCGACCGGAGCGGCAAAGGTCTTAGCGGCGTTCGTCCGTCGATGCTGGCTCGGAGCGACTGGCTTCGTGAGCTGGATAGGACGGGACCGCCAGCGCGACGGGCGTGCAGGCAGGCGGATATGTTTCGGCGCGGATCGGGACCGATGGCGGGTCGAGAGCCGCTTGAGCGGGGCGGGGCGGTTCTGGCGGCCTTATCGGCGGCCCGGGTCGCTGGCACGTCGCGGCCATGGACGCGGCCCATGGGATTGG
>JBCCCB010000103.1:0-12109 GCA_039033775.1 Pseudomonadota bacterium | reverse complement strand
GAAGATCACCCGGTCCCGCTCGATCCCGGCCTCGGCGAAGGCGACGGGCAAGGATCGCCGCCAGGCGAAGGGCGTCGAATTGCCCTCGCTTGTCGTGCCCAGGGGCGCGACCCCGTCCAGCCCGTCCGCGATCAGCCGCCGACAATAGGCGATCAGCTTGGCCGTATCCGGCCGTCCCCCTGCGTCGCGCGGGGTGATGGCGGCGGCATAGACACCTCGGCGAGCTTTCATGGGGTGGCCTTTCTCGCGATGGGCGTATTGTCCGCCGCATTGATCACGAGTCTCAAGCCCGCGTCGAGACGGTCCCGCATGCGCGCGGTTCGGTATCCGCTACCCATCCGTCTCGACGAACCGCGCGCGGAACCGGTCGCGCAGCGCGTTTTTCTGGACCTTGCCCATGGTGTTGCGCGGCAGGGCGTCGACCAAGATCAGGTCCCGGGGATGCTTGTACCGGGCCAATCGGTCGGCCACCGCCGCACCGATTTGCGCAAGGTCGGGCATCCGATCCGGCTCGGGCACGAGAAGGCCGACCGGGGTCTCGCCGAAATCCGGGTGGGGCACGCCGATCACGGCGGATTCGAGCACCCCCGGCTGGTCGTCCAGAACCGCCTCGATCTCCTTGGGATAGATGTTGTAGCCGCCCGAGATGATCAGATCCTTCCCGCGCCCGACGATGGACACGTAGCCATCGGCATCCATCTGCCCCAGATCGCCGGTGATGAAGAAGCCATCCGGGCGCAATTCGGCTGCCGTCTTTTCGGGCATCTGCCAATAACCCGCGAACACGTTCGGCCCCCGCACTTCGATCTGTCCGACCTGGCCCGGCGGCACCTCGGCGCCGGTCTCGGGATCGGTGATCTTCAGCTCCACCCCGGGGAGCGGATGCCCCACCGTCCCCGCCCGGCGCTCGCCGTCATAGGGGTTGGAAGTGTTCATGTTCGTTTCCGTCATTCCATACCGTTCCAGGATGCGGTGGCCGGTCCGGTCGGTGAACCGCGCATGGGTTTCCGCCAGCATCGGGGCCGACCCCGACACGAACAGCCGCATATGCGCCGTCAGCGCCCGATCGAAGCGTGCATCGTCCAGAAGGCGGGTGTAGAAGGTCGGGACCCCCATCATGGCGGTGGCGCGGGGGATTTCGGCGATGACGGCATCGCGGTCGAAGCCCGGCAGGAAAATCATCGACCCACACGTCGCAAGCGTGATGTTGGTCGCGACGAACAGACCGTGGGTGTGGAAGATCGGCAAGGCGTGCAACAGGACATCGTCGGCCGTGAAGCGCCAGAGATCGGCCAGAACCAGCGCATTCGACAGCAGGTTGTCCTGGGTCAGCATCGCGCCCTTCGACCGCCCCGTCGTGCCCGACGTGTACAGAAAGGCCGCAAGATCCGATCCCAGCCGCGGGACGGGATCCTGGCTGTCCGGCAGAGTTGCGGCCGCGTCCGGCAGCGTGCCGCCGCCATGGGCATCCAGGGTCATCAACTTGGCATCCAGGACCTCGGCCATGGGCCGAAGACCTTCGGCCCGCCCCGGGTCGCAGACGACCAGACGCGCCCCGCTATCCCGGATGAAATAATCCAATTCCGCATCGGTATAGGCCGTATTCAGCGGCAGGAAGATGACGCCGGTCCGGACACAGGCCGCATAGAGCGCCAGGGCCTCGGGCGACTTGAAGACCTGGGCGGCCAGCCTGTCGCCCGTGGTTAGGCCCGCTGCCTCAAGCGCTTGGGCGAACCGCGCCGACAGCGCCAGAAAATCGGCATAGGAGACGGGCGATCCACCCGGCAGGTGCAGGAACGGCTCGCGTCGGTCCGCATGGCCACCGAAAAGCCGGTCGAAGAGAGGATTGGCCATCGTCAATTCCTTGTCAGGCGGACCGGACATTGGCCCACGGCGTTCGCCGCGCATCACGGTGATCCGGCCCGTCCTCCAATCCGATTGCTGCCGCCGGCGGTCAAGGTCCCCCTATCGCCGCCGGTCGCATCGCCGCTTCCCGTCTCCCGCGCGCGGCTCCATCTTCACGAAGCCGTGCGCAGCAATTTACCACATGCGAGCGGGGTCCTAGCTGTCTCATCATCGGGACAAAGCAATGCCCATCAATCATGCCGCCAGGCCCCTGTCCGGCCCCGCCCGGACGGTCGCGCAATCGACAGGAGAGACCGACATGCCCCGCACAGCCCTCACCCGCCGCACCCTCATCGCCGCAGGCGCCGTCATGGCGACCGGCATGTCCGGCCTGATCGTCCCGGCCCGTGCCCAAGGCGTCGCGCCCACGCGGACCATGCGGGGCGGGTCCAACAATTACCGCCCCGGCGCGCCCATCGTGGACCGGATCGGCGGCGGCGGGTTCTGGATGACGGGGACCGTCCGCCGCGCCGGCGATGGCGCCCCGCTGCCCGGCCAGCGGATCCAGATCTGGGCGCATACGACCGAAGGGCATGAACGCGATCCGCAAAGCCATGGCGCGACGCTGACCGACGCCAATGGCGTATTCCGCCTGGAGATGCCGCAGATCGTCCCCGCGTTCGGCCAGCCCCACGGCCATCTGGCCTATGATAGCGGCGAGTTCGAGACGGTCTTCCTGCGGCCCGTCATGCAGAGCGCGCGCGACACGACCCTGCACGCGGATTTCGTGCTTCAACCGGCCTGATCCCATGGTCCGGGTCCGGACGGTCCTGATCTGGACGGCGCTGGCAGCCGCCCTTGCGGTCCCGCTTGGGGCGGCGGCGGCCAGCCCGCTGCTGGCCTGGCGCGACCCCGTCTATGTCGCCGCGGGCTTCGCCGGCATCGTCGCGCTGGCGCTTCTGCTGGTGCAGCCGCTTCTTGCCGGCGGCTACCTGCCCGGCCTGCGGTCCCGCCAGGGCCGGCGCGTCCATCGCGTCGTGGGTGTCACCCTGGTGGCGGCCGTCATCGTGCATGTGGCGGCCCTGTGGATCACCAGCCCGCCCGACGTGGTCGATGCCCTTCTCTTCGTGTCGCCGACACCGTTTTCGGTCTGGGGCGTGTTGGCGATGTGGGCGGTCTTCGCCATCGCGATCCTGGCCGTGCTCCACCATCGTCGGAGGATCGGTCCGCGCGTCTGGCGCCTGGCCCATACCGCCCTGGCGGCCATCGTGGTGCTTGGAACGGTCATCCATGCGGTCTTGATACAGGGCACGATGGAGACGGCGTCGAAAGTCATGCTCTGTGCGCTGGCCTTGGCGGCGACCGCGAAGGTGATCGCCGATTTGCGGGTCTGGGTCTTGCTTCGAAGGCGCGGGGCCTGAGCCCGGCGTCCAGCCTAGGCCGGGCACCGCCATGCCGCCGGGCGCGGCGAAATCCGGGCCAGATCGACGACGCGACGGACGCGGATGCCGACCAAACGACAGGCCCCCGCCGGACGGACATGCTGGGACGAAGATCCCCAGATCTCACACCGACTGCGCGTCATCCGTCCAGGGTGATCGAGATTCGCCGGTTCGACCGGCCCTTGTTTTCGATCTTGCCCACGCGGGCGCGCCCGATCTCGGCGGTGGATCGCACATGCGTCCCGCCGCAGGGCTGAAGGTCGACCAGCCGATCCGCCGTGCCGATCCGCACCAGGCGGATGCGTCCCGCCCCGCGCGGCGGCTGGACCGAAAGCGTCTTGACCAGGCCCGGATTGGCGTCCAGCTCCGCCTCGTCGATCCAATCTTCGCCAACGGGGTGGTCACCGTCGATCAACTGGCCCAGCTTGGCCTGGATGTAGTCCCGGTCATGGACCACCTCGGGCATGTCGAAATCCAGCCGGCTCTTGTCGACACCGATCTGGCCGCCCGTCACCGGAAGCGGCACCACCACCGACAACAGATGCAGCGCCGTATGCATCCGCATGAACCGGTGCCGCCGCTCCCAATCCAGGGCCATCTCGATGGCGGCCCCGACCGGCGGCAGCGGCGCCGCCTCGGCCGGAACCAGTACGACGTCCTCGGTGCCCGAGCCCTTCACGGTCGAGGCGATCTCGCATTCCCCGCCATTCCAGAAGATCCGTCCGCTGTCGCCCGGCTGACCGCCGCCGCGCGGATAGAAGATCGACGCGTCGGGCACGATCCCGCCCTCGGCCGTCAGGCCCCGCACGGTGCCGGTGGCGGTCTTCATGTAAGGGTCGTCACGAAACAGCGGAATCGTCATGAAATCTCCGGCTTGGCGTGCAGGGCCTCGGGGTTGCGGATCCAGATGTCGCGCTGCGCGAACGGGATTTCAAACCCTTCCTCGGCGAAGCGTTCGGCGATGGCGTGGTTCAACTCGGAGGTCACGACCACCTTGAACAGGATGTCCCGCAACACCACCCGAACGGTGAAATTCAAGCTGTCCGCCCCGAACCCGTCGAAGGTGATCAGCGGCTTCGGATTCAAAATCACCATGGGATGGGCTTCGGCCACCTCCTGCAAGACGGCCTCGACCTTTCGGGTGTCGGTGCCATACGCCACGCCCAGTTGGATCACCACACGGCCGGCGGAATTGGCAAGGGTATAGTTCGTCACCGTTCCCGCGATCAGATCGGCATTGGGCACGATCACGTCCTGGCGGTCGAAGGTTTCGATCCGCGTCGACCGGACCGAGATCTGGCGCACGAAGCCTTCTGTCCCGTTGTAGTTGATACAGTCTCCGATCTTGATGGGCCGTTCGATCAGCAGGATGATCCCCGACACGAAGTTCTGAACGATGGTTTGCAGGCCGAAACCGACGCCGACCGACAGGGCACCGGCGACGATGGCCAGACCGCTCAGGTCGATGCCCGCCGTCGTGATGGCCAGCAAGGCGGCCAAGGTGATCCCGATATAGCCCGTGCCCGAAATGATCGCGTTCGTGCCGCCCGTATCCAGCCGCGTCTTCGGCAGGACCGAGGTCCGCAGCACGTTCTTGACGATCCGCACGATGGTGTAGCCGATGGCGAAGACCACAGCGAACGTCAGGAAGTCTTCGGGCGAAATCCGCGCATCGCCCACCTGGAAGCCGCGTAGGAACGCCTGCCACCATTCGCCCAGGGTCGCCGGCCGAACCCCCCAGATGATCGCGAAGACCGGCAGGGATCCGATGGCCAGTGCGAACCCGATCAGCGTCGGCGCCAGGGCGTCCCGCGCGGGATCCCGGCGACGGGTGACCAGCGCGTAGAAGTCGTAGACCACGCCTTGCAGCACCGAGATCCCCGACATCAACGCCAGCGAGATGGCCGCGGGCCAGATCAGCGCAGAGCTCAGGTTGATGTATCCCAATCCGGCCGCGATGGGGGCCACGACCCCGATCACCATCAGCGCCCGGCCCACCAGACCGAGAAGCTGGGACCTTGTCCCGCCCTCGTCGGATTCCGCCGCGATGCGGCGCACCTCCAGCAGGAGCTGACCCAACCGCAGCAGCGTCAACCCTGCGACCGCCATGATGGCGAATAGCAGCACGCTGCGCCCCGGCGTCTCCGCCATCGACACGGAGGTGTCCGCCATGGCCTCGACCAGGTAGGATGCCGCGAAAAGGACACCCAAGGTCTGGGCGTGGAACCGCCCCTCCCGCCGCCGCTTCATCGGCAGCGGCAGCAATGTCGGCGCATCGGGGCGGGGCGGGAAGGCCGCATGGGCCAGCCACCAGGTCGCCAGGACGATCAGGCCGAGCCAGGGCAGCAGCGCGGCCGCCGTCCCCGCCCGCAAGCCACCCGCCCCCATCAGACCCAGGATCCGCGTCACTGCCAGAAGGCCCAGGACCGGCAACAGCGTCCGGGCCACGCCCAAACCCACCAGGATCAGGCGCACGCCGGGGCTGTCGGCCTCCATGGGCGCGATCCGGTCGCGCAGGCGGCCAAGCCACATTCCCGACCGCCAGATGAGCAGCACGGCGGCAAAGACCAGAAGGCCCAACTGAACGCCATCGGACAGCCAGACCGCCCGGGCCGAGACCGTCTTGAACGGCGCGGCCAATTCCCGCGCCAAATCCTGGAACCAGCCGGTCGCCGCGCGGATCGCGGGCAGCCAGGTCGCCGGATTGATCGGCGGATTCTCCTGGGTCAACAACGCCGCCGCGCGCCGGGACGAAATCGCCCGGTCGATCTCGCCGATCAGCCCATCCGCAGCCGTGAAGGCCGCCGTCGCCTCACGCACGGGCGTCAGCAGGGCTTCCAACCGGTCGTTCAGGTCGGCGCGGCGGCTGGCGATATCGGGCGCTTCGGTCGCGCCTTCTTCCGGCACGGGCCCCAGGGCCGCGATCTCTCCACGCAAGCTGGAAATGCGGGCTGCGTTGATCTCCTGCGCCTCGGCAAAGCGGGCGCGCCAGCCCACCAATTCCTCACGCAGACGGCTCAGGGCGTCTGTCGAAACCCGGTCCTGCGTCACCACCGCCTCGGCCCGGGTCGCCACCAGGTCCCATTCCGCCGGAACCGGGTCCATCACCTGGGCGGCTGCCGGCGCGGCCAAGCACAGGCAGACCAGCACGATCCGGGCGAAGGCCCGGATCATTCGAAGACCGCAGGCACCTCGCGCGGGGTCTCGTCCAGCCAATGCGGCACGGGCAGGCCCTTTGCGTGAAGGAATTCCGGATTCCAGACCTTGGATTGATAGCGATTGCCGTAATCGCACAGGATGGTCACGATCGTATGGCCCGGCCCCAGATGCTCGGCCATCTTGACGGCACCGCCCACATTCACCCCGGTCGAGCCGCCCATGCAGAGGCCTTCGTATTCCAGCAGATCGAAGACGATGGGCAGCGCCTCCTCGTCCGTCACCTGACAGGCGAAATCGGGGGTGAACCCTTCCAGGTTCGCGGTGATCCGCCCCTGCCCGATCCCTTCGGAAATGCTGGAGCCTTCCGATTTCAGCTCGCCATGTTCGTAGAAATTATACAAAGCCGCGCCCATCGGGTCCGCGATCCCAACCTTCACGCCCTTGGGCTGCAACACCCGGCCGACCCCTGCGACGGTGCCCCCGGACCCGGCGGCGCAAATGAAGCCGTCGACCCGACCGCCCGTCTGATCCCAGACCTCCGGGCCCGTCGAGTCGATATGGGCCTGCCGGTTGGCCACATTGTCGAACTGGTTCGCCCAAATCGCGCCGTTGGGTTCGGTCTTGGCAAGTTCGTTCGCCAAGCGGCTGGAATACTTGATATAGTTAGTCGGATCCTTGTAGGGCTTCGCGGGCACTTCGATCAGCGTCGCGCCCGCCAGCCGCAGCATGTCCTTCTTTTCCTGGCTCTGGGTCTCGGGGATGACGATCACCGTCTTGAACCCCATGGACGCGCCCACTAGCGCCAGGCCGATGCCCGTATTGCCCGCCGTCCCCTCGACGATGGTGCCGCCGGGGCGCAGCGCGCCGCTGGCGATGGCATCGCGGATGATCCACAAAGCCGCGCGATCCTTGACCGACTGCCCCGGGTTCATGAATTCGGCCTTTCCCAGGATCTCGCAGCCCGTGGCGTCGGACGCGCGGTTCAACCGGATGAGAGGGGTGTTGCCGATCGCTTCGGCGAGGTTCTGATGCACGGTCACGGGAGAGGCCTCGGGCTTGTTGCCCTGCCTCGTCTAGCCCCCGGCCCCGCCGCCTTCAAGGCGAAGCGCCTCGACGTTGAGCGCTAGCCATTGGGCCGACACGATCAGCGGCGCGTTCGCCGCCTCGCCCGAGGCGACCATCTCAAGCAGATGCGGCAGCGGGATCAGATGGGCGCGGATATCCTCGTCTTCCTCGTCCAGGCCGCCGAGACCCGCGGCCGCGTCGGGTAGGTCGCAGATCGCCACGTAGGAATGGAGAACCTGCGCCAAACCGCCGGGGCTGGGATAATAGCGGGACACGAAGCGCAGCGCCTCGGGTCCGGCGGTCAGCCCCGCCTCCTCCTGCAGCTCGCGCAGGGCGCTGTCCTCAGCGGTCTCGCCTGCGTCGATCAACCCGGCGACCGGCTCCAATAGCCAGGGCAGCGGATCGCCCTTGGCCAGGGCGCCCGCCCGCACCTGTTCCACCACCAGAACTCGGTCGCGCACCGGGTCGTAGGGCAGAACGGTCGCGGCATCGGTCACGAAGCTGATCGCGCGGTCTACGATCCCCGACCGACCGCCGTCGAACCGGGGATGGTCGAAGCGCCATTCCTCGACGCGGTGAAAGCCTTCATAGGGATAGGCGACCGCCTCCACGCGGATATCGCCAGCCCCGGTCCCGTCACCAACGGTGACCGGCCGCCGCCTGTCCCGGTTCATCACGATACTATGGGCCCGCGCCTGAATCACCGTGCGTCGCCCCGCCAAGGCATCCGGCGGCATCCGCCCCCGCGCCCGCATCACCTCTTCCGCGGCCAGCCGCGTGCGCGCGCCGTGCCGCGCGATCCAGGGGTCCAAGGCCCATGTGGCGCCGGACCCGCCCGCGCCGCTGGCGGCGCGGTAGACCAGCGCCGCCTCGTCCCCGATCCGAACGGCTTCGGGACCATAGCCGAAGGCGGGTTCGTACCAATCCAGCCGCGCGCGCGCCTCGTCGTCCAGAATCTCGGTCAGCACGCCCTCCGCGCCGCCGCCCGGCACCAGCACCGGCCAGTCCCCGTCCGCCGACCGCTCGACCGACCACCCATCGAGCCGCGCCGGCGCGACGGTCACGGGCCGTCCCGCGACCGTTGTCAGAAGATCATCCCAAAGAAGCGTTCCGAACAGGAACAATCGGCTCATCGCGTGAGGCGTCCGACGACGCCACCGACCAAGCCGACCACGATCGCCCCGCCGAACAAGGTGCCCATCACCAGCGGCGTCGCGATCATCAGCGCGTCGCGCCACAGGAATTCCATCCAGGCCGACGCCGCCTCGCCCACTTCGGTATATCGCAGGTCCAGCGACTCGGTGATCATCTTGCGGAAGCTCTCGAACAGCAACGACAGCACCAGCAGGATCGCCGCACCCCCGATTCCGGCGGTGATCGCCACCGTCACGGATGTCCCCTTATTGGTCGGTCCGCTGACGATCTTGCCGATATAGCGCCAGCCCACGACCAAGCCGCCAAAGGCCACGAACTCTCGGAAGCGGCCGACGCGCACGCCTTCGGGCAGCACATGGATCACGATGGTATGGGCCACCCACCACGCCAAGGCGGCGAACAGGATTGCGGATACGAGTTTTGCAGGGGTCGGCATCAGACGGGCCTCCGGACAGTCATCTGAATCACATCGCAGATGTGATATTCGAACGCCCCCGCGCAGCTTGTTAAATACAGGTTCCACATCCGCCGGAACCGCTCGTCGAAGCCGAGATCGGCCACGTCGTCCCAGTTCCCATTGAACCGCTCGAACCAGCGGCGCAGCGTGATGGAATAATCCTTCGCCAGCGAGATCGAGGACCCCTCCTCCAACCCCGCCCGCTCGATTTCCTCGGTCAGCTTCTTCGGCGCCGGTAACATGCCGCCCGGGAAGATGTATTTCTGAATGAAGTCGACCGAGGTCGAATAGCTGGCCCAACGTATATCGGGCACCGTGATGATCTGCAGCGAAGCCTGCCGCCCGGGGCGCAGCCGGTCGCGCAATGTCTGGAAGTAGGCCGGCCAATAGGCGCGCCCGACGGCTTCGAACATCTCGATGGACGCGATGCCATCATAGATCCCGGTCTCGTCCCGGTAATCCTGAAGCTTGAAGTCGACTAGATCGGAAAGTCCCGCCTTTTCAATACGCTTCCGCGCGAAGTTCACCTGTTCCTCGCTGATGGTCAGACCCGTCACCTTCAGCCCGCGCCGCCCGGCGGCATATTCCGCGAAGCCGCCCCAGCCGCAGCCGATCTCCAGCACGTGGTCGCCGGGCTGGACCTCCATCCGGTCCACGATCGAGGCATACTTCGCCACCTGCGCCGTCTCCAGCGGCTCCTGCCCGGTCTCGAACAGACCGGCGGAATAGGTCATCGTGTCATCCAGCCACAGCCCATAGAAGGCGTTCCCCAGGTCGTAATGGGCGGCGATGTTCCGCTTGGCCTGGACCTTGGTATTGCGCCGCATGAAGGCACGCAGCTTCTCGAAGGCCTGGACCAGCGCCTGACCCGGGAACTTCTGGATCAGCCCGTCGCCTTCTTTGTTGATGTAATCGAAGACGGCCTGCAGGTCGGGCGTGCTCCATTGTCCGTCCATGAAGGCTTCCATGAAGCCCACATCGCCCTCCCGGACGACCCGGCCGAACACATCCGGGTCATGCACCGCGATCTCGGCCACCGGTCCCGGCTCAGGGCCCTCATGGCGGAACCGGCGCCCATCGGGCAGGATCACATCGACGCGACCGTATTTCATGTCCTTGGCCATGTCGAAGACCCGGCTGAAATAGCGCGGCAGGTCCGACTGACCCTGGGTGGCCGTCAAAACATCCATGTGGTCTCCGATATCGTCATGTTACCTGTGACCCAGCCGGGCCTCGCCGGGCAAGCCCCGGGCCCCCTATTCGGCCGCGCTGCGTTGCGAATACGCCTCCAGCGCACGGGTCCGGCCTTCCGATAGCCCGACAATCGGCGCATTCGGGTACGCGTCCGAAGGCGACATGCCCCAGGATTTCGGGATCGCGTCGAAATAGCTCCGCGCCAGATCGCCTCCGCCCTTCTCCGCCAGCCAGCGGCGGCGATAGGCGCCCTTCGGGTCGAATTTCTCGGCCTGGGTTTCGGGGTTGAAGACCCGGAAGAACGGCGACGCGTCGGGCCCCGACCCAGCCGTCCATTGCCAGCCCATGGCGTTCGAGGCCGGATCCCAGTCCACCAGGCAATCGGCGAACCAGTCGCAGCCGACCTTCCAGTGGGTCATCATGTGCTTGGTCAGGTAGGAGGCGACCAGCATCCGCGCGCGGTTGTGCATGCGGCCGGTGACATACATCTCGCGCATGGCGGCATCGACGACCTCCAGCCCGGTGCGGCCCCGGCGCCAGGCCTCGGCCCCGTCGTTGTCGCCCTGCCACGGGAAGCTGTCCCATTCGGGCTTCCAATTCTCCGAGGTCAGTTCCGGCGTGTGATAGGCCAGATGGTGGGCGAAATCCCTCCAGACAAGCTCCTTCAAGAAGGTCTCCGCCCCCGCCTTGCCGTCCTGCATCGCCCGCTGGCCGGCATGCCAACACGACCGCGCGCTGATCTCGCCATAGGTCAGGTTCTCGCTCAACCCGCTGGTCCCATCCTCGGCCAGCATGTCCCGTGCGTCGGCATAGCCCTCGACCCTATGCGCCATGAAGGCCCCCAGCCGCGATTGCGCGGCCTTTTCGCCCACATGCACATGGGCAGCGACCACATCTGCCCCGCGCCGCATGGCGCGGCCCAATTCCCACATGTCCAGCCCGTCGCTGTCGGGCCAGGCGCCGGGTGCGTCCAGCTTGTCCGGCATACTCAGCGGGGCGTCCACGCCACGATCCCGCACCGCCTTCCAGAACGGCGTATAGACCTTGTAGAAGCCGCCCGACCCGGTCTCGACCGTCCAAGGTTCGAACAGCACATGGGCCTGGAACGACTTGGCCGTCAGGCCGTCGCCGCGCAGCGCCTCCTTCACCTCGGTATCCCGCGCCCGCTCGTCCGCGACGTAGAGCCGGTTCCACACGACCGTGTCGGCCCCGGTCTCCTCGACCAGTGCGCGCAAGACCTCCAGCGCCTTGCCCCGTCGCAAGATGAGCCGCGATCCGGCGTCCTTCAGACGCTCGCCAAGATGCGCCAGCCCCAGACCCATCCGCCATTTCGGGGCGGCGCCCCAGCTTTCGACGACCTGGTCGTGGATCCAAACGGGAATGACGGGCCGCCCCTGACCGGCCGCCCAGGTCATCGCCGGATTGTCGGTCAACCGCAGGTCGCGCCGCAGCCACAGAAGGATAGGTTTGCTCATGGGCGGACAGTTAGAGGCCGCCGCGCAAAAGGAAACGCCCCTTGCACGCATCCCTTCGACGCGGTGAACGCACCGTCGGCCAAATCGGCCATGTCGAAAAACGAACCGAAAGTCGCGGGTTTCAGGGGTCGAACCGGCGGGTCCTTCACCGAAAATCCACGAATGACGCCGAAAACCGTCACGGCCAACGGGTCTGCCCGCCTCCGCTCGGCCCGGCCAAGCAGACAGAGCCACCATGGCACCGAAGAAGCCGTTCACGGACCTCGCCATCGCCACGCAGGATACCGGCTGTTATGACGGCCCCGGCCTGCCCATCG
>JBCCCB010000102.1:0-12150 GCA_039033775.1 Pseudomonadota bacterium | reverse complement strand
GGCTTTGCGAGGCCTTGCGAAGCGGTGCCGAAACGCATCACAGGCTCGACGATTGCTGGCACTGGCGCAGATCTACGATGGCGCCCGGCGCAGCGATGCGGCGCGTTTGGCGGGGGTTGGTCTGCAGATCGTCCGCGACTGGGTGATCCGCTTCAACGCCGAGGGGCCTGACGGGTTGATCGACCGGAAAGGCTCCGGCCCGCCGTCCCGGTTGGATGAGGCGCAGAGGACATCGCTCAGGCAGGCGGTCGAGGATGGGCCAAAGCCTTATCTGGATGGCGTCGTGCGTTGGCGTCTTGTCGATTTGGTGCAGTGGGTTTGGGACGAATTCGGCGTCAGCGTCAGCCGACAGACCCTGGGACGCGAGCTTCGCGCCATGGGGTTCCGAAAGCTCTCGGCCCGCCCGCAGCATTACGCACAAGACCCTGATGCGATCGAGGCGTTCAAAAAAACTTCCCCGATATGGTCCGCGACATCCGCATCAATAATGGCTGGTCGCCGGTAGAGATATGGTTCCAAGATGAAGCGCGCATCGGCCAGAAGAACAAGATCACCCGTCGCTGGGCCAAGCGCGGCACCCGCCCCCGCGCCCCGCAGGATCAGCGCACGAAATGGGCCTATATCTTCGGCGCGATCTGCCCTGCGGCCGGGAAGGGAGCCGGGCTGGTCATGCCCTGGGCCGACACCCACGCCATGGGAGAACACCTGAAGCTGATCAGCGCCGAGGTCGCCCCCGGTGCGCATGCCATCCTGATTGTCGATCAGGCCGGGTGGCATATGTCGCCGAAACTGGATGTGCCCGAGAACATCACCCTGTTGTCCTTGCCGCCGCGATCGCCAGAATTGAACCCCGTGGAGAATGTGTGGCAGTTCATCCGCGACAACTGGCTCTCGAACCGCGTCTTCAAGAACGACGACGACATCGTCGCGCTATGCTGCGAGGCCTGGAACAAGCTGATCGACCAGCCCCATCGGATCACATCCATCGGATGGCGAAACTGGGCGCATGGGTTCTGATTTATGAGCACTGGTATTAGAAGACGACTTTCAAGTTATCGTCTCCGGCGAAACACCAAAGCGCCGCCCGCAAAGGCGGGCGGCGCTGCGGTCGGCCGTGGGTCGGATCAGGCGTCGGGGGACGTGGCGCGGAAATGCTCGGCCATGGTGTCGGCGGCGCGGGTCACGTCCTCTTCCACATGGTAGAAGTCGAACTGCGTCACCCCGTCCAGCCATTCGACCGTCGCCTCGCCCGCCAATCCTTCCAGGAAGGCGGTGACCCCCTGCGGGATCGCGGCCGCCTTGGAATGCACAACGGCCAGCGGCTGGGTCAGCCGGTCCGCGTCGTCCGCCGGATGATAGGTCAGCCACGGCTCCCACGACATGTTGTTCCAGCGGTTGTCGTATTCCGGGATCGCCCCGAGCGAGGGGTCGTAATAGTACCCGCCGATGGGCATCAGCACGCCCTCGGCGCCTTCGGGTCCGGCGGCCGGGATGATCTGTCCGCCCGCCGCCTCGGCGGCCCGGCCTGCATCGATCAGGGCCGCGACGCCCTCGGCACCGCCATAGACCGTCTCGACGATTTCGCGGTTCTGAAGCCACGGCGCGACGAGGCCGATGGATGCGACCTCGGGCGTGTTCGCCACCGCGTCGACCATGTAGCCCGCCGACGCGCAGATGCCGAGCCCGTGCAGGCTGCCGGTGGTGGGCAGCCCGGCGACGGCGTCGAAGGCGGCCTCGATGTCGGATGTCTTGGCCAGGGGATCCTCGATATAGCGGCCGCCCGGCAGATCCCCGGACTTACCCCAGCCGCGGAAGTCGAAGGTGACAGCGGCGAAGCCGCGCTCGACCATCTCGCGGGCATAGGTGGCCGGCATCTGCTCCTCGACGGTGGTCCAGGCACCGGTGACGATTACGGTCGGCAGGGCCGAGCCGTCATGCCCCTCGGGCAGATAGAGCGTCCCCGCCAGGGTGGCACCGTCGTTGTCGAAGGTGAAGCTGGAAGTCTGGATATCGGCCATGGCGGTGGTTCCCATCAGGGTGGCGGTGAGGGCGATAGCGATGCGGGTCATGTCTTCGTCTCCCAGGTCAATCGTTGCGATGACCTGTAGTTAGCCATGCGAAGATGACCGCGATTGAAGACCCGTCCGAAGGATTTGAACGATCCTGCTCGGGCGCTCAGGAATGTTCCTCGGCCGCCGTCGCCGCCAGGGCGCGGTTGACCACCCGCAGCGCATCCACATGCAGCAGCACGCCCAGGACCAGCGGCTTGCCCTCGTCGCCCAATCGCACCACCGCCAGGAAATCCGATCCGGATTTCTCGAAAAGCGGCATGGCCTTTTCCAGCGTGTCCCCGGGCGCCACGAACAACGCATCCGCCACGGCCCGGTCGATGCGGTTCGCCGACGGGGCGTTCGGGTGCTCGGGCGCCTTCATGACGCCCGAGACGCGGTACATGGCCAACAGATAGCGCTGGGGCCCGGCGGCCAGGTGGATGCCGCGGCGTTCCAGTTGGGTCAGGAAGAAGGACCGATTGACCATGCGGGACGACAAGGCCGTCGCGACCGAGACCGAGACCATCACCGCCAGCCCCGTCTGCCAGTCGCCCGTCAGCTCGAACACGATCAACGTGGTCGAGATCGGCGCCCCCAGCACCGCGCCCGACACCGCGCCCATACCCGCCAGGGCGTACAGCGTCTCGGCCCCCGACAGATCGGGCAACAGCCCCGTCGCCACCCCTCCGAAGGCCAGACCGGTCAGCGCGCCGACCATCAGCGCGGGCGAGAAGATGCCGCCGCCCATGCGCCCGCCCATGGTGATGGACACGGCCACGACCTTGAGGATTGCGAAGACGATAGCCTCGCGCAGGACCAATTCACCCGAGAGCGCGGCCGACGTCGTCTCGTAGCCGACACCGATGATGTGGGGAAAGAAGATCGCCAGCGCGCCCAGCATCAGACCCGACACGGCCGGGCGCAGGAAGGCGCGCAGCCGCAGGCGGCCCTGGACCCAGGTCGCCGCGTCTTCGGCCAGGAAGACCGAGCGCATCAGGACGACGGCCACCAGACCGCAGGTGAGGCCCAGAAGGACGAAGGCCGGCAGTTCGCCGTAAAACGCTAATGTCCCGGCTTGGGGCAGCACGAATTCCGTCATGTCGCCGAAATGCACCCGGCTGATCACCGCGCCCGAGGCGGCCGCGATGGTGATCGGCGCGAAGGCATGGATCGAGAAGTGGCGCAGCACCACCTCCATCGCGAAGAGCGCGCCCGCCAGGGGGGCGTTGAAGCTGGCGGCCACGCCCGACGCCACCGCGCAGCCCAGCAGGTCGCGCCCGGTGATGCCATCGGCGTTCAGGCGGTTCGACACCCAGCCCGCGATCATGCCGACCATATGGACGACCGGGCCTTCCCGACCCGATGATCCGCCGGAGGACAGGGTGATCAGCGAGGCGGCGATCGAAGCCAAGCCCGCCCGCGGCTCGACCCGGCCCTCCTTCATGGCGGAGGCTTCGATCACCTCGGCCGGGCCCCGGACCCGTCCGTCGGGTGTGAACCGCGTCAGGATCAGGCCGACGATCAGCCCGCCGATGGCGGGCAGCATCAGGACCCACCACCAGGGCAGGGTGGCCGCGAAGCTGTGCAGCATGCGCGGGTCTTCGGTGCCGTAGAGCAGCGTCTGCAAGCTTCGGATGCCGGTCATGAAGGCCACGGCCGCATAGCCGGAGGCGATCCCGACGGCCAAGGCGATGAACCAGAATTGCAGCTTCGACGGCCCGCGCGTACGGATCAGGTCGCGCCAGCGACGTGCGGCGGCTAGAAGCGCAGTCGGGGCCGGAGAAGGCGCATCGGTCACCGGCTTGTCCTCCCCGCGCCCCTCCGTCACGCTGGACGCGGCGAGAGGGGGAGAGGTCGATGATCCCGGACGACGCGCAAACTGAATTGAGGAGAATGTTAGGGGAACGATTGTCCGCCGGAAAGAGCGATCTGTCCCTGCATGGCCGGTCCGAGACCTACCATCCCGAGATGCCGCCCGATGCCGTCGCCTATCCGACCTCGACCGATGAGGTGGCCGAGATCGTGCGCATCTGCGCCCGCCACCGGGCGCCCATCATCGGCTGGGGCACGGGCACGGCGTTGGAAGGCCATGCCTCGGCGCCGCGCGGGGGCGTCACCGTTGATTTCCGGCACATGGACGCGGTGCTGGAGGTGGCCGAGGGCGACATGCTGGTGCGGGTTCAGCCGGGCTGCACCCGGGAAGCCCTGAACACGGAGCTTCGGGCCACGGGGCTGATGTTTCCGGTCGATCCGGGGGCGAACGCGTCGTTGGGCGGCATGGCGTCCACCCGCGCCTCGGGCACGACGGCCGTCCGGTATGGAACCATGCGCGACCATGTGATGGGGCTGGAAGTCGTGCTGGCCGATGGCCGGGTCATCCGGACCGGGTCGCGGGCGGCGAAATCCTCGGCGGGCTACGATTTGACGGCGCTGTTCGTCGGCGCCGAAGGCACGCTGGGCCTGATCACCGAACTGACCCTGCGCCTGCATGGCCAGCCCGAGTCGGTGGCGGCCGCCGTTTGCGCCTTTCCGTCGACGCAGGCGGCCATCGATGCCACGATCCTGGCCCGCCAGATGGGCCTGCGCCCCGCCCGCATGGAATTCGTCGACCGCGCCACGGTGGCGATACTCAACCGGCTGGACCAGGCCGGTCTGCCCGAGACACCCCATCTGCTGCTGGAATTCCACGGCTCCGATGCCGCCGTCGCCGAGGAGGCGGCGCGCTTCGGCGATCTGGCCGCCGAGGCGGGTGGGCAAGGCTATGAATGGGCGACGCGCCCCGAGGACCGGACCCGTCTTTGGCGCATGCGCCACCGGGCGTACCACACGATCCTGGCTTCGCGCCCCGGCACGACGGCCATCGTGACGGATGTCTGCGTGCCGGTGTCGCAACTGGGCGCGGCCATCGACCGGGCCGAGGCCGAGATCGCGGCCTCCGTCCTGGACGGGCCGATCCTGGGCCACGTGGGCGACGGCAATTACCACGCGATCCTGATGGTCGACCGCGACGCGCCCGCCGAGGTGGCCGAGGCCAAGCGCCTATCCGATGCCATGGTCGCCCATGCCCAGGCCCTGGGTGGCACGGCCACCGGCGAACATGGCGTGGGCCTGGGCAAGCTGCATCTGATGGAGGCCGAGCATGGGGCCGCCTGGGACGTGATGGGTCAAGTGAAGCGCGCGCTGGACCCGGACCGCATCATGAACCCCGGCAAGCTGGTGCGCTCGAACGGGTAGGGGTGGGCGAAACCCACCGCTCGGCGCGGTGGGTTTCACCCACCCCTACCATCGGCCTCGGATCGTCAAATCCGCTCGACCGCCAGCTTGCCGGTGTAGAACGCGATATAGCCTTCGATGGGCTTGGCGTCGGTTTTGGTCACGCTCTCGTAGCTCCAGGCCACGTCCGAGATCCGGTCCGACCGGCCCACATAAGAGAAGTAGCTGGCATCGCCCTTATGGGGGCAATGGGTCTTGGAGTCCGACCGCTCCAGCAGGGCCATGGCCACGTCCACGCGCGGGAAGTACAGGACCGGAGGCAAGGATCCTTCATGCAGTTCCTTGGCCGCGCGGCTTTCCACCAGCACGCCGTCGGGCGTGCGAACGGTCCAGATGCCGGCGGCATCCTTGATCTCGATATGGGCCATGGGGCGTCCTCCTCGGATAGGCCGCTTGCTTAACGCGGTCGGCGGGTGGGCGAAAGCGACAGCGGCGCACACATGCGTTGCAGCCAGGCGACGTCCGGCGCGTCCAGCCGGGGGGCAAGCTTTTCCAGCACCTCAGCATGATAGGTATCGAGCCAGATCCGGTCATCCGGCGACAGCAAGGCCGCCTTCACCAGCCGCCGGTCGATGGGCACCCAGGTCAGCGTCTCGAAGCCCAGCATCTCACGATCGTCCCCGCCCGGCGGGCGCTCGGCCTTGGTGACCACGATCAGGTTCTCGATCCGGATGCCCCATTCCCCCTCGCGGTAGTAGCCGGGCTCGTTGGACAGGATCATGCCCGGCTCCAACGGCAGGGTCGAGATGCGGGCGATCCGCGCCGGCCCCTCATGCACGCCCAGATAGACGCCCACGCCGTGGCCCGTGCCATGGTCGTAATCCCGATGGTCCGCCCAAAGCGGGGCGCGGGCCAGCGCATCCAGATGTCCGCCCGAGACGCCCACGGGAAAGCGCGTGCGCGACACCGCGATCATGCCCTGAAGGACGCGAGTGAAGGCGTGTTGCAAGGCGTCGTCCGGCGCCCGCAGCGGCACGGTTCGGGTGATGTCCGTGGTGCCGTCCAGATATTGCCCGCCGCTATCGACCAGGATGACCGGATCCTCGGCCAGGGGGCGGTCGGTCTCCTCGTTGACGCGGTAATGGACGATGGCGCCGTGGGGGCCCGATCCGGCGATGGTCTCGAAGCTGATCTCCTTCAGGTGGTTGGTATCGCGGCGGAACTGTTCCAACGCGCGCACCACCGTGATTTCGGTGGCGTCGGCGGGGCGATCCTCGTCCAGCCAGCGCAGGAAGCGGACCATGGCGGCGCCGTCGCGCAGATGGGCTTCGCGGGTGGCGGCGATTTCGGCCTCGGTTTTCCTGGCCTTGGGCAGGGCGACGGGGTCGGTCATCGACCTGGGGGTTCGGAGCAGGTCCTTCAGGGCGACCGGGCACGCGACGGGGTCGAACCCCACAGGGCCGTCCAGCGCCGACAGATGCGGTGCCAGGTCGTCGACGGGGTGGACGCGCACCGCGTCCCCCAGATGCTGGGCGACCGGGGCCGTCTTGGCCGGATCGCAATAAAGATCGACGCGCGCATCGTCGTGGATCACCGCGAAGGCCTGGGGGATCGGCGTGCGCGCGATATCGGCCCCGCGCACGTTCAAAAGCCAGGCCACGGCATCGGGCTGATTGGTGACGAAGGCGCACACCTTCGCCCGCCTCAGCGCGTCGGCGATTTCGCCGCGCTTTTCGGCATGGGTCCGTCCCGCCAGATCGTCGGGATAAACAAACATGGGGGCCGACGGCGCAGCCGGACGGTCATCCCAGATGGCGTCCACGCCGTTCGGCGACGCGATCAGCTCGATGCCGTCCAAATCGGCCAGGGCCTCCATGTCCTTCACGCTGTGGAGCATCGGATCGAAGCCGATGCGCGCGCCATCCGGGAAGGCGCCGGGCAGCCAATCGGCCAGCTTGGTCCGGGGCCAATCGACGGTGTCGAACGTGGCGGGATCGGTCTGAGCCTTGACCTGGACCGTATAGCGCCCGTCGGTGAAGACCGTCGCCCGCGCGCGCGCGATCACCGCGAACCCGGCCGAGCCGGTGAAGCCCGTCATCCAGGCCAGCCGTTCGTCGCAAGGCGCCACGTATTCGCCCTGATAGGCATCGGCGCGGGGCACCAGGAAGGCGTCCAGCTTCCGGGCCGTCAGCCAGTCGCGCAAAGCCGCCACGCGGGGCACGGCATCCTGGGGGCGGGCGGTGACGGTGAAGTCCTGGAACATGGGCGTGCCTCCTGGATGTCAGGCTTAGGCGGGCGCGGGCCCAAGGGCAATCAGCCCCGCAGGCGGGCCAGCGCCCGGTCCTCGACCCGGATGCGCCAGGCCAGGACCAGCGCGTTCAGGACCGAGAAGACCAGCGCCATCCACTCGAGGCCGAGCACCAGGGGCGCGACGGCGATTTCGGCGACGACCAATGTGTAGTTCGGGTGGCGCAGATAGCGGAACGGCCCCGTCCGCACCAAGGGTTCGTCAAGAACGATGATCCGCGTCGTCCAGCGCCGGCCCAGCGCCGCCAGGATCCAGACCCGCAGGACTTGCAGGCCCGCGAAGACGGCCAGCCAACCGGGTTGAACGGCCTGGTCCCACCCGAAGACGATCATCGCCGCGATCCAGGCGCTGTGCATGGCCACGATGACTGGATAATGCCCGGCGCCGATCTCGACCGCGCCCTTGGCTAGCAGACGGGCGGTGTTGGCCTTGGCCAAGGCCAACTCGCCCAGGCGCTGGGCGATCAGGAAGGCGAGGAACAGCAGCGCGGCGGTCACGGGGCGACCCGCGCGGGGACATGGACCGGCAGGAATGCCGCCGTGAAGCCGGGGCCCAGCGCGCAGGCCACCATCTGCCCCGACTGGCGACCGTCGAGCACCGCGCGCAGCACGAAGAGCACCGTCGGCGCGCTCATGTTGCCGTGCCGGCGCAGGACCTCGCGTTCCTCGGCCAGGGCGCCCTGGGGCAGGGCCAGCGTCTCCGTCAGGGCGTCCAGCACCTTCGCGCCGCCCGGATGGCAGACGAACTTTGCGACGTCGTCCCGCGCCAATCCGAAGACGTCCAGGGCGGCCTCGGCGGCGTCCGCGAATCGGTCCAGGACGAAATCCGGGATCGACCGGTCGAAGACGACGCCGAAGCCGGTATCGTCCACCTCCCACCCCATGATGTCGAGCGTGTCGGGCCAGGTCGTCTGCGTGCCCGGCCCGCAGGCGATGGCCGGGCCCTTCGGGGACTCGGTCGACAGGCAGGCCGCCGCCCCGCCATCGCCGAACAGGATCGCGGCGACGATGTCGGACTTGCGCAGCCGGTCGGCCCGGAAGGACACGGTGCAAGCCTCGACGACAACCAGAAGGACGCGCGCGCCGGGCCGGGCGGCCGCCTGGCCCTGGGCGATGGACAGGCCGGACACGCCGCCCGCACAACCCAGGCCGAAAACCGGGATGCGCAGCACGTCGCGCCGGAAGGCCAAGGCGGATTGCGCTTCGAGCGTGGGCGTGGCGATCCCGGTGGACGACACCGTGACGATCACGTCCACCTGGTCGGCGCGCCAGCCCGCCTGATCCAGCGCCGCCTCGGCGGCGGTGTCGAACAGATCCAGGGCGCCCCGCAGATAGGCCGCGTTCCGCTCGGCCCAGCCATGGGGGGCTTCGAACCAATCGATGGGCGCGACCGACCGGCGCGTGTCGATCCCGGCTGTGCTGAAGCTGCGCGCGACGCGGTCGAAGCCGGGATAGCGGTCGCCCAGCAGCTTGCGCGCCCGGCGGGCCACCAGATCCTGGGGCAGTTCGTGCGGCGCCAGGGCCGTGGCGACGGAATGGATATGGACGGACATCGGGGCTCCTCGACGGGGGCCAACGAACGGCCGGTCAGGGGAGTGTAGCGGCAGTCCGGCGCGGGGGCAGGGGGCGGGCGATCACAGTCCGGTGCGTCAGTCGGAACCGGAATGGGCGTGGCGACGGCAGCTCCCTCAGGCCACCCGGGCGATCCCCATGATACGGGCGCGGGCGCGGGGATCGGCATCGAAGAGCGCGGCCAATTGCTCCGTCATGGCCCCGGCCAATTGCTCCACATCGGTGATCGTGACCGCCCGGTCATAATAGCGTGTCACGTCATGGCCGATGCCGATGGCCAGCAGCTCGACGGCGCGGCGCTTCTCGACCATGGCGATCACGTCGCGCAGGTGCTTCTCAAGGTAGTTGGCCGGATTCACGCTGAGGGTCGAATCGTCCACCGGCGCCCCGTCCGAGATCACCATCAGGATCTTGCGCGCCTCGGGCCGGGCCACCATGCGCCGGTGGGCCCATTCCAAAGCCTCGCCGTCGATGTTTTCCTTCAACAGGCCCTCCTTCATCATCAGCCCCAGATTGGGGCGCACCCGGCGCCAGGGCGCGTCGGCCGACTTGTAGATGATGTGCCGCAGGTCGTTCAGGCGTCCCGGCGTCGCCGGGCGTCCGTCTTTCAGCCAATCCTCGCGCGCCAGTCCGCCTTTCCAGGCCCGCGTGGTGAATCCCAGGATCTCCACCTTCACGCCGCAGCGTTCCAGGGTGCGGGCCAGCACGTCGGCACAGATCGCCGCGATGGAAATGGGCCGCCCCCGCATGGAGCCGGAATTGTCCAGCAGCAGCGTCACGCAGGTATCGCGGAACTCCGTATCCCGCTCCATCTTGAAGCTGAGTGGCGTGGTCGGGTTCGCCACCACGCGGGCCAGGCGCCCGGCATCGAGGATCCCTTCCTCCAGATCGAACTCCCAGGACCGGTTCTGCTGAGCTTGCAGGCGCCGTTGCAACTTGTTGGCCAGCCGCGACACGGCGCCCTTCAAGGGCTCAAGCTGCTGGTCCAGATAGGCGCGCAAACGCTCCAACTCCTGCGGCTCGGCCAGATCTTCGGCGCCCACCACCTCGTCATGGGCCTCGGTATAGACGACGTAATTCGGATCGGCTTCCGACACGGGCGGCGGGGGCGGCGGGTCCATCGCCTCCTCGGCCTCAGGCATCTCCGCCTCCTCGCCCGCCTCCTGGTCGGCCATGTCGTCCATCGAGACCTGTGCCTGGCTGGGATCGTCCTGCTGCTCCTGGCTCTGCTCGGGCGAGGCGTCCTGCTCCTCCTCCTGGTCGTCCTGGCCTGTCGAATCGGGCTCGTCCTCCTCCTCGGCCTGGCCCTCCTCCTCCTGGTCCTCGTCCTCGATATCGGGGTCGTCGCCCAGTTGATCGCCATAGCCCAGATCGTCGATTAACTGCCGCGCCAGCTTAGCGAAGGCCTGCTGATCGCCCAGCACGTCCTGGATGTTGTCGAGCCGGTTGCCCGTGCTTTCCTCGATGAAGCCGCGCCACAGGTCCAGCGCGTGTTCCGCCCCCTTAGGCAGATCGCGCCCGGTGGCCATCTGCCGGATCCAGTAACCGGCAGCCGCTGCCAGGGGCACCTGCGCTTTGTCGGTCACGTCGCCATAGCCCTTGCGTGTCGCCTCGACCCCGATCTTGGCGTCGATATTCCCCGCCGTGCCGGGCATCTGGCGCGCGCCCACGGCCTCGCAACGGGCGGTTTCCATGGCCTCGTACAATTCCCGCGCCATGTTGCCCTGGGGCAGGTAGCGGGCGTTGACGCCGGCATCATGGTGGCGATGACGCAAGGCGAAGGCATCGGCGGTGCCGCGGGCCAGCAGCACTTCGTCGCGGGTCATCCGGCGGGTCACCTGGGGCAAGCGGACGGACTCATTGGTGCGCCCCGGCGGGTCGACGGAATAGGTGACCGCCAGATCCGGGTCGTCGGCCAGGGTCTTCGTGGCCTCGGCCAGGGCCTTTTTGAACGGATCGGCGGGGTTGTCGGACGGCTTGTTCATGTCCCGCAACCTAAGCCAATCGCGGCCCGGCGCAACGGGCGTCGGGCTATCCCGCGTCGGCCATGGGCAGCATGGACCGGCATTGGTTCAACGCCTCGGTCGCAGCGGTCCGGGCATGGCGGGCCGCGATGGGATCGTCGGCGAAGGCCGCCGAGCTTTGCAGATTGCGCTGTACCTTCCAGGCGCGGCTGCGGACGATCTTCACATGGTTTTCGGGCATGCCCCAATCCAGCGCGGCGGGCATGGCGGCGTCCAACAAGTCCTCCATCGCGTCGATCTCGACACGGGGGGCATAACTGGCTTCCAAGCGGCCGACGCAGGCGGCAAAGGTTTCCGCGAGACCCGAGGGCGTGGCGAAAGCTGGCGCTGAGGTCAGCGCCAGGACGAGGAAGGTTTGTCGCAAAACTGTCATGTGACAGTTCTATGACATCCCTTCCGGTCGGCCTAATCACATAACACGCAATTTTATGACGTGTTGAAAACAAGTCACCGGCGAAGCCCGGGGCGCCGGACCCATTCGGACCCGCGTCGCGACAGATCCGACGATCAGCCCAGCGACATCGACGCCGCACTCTCCGGCAATTCCTCGTCGAAGCAACGCTGGTAGAATTCGGCCACGGTCTGCCGCTCCAACTCGTCGCATTTGTTCAGGAACGACAGGCGGAAGGCATAGCCCACATCGCGGAAGATCGAGGCGTTCTGGGCCCAGGCAATCACCGTTCGAGGCGACATGACGGTCGAGAGGTCGCCGTTCATGAAGGCCGTCCGGGTCAGGTCGGCCACAGTCACCATGCGGGACACGGTCTGGCGGCCCTTTTCGGTGTTATAAAGCGGCTGCTTGGCCAGAACGATGGCCGATTCCGCATCGTGGCTCAGGTAGTTTAGCGTCGCGACCAGCGACCAGCGGTCCATCTGGGCTTGGTTGATCTGCTGAACGCCGTGGTAAAGGCCCGTGGTATCGCCCAGACCCACGGTGTTGGCGGTCGCAAATAGGCGAAAGTGCTTGTTCGGCGTGATGATCT
>JBCCCB010000101.1:0-12185 GCA_039033775.1 Pseudomonadota bacterium | reverse complement strand
CGCGCCGTCGGCCAGCATGTATTCCGCCGCGCGGCGATAGGTGGCCAGCATGCGGTTGCCGATGAACCCGTCGCAGATGCCCGACAGAACCGGCACCTTGCGCAGCCGCTTGGCCAGGGCGACGGCGGTGGCGAGCGTGTCGGGCGAGGTGTCGGGCAGGCTGACGACTTCCAGCAGCTTCATGATGTGCGCGGGGGCGAAGAAGTGCAGACCCAGGCAGCGGCTCGGGTCGGGGATACCGTCGAAGATCTCGCGCGGATCCAGGTAAGACGTGTTGGTTGCCAGGATCGCGTCGGGGCGCATCGCCGCGTGCAGGTCGGCGAAGACGGCGCGCTTGGCGGCGAGGTCCTCGAAGACGGCCTCGATGGCGAGGTCGGCATCGGGGGCGTATTCCGTCGCGGCTGAAAAGGCGGCGAGCTGCGCGTCATGGGCGTCCTGCCCGATCTTGCCGCGCTTCAGCGCACCGGCGAGCAGCCCGGCGACGCGCTCTTTCGCGGCATTGGCCGCGTCGCCGTCCCGCTCGATCAGGCTGACCCGCAGCCCCGCGCCCAGACAGGCGGTCGCGATCCCGGTGCCCATAAGCCCGCCGCCGACCACCGCCACATGGGCGAGATCGCGCGCGGCGCCGGTTTGGATCGCGGCGGGTTTGGTGACGGCCCGCTCGGCGAAGAAGACGTGGCGCAGGGCGCGGCTTTCGTCCGATTGGCGCAGGTCCAGATGCAACGCCCGTTCCTTGGGTTGGCCCTCGGAAAAGGGCAGAACCGCCCAGGTTAGAGCCTCAAACGCATGCAGAGGTGCCCCCTGCCCCTTCGCCTTCGCGGCGATTGCGCGCCGGGTTTCCGCGACCCAATCGGGGTCCAGCGGCGGCGCAGTCCGGGTGCTGACGGCATCGGGGCGGGGCGACCTGAAGGTCCGCGCGGCCCCGTCCAGATCGGCCGCGATCCGGTCGATCCCGCCCAGTTCCACCATCCGCTCCGCCTCCAGCATCCGCCCCCGGCACGCCATGTCCACCGCCGCGTCCCAGCCGATCAGCCGGGGCGTCCGTTGCGTGCCCCCGGCCCCGGGGATCAGGCCGACATTCACCTCGGGCAGCCCGAACCGCGTGCCCGGCGCCGCGATCCGCCAGGCGCAGCCCTGGGCGATCTCGAACCCGCCGCCCAAAACCGAGCCGTGCAGGAGCGCGAGGAACGGCGTGGCGCTGTCTTCGATGGCGGCCACGACGTCCGGCAGGTCCGGCGCTTCGGGCGGGCGGTCGAATTCGGTCATGTCGCCGCCGGCCACGAAGGCCCGGCCCGTGCCGCGCAGCACCGCCAGGCGGCAGCCCTGGACCCGGTCGACTGCGTCCATAAGCCCCGCGCGCACCGCCGTGGAGGTCGCGTTCACCGGCGGGTTGTCGATGGTCACCCAGGCGATGTCGCCCTCGATTTCGACCGTGACCGGCGCCATGATCCCCCCTCCACACCCACGGGTTTCAGGAAACAATTGACCAGGCGACCGGCCTCTGCAACGAATTAGTTACAAGATCGGCGAGGGAGGGCCAGATTGCGTAACATGACAACCCGTCGGCCATGAGTCCCAAAGATCGCGCGCAGCGCGCTGCCCAAGCCATGTGGGACCGGGATGCGGCTTCGGCCTGGCTGGGCATGCGGCTGGTTTCGGTCGATGAGGGGGCGGCGCAGCTGGACTTGACCGTCGAAGCGCACCATTGCAACGGCCACGGGCTCTGCCATGGCGGGATCACCTTCGCCCTGGCCGACAGCGCCTTCGCTTTTGCCTGCAACAGCCGCAACCAGGCGACGGTCGCCCAGCAGAACAGCATCACCTACACCGCGCCGGGCCGCCTGGGCGATACGCTGACCGCCACCGCGACCGAGGTGTCGCGGACCGGGCGCAGCGGCGTCTACGACGTGACCGTGACCAATCAGATGGGCGAGACCGTCGCGCTGTTCCGCGGGCTATCGCGGGCGATCAAGGGCCAGATCTTCGAGGAATAGAGACTGGGGAGGATATGAGATGAAAGACCTGACGCCCGAGCGATCCAGTCTGGACCCCATCGAGACGGCCAGCCGGGACGAGATCGCCGCGCTACAACTCGACCGCCTGAAATGGACCCTGCGCCACGCCTACGATAACGTCGCGCTGACCCGGCAACGCTTCGACGCGGCGGGCGTCCATCCGGGCGACCTACACGACCTGTCGGACCTGGCCAAGTTCCCCTTCACCCACAAATCCGACCTGCGCGACGCCTATCCGTTCGGCCTGTTCGCCGTGCCCCGCGACCGGATCATCCGCCTGCACGCCTCCTCCGGCACGACGGGCAAGCCCACGGTCGTCGGCTACACGGCGGCCGATGTCTCGACCTGGGCCGATCTGGTCGCCCGCTGCCTGCGCGCCTCGGGCGTGCGGGCGGGCGACATGGTCCACAACGCCTATGGCTACGGCCTGTTCACCGGCGGCCTGGGCGCCCATTACGGGATCGAGCGTCTGGGCGCGACGGTCGTCCCGATGTCGGGTGGCCAGACCGCCCGCCAGGTCGAATTGATCCAGGATTTCCGGCCCAAGGCGATCATGGTGACGCCGTCCTACATGCTCAACATCCTGGAGGAATATCACCGCCGGGGCCTGGACCCGCGCGCCTGTTCGCTGGAAACGGCCATCTTCGGGGCCGAGCCCTGGACCAACGCCATGCGGCAGGAGATCGAGGCCGCCTTCGACATGCATGCCGTTGACATCTACGGGTTGTCTGAAATCCTGGGCCCCGGCGTCGCCAATGAATGCGTCGAGACCAAGGATGGGCTGCATATCTGGGAGGACCATTTCTACCCCGAGATCATCGACCCGGAAACGGGCGAGGTCCTGCCCGATGGGTCCGAGGGCGAGCTGGTCTTCACCACGCTGACCAAGGAAGGCCTGCCGATGATCCGTTACCGCACCCGCGACCTGACCCGGCTGCTGCCGGGCACGGCACGGACGATGCGGCGGATGGAGAAGATCACCGGGCGCAGCGACGACATGATCATCCTGCGCGGCGTCAACGTCTTCCCGACCCAAGTCGAGGAGCAGGTTTTGGCCACCGGCGGCGTCGGCCCGTATTTCCAGATCGAGCTTTACAAGGCGGGCCATCTGGACGCCATGCGCATCCATGTGGAGGCCACGCCCCAGGCCGCCGACGACGCCAGCCGCGCGGCGGCCGAGCGCATGCTGACCAAGCGGATCAAGGACGTGGCGGGCGTGACCGCCGAGGTAATCGTCGGCGATCCCGGCGCGGTCGAGCGCAGCCAGGGCAAGGCCCGGCGCGTCGTGGACCGGCGGGGCTGACGCGGCGGTCCCGCCGGGCGGCCGCCATCCTCGGGTCGAGCCCCGGGGATGACGGCTCAGGCGGAGGTAATGTGCCTCAAGCGAACAGCTTCGCCACCGCCCCGACGGCCCCGGCCAGGGCCGTGACGCCGGGCACCACGGCGGTGATGCCCTGCCACAACTGGCTCAGCTTGGATTTGTCGGGCTCCTCCTTGGCCGCTTCCTCCGCGAAGGAATTCATCAGGACGGCCGCGCCCTCGTTCTCCTCCTTCTCGATGAAGGCCGCAATCTCGGACAGGGCGGCCGCCACCTCCGCGTCGTGCTTGTATTCCACCTCATTCATGGCGTTGGTCAGGGTCGATCGGTTGACGATGGTCGCGCCTTGGATGTTTTCGAACTTGTCGCCCATGATGGTCTCCTCTGTGTAATCGCCGTAGACGATGATCTTCGATGTCTCGGACGCGTCCAGCATGGCCAGCAGCTTGCGCGCCACCGACGGGCGCAGGTTCCGCTGCACGATCCGGGCGCGCAAAGCGTCGATCTGCCCCGGATAGAGCCTTGCGAAGGCGGCATAGCTCCATTCGATGGCCTTGCGTCCCTGGACGTGTTCCAGATGCAGGCGCGACCGGTTGATGCGCCGGGTATATTCATTGAGCAGGTGCTGGACCTGGTCGGTGCCAAGGTCGATCCGCTCGTCGCCCAGCAGAAGGGACAGGCTTTCGATGTCCTGACGCAGTCGCAGGCAATAGGTCCGCAGATAGCGCCCGGCCCGGCGGAAGTCCTTCTCGTGCCCGGTGGCGGTCGTGGGTGCGATCAGGAAGGTCTCGGTGGGCGCGCGGCCGTCGGGGACGACGATCTCGATGGCCGCATCGGGCGGATCGACGGGCGGGGCCGGCAAGGCGGGCAGGCCGCTGCTTTCGACCACGGCGACGGGGCGGGCGCCCTTGACCATCTCGGCGCCGGTGTCGAGTTCGGGCAATTGCGCGACCGTCGCATTGGCCCAGACCCGGGCCGCCGCCTTCGACAGGCCGCCGAGCCTTGTCTTGATGCCGATGGTCGGGACGCGCACCGGCACGCTCAACAGGTAGGAGACCAGTTCGAGCGCCGCGTCGCGCCCGGGGGGCAGATTGTCCACGCTGATCAATATCTCGATCCGGCCGTTCAGCAGGCCGTCGAAGTACCCCGCCTTCCGCACCAGCCGAAGCCGAACGCTTTCGAAGCCCGACGCATAGCGGGGCAGGGCCAGCGCGAAGGCCGAGCCGCCGACGGCCAAGTTCGTCTCGCCGACCCAGCCGTCAAACCCGTCCTTCCGGCGCCGTCGGATCAGGCCGATCCCGCGCAGATGATCCCATCCGGGGATGGGGTTCGGCCAGACGGGCCGGTCCAGGCGCAGGACCCACGGGACCCTGATGTCCCGGAGGTCGGTGAATGGGTAATAGAGGCCAACCAACATATACGTATCGAAAGAAAGGGGCGACGCACTCGAGGAAACGCCGCCGGCTTGTAGGCCTCGTAATGGCAAGGCCTGTCCACGCCATCTCATCAGCCGGTCCTATGCCGGCACTCGAATGGTGGATCACAGATAAGGTTGACGCAAGGGAAACATTGCGTCCGGCCGACTATAGATCCTCGGTGCAGCGGAAGGCCTCGATGGACTTGTCGGCGTCTTTCGGGAAGGGCGCGCCTTCGGTCAGGCCCGCGATCCGGTCGATGCGGAACATGCGGAAGTCGGCGCGCAGCTCGCACCAGGCGACCAGGGTCCAGACCTTGCCCCAGAACCACAGCCCCAGGGGCCGCACGTCGCGGCGCGAGGTCCGGCCCTGGGCATCCGCGTAATCCAGCGTCAGGAAGAGACCCGCCGCCGTCGCCGCCTCGGCCCGGTCGATCAGGTCGGTCAGGCGCGGGTCCAGGTCGTCGGGGCGGAAGGCATGGATATGGACCGATCCCGCCCGCGCGGCCTCGGCATCGGGCAGGATGGCGGTGATCTTGTCCATGGCCGCATCCGCCGCCCGGGCCATGGTCGTGCCGCCCCAGGCGCGGATCAGGCGGGCGCCGCCGACTAGGGCCACCACCTCCTCGGCCGACAGCATGACCGGCGGCAGGTCGTAGCCGTCGCGCATCATATAGCCGACGCCGGCCTCGCCCTCGATGGGCACGCGGTTGGCCATCAGATCGGCCACATCGCGGTAGATCGTGCGCTTGGAGACCTCCAAGGTCTCGGCCAGGCGGGCCGCCGTGGTCAGCCGACCGCCGCGCAGGATGTCGATGATCCGAAGCAGGCGGTCGGCGCGGCGCATCAGCTGTCCTTCGCGGGCTCGAACAGGCCGATGGAATTGCCATCGGGGTCGGTCGCATAGACGAACCGGCCCGCCGGGATGGTGATGGGCGGAATGGGCAGGACGGTGCCGCCCGCTGCGCGCACCCGGTCGGAGGCCGCTTCTACCGTATCCGGCACCTGCAGGTGAACGGTCGGTCCCCCGTCCTTGGCGGGTTTGCCGGGATAGAGATGGCCGGACACGCCCTTATCGGGAAACATGGCGAAGGGGTTCGGGCCGTCCTCGTGCATCGTGGTCGTCCATTGGAACACCGCTTCATAGAAGCGGATGGCCTTGGGCAGGTCGGCGACGGGGATCTCGGTCCAGATGACGGGGTTTTCGGGGGTGAAGGACATGGCGCGGGGCTCCTCTTGGGTTTGGAGCCTAGACCATATCCACCCCCTGCTGACAGCGTGCTGTCAGTTGGTGTCAGGGGCCGTCAGCTGCGCCACCAGGCGTCGGGCGATGGGCGCCACGACCAGCACGGTCGGAAAGGCCACGGCCCAGCTGAACAGCCACGCGCCCATCCAATCCATCGGGAAGCTGGCCACCGGGCCCGTGACCCGCAGGGTCGCGATGCCCGAGACCAGGCAGGACATCAGACCCGACAAGATGAAGCCGAACAGGATATGGGCATAGCGCGCGGGGATCATGTCAGAACCCCTCGTTCATCGGCCGAAGGGTGATTTCGTGCGACCAGGTGGAGATCGGCTGGGCGATCAGCTGTAGATAGGCCTCGGCGATGGCATCGGGGTTCAGGCGGTCGCCGGTCTCGCCCCGGTCCCCGATGGCGCCGTCGATATTGATCCAGGCGACATGGATGCCCTTGGGATGCAACTCGCGCGCCATGCTCTGCGCCAGGCCGCGTTGCGCGAACTTGCCCATGGCGAAGGGGGCCGATTGCGGAAAACCCTTTACCCCGGCGCTGGCCCCGGTGAAGAGGATCGTGCCCCTATGCGGGCCGTCATTGCCGGCCATGGCCTTGGCCGCCTGCTGGCCCAGCAGGAAACTGCCGAAGGCGGTGACCTCGACGGCCTTGCGCACGGTTTCGGGGTCCAGCTCGGCGATGGGGCCGCGCTGGCGGGCCGAGGGGTTGTAGACCGCGACGCGCAACGGCCCCGGCAGGCCCGCGAACAGGTCCGCCATGGCCGCCGGGTCGCTACCGTCCAGGGCGACGGTGCGCGCCCCGGTCTCGGCCGCCAGATCGGCCAGCTTGTCGGTGTTCCGCGCGGTCAGCGTCAGGTCGTATTCCGCGGCTAGCTTGCGGGCCAGGCTGGCGGACAGGCCGGGGCCGGTGCCGACGATCAGGGCGTGGGGGCGGGGCATGGGCGTCTCCGAAGGCTGCGTCAGCGCCCAAGATGTGCCAGGCCGCCCCGCTTGTCAGCCTGCGAAGGCGCACAGGCCGCCCGCGCCACCGCCCAGCGAACCTGCCCAGCCCATGGCCAGATCGGGATGGGCGGCGGCGGCGGGCAGATCGGCGAACAGCCGGGTTCCGATCCCGTTCAAGACGTCGCCGCCGGTCTCGCCGGTGCTGCCGAAAACCATGTCGCAGCCCCCTGTCCGCCTCGCCTTGTAGGTCTCGACGCAGATCACCTCACTGGACGGCGCCTCGTCGGACGGCCCGCCGGTCACCCGCTCGATCTCGGCGTTCACAAGCGGATCCGCCGCCAGCTTCGGCAGGTCCGGCTGCGGCGGCGCCCCGTCTGGGGTGGCTTCGTCTTCGGTCACGATCCGATCGGTCATGTCTGGCCCTTTCCCTGGCATTCGCGGCGATCCCCTCGCCGCGTCTGGTCATTGGTCGGTCGACCCCGCGGGTCGGTTCAAAAAAAGTGGCGGCGGATCTGCGCCGATCCCTGCCGATGGCCGCAGGTCTACAGACGGTCTCTCTCGATTCCCTTTCCGTCACCCGGCGGGCGCCTTAGACGTGGTTGCCGGGGCATGACGTGAGACGGCAGACCGAGGGCAGCGGATGCGCGGCATCGACGACGAGGCAGACGACCAGACCTTGCTGGCCCGGGTCGCGGGGGGCGACATGACGGCCATGCGGACGCTATACGAACGGCATTCCGAGGCGGCGCATCGCTTTGTCCAGACCCGCCTGCACGACCATTTCGAGGTGGCCGATATCGTCCACAACACCATGCTGGACGTCTGGCGCAGCGCCGGGCGGTTCCAGGGCCGGTCCAGCGTGCGGTCCTGGATCCTGTCGATCGCGCGCAACAAGACCGTAGACCACATCCGCAAGGCGTCGCGCACCGATTTGGCGGAGCCCGACGACACCTTGCCCGACGACGGCCCGGATCCCGAAAGCGTGGTCGCCGCCGCCCAAGATGCCGTCCGCGTCCAGGCCTGCATCGCCAAGCTGGGCGCGGCCATGCGGACGGCGATCCACCTCGCCTTCTTCGAGGATCTGACCTATGGCGAGATCGCTCAGGTCGAGAATGTCCCGGAAGGAACTATCAAGACCCGGATATTCCATGCCAAGAAACTGCTGATGCGCTGCCTTTCGGGCTAGGCCCTATTCCTCCAGCACCAGCTGGACGATCTCGGCGGCTTCCAATTGCAGCCGCCCGTCGGCCAGGGCCGCCGCCGTCTCGAAGGCCACGCGGTACAGACCCGACGCGCCCGGCCCGTCCACCAGACGGGCGTTGGCGGCCTGCAAGACGGCGCGGATCTCGGCCTCGGTCGCGTCCGGTTGCAGGCCAATCGCCAGGACATGCTCGAAAATCTCGTCGCTGGCCGTCTGGTAGCCGGGCGCCGTGCCGTCCTGCCCCGTCCCGAAGTACAGGCCCTGCCCGATGGCGGCCAGACCGAACACCACCGCCGCCGCGCGCCACAGCGCGACCGAGCCCGCCGCCCGCGCCGGCGCGGCCTGCTGCCCGATGGCCGCTTCCAGCCGCCGCCAGCCCATCTCGCCCGGCGGGTTCACCGCGCCCGCAGCACCGGCCAAGGCCGGTTTCAGCCCCGCCATCAGGGCCAATTCGGCGGCCAGGCCGGGATCGTCGGCCCGCGCCGTCTCGATCCGCACTGCCAGGCCGGAATCCGCGCGGCCCTGGGCGAAGGCCAGCAACTCGTCTTCGGAAAAGGGCCGGTCGTCATCGTTCATGGGGGCTGTCCTCCGCGACGCCTCGTTTCACTGGTCTCGACTATTTGTCGCCGGCGCAGGGCAAGAGGTTCATTCTTTTTTTGAACCCGGTCGTCTCGGCATGCGACATAGCAGTCAGGGGACGGGCTGTCGAACCTCGGCCCCACCGAGACCCACCCCGATACGGAGACCGACATGCGCCCGTTCCTGATCCTCCTGCTCGCCGTCACATGCCTTGTTGGCTGCGCCCGGGTTCTTTCGACCCCCAGTGCCGCCGACATCGTCGACGACCGGCAGTTGCTGGTGCTCACGGCCGAGGATCCCCGCGCCGTCATCGAAAAGGCCGAGCCGCGCGGCTATGTGGTGACCCGGATCGACGATCTGACGCGGCTGGGCGAAACCCTGATCCATCTGCGCATCCCCGGCGATCTGACGATCCAGCAGGCCATCGAGGAAATCGAGCTGCTGGAACCCGGCGTCACCGCCGGGGCCAACCATGCATACCGGCTGCAATCCGTGGTCGAGGAGATGGCCTTCGCCGACGCCCTGATCGACTGGCCCGAAACGGGCTGCCGGGCCTACCGCCCGGTCGGGCTGATCGACGCCGGGGTTGCGGCGGATCATCCGGGGTTGCGGTCGGGCCGGATCGTGCAAGAGGTCTTCCATGGCACAACGCTGCCGCCCGCCACCGATCACGGCACGCTGATGGCCGATCTGCTGATCGGCGACGGGCGGTTGACGGGCGCGACGCTCTATAGCGCGAATGCCGTCGATCCCAGCGGGGCGGGCGGCGATATCGCCGGGGTCGACGCGATCCTGCGGTCGGTCAACTGGCTGCGGGCGTCCGGGGTCGATCTCATCAATGTCAGCCTGGCGGGTCCGTTCAACAAGCTGCTGGACCGGGGCCTGGGCGGGGCGGCGACCGACGGGGCCGTGTTCGTCGCGGCGGCCGGCAATCTGGGTCCCTCGGCCCCGCCGCAATTCCCGGCCGCCTTTCCGTTCGTGCTGGCGGTGACCGCCGTGGACCGCGACCTGTCGGCCTATCGCCGGGCCGTCCGGGGCGACCATATCGACCTGGCCGCGCCGGGCGTGGACATCGTGATCGAGTCGGGCGGCACGCTGCGCGTCCTCTCCGGCACATCGGCCGCCGCGCCCTATGTCACGGCGATCATCGCCGCTGACCGGGACCTGCGGTCGGCCCGGTCCAAGGACCGCGTCCTGACCCGGCTGGCCGGGGCGGCGCAGGATCTGGGACCTGCGGGCCGCGACACCATCTTCGGCGCCGGGCTGGTGCGCGCGCCCGACACCTGCGCGCCGTAGCGGTCAGTGCTCGTATTCGACCACCACCCGGTCGGTCAGCGGATAGGATTGGCAGGCCAGCACGTAGCCGCGGGCGATCTCGCCGTCTTCCAGGGCGTGATTGGCCAGCATCTCCACCTCGCCCTCGACCACCTTGCAGCGGCAGGTCGAACAGACCCCCGCCTTGCAGGCATACGGCGCGTCCAGCGACGCCTCCAACGCGCCCTCCAGGATGGTCTGTGTCTTGTCGATCTCGAATTCCGACGCCGCCCCGTCCAGCGTCATCAAAACCCGCGTCGCCTTGCCCCCTGCCCCGGCCGCGATCACCCGTTGCGGCAAGCGGCCGGGCTGCCCACTGGCGAACAGCTCGAACTTGATCTGGTCGTCGGTCAGCCCGTGGGCGCGCAGGGCTTCGGCGATGGCCAGCATCATCGGCTCGGGCCCGCAGATGAAGGCCAGATCGACCGAGGCGACGTCGATCCACCGCTCGAACAAGGCGGCGCATTTGGCCTGGTCGACGCGGCCGGAAAAAAGCTCGATCTCCTCGGCCCCGCTTTCCAGGATGTGGACGATGGTCAGCCGCCCCATATGGGTGTTCTTCAGCGCCTCCAACTCCTCCCGGAACATGATCGTCTTGGCGGCGCGGTTGGCATAGACCAGCGTGAAGGTGCTGTCGGGTTCTTCCGCCAACACGGTCTTCAGGATCGACAGGACCGGCGTGATGCCCGACCCGCCCGCGAAGGCCAGATAGTGCTTCCCCTGCCCCGGCGTGATCGGCGCGTGGAACTGGCCCATGGGTTCCATGGCGTCCAGAACCATGCCGGGTTTCAGCGCCTCATTCGCCCAGGTCGAGAACGCCCCGCCCGCCACCTTCTTGATGCCGACCTGCAAGCCGTCCCCCCGGCCCGCGCAGATCGAATAGGACCGCCGCACCTCGGTCCCGTCGAAGTCCCGCCGGAAGGTCAGGTATTGGCCTTGGGTGAAGTCGAAATCCCCGCCATTCACCGGCTGCAACGACACGACGACGGCGTCCTTCGTCGTCTTGCGGACGTCTACGACGGACAGGGGATGAAAACCGGCCATGGTTCAGATGCACTTGAAGTAGTCGAAGGGTTCCAGGCAATCGTCGCACCGCCAATGGGCCTTGCAGGGGGTCGAGCCGAACTGGCTGACCTTCGAGACATTGCGGCTGGCGCAGCGCGGGCACCGCTCGGGCCCGCCGGCCGCGCGGGGCGGGGCGATGCCGTATTCCTCCAGCCGCGCGCGGCCCTTTTCGGACAGCCAATCGGTGGTCCAGGCGGGCGCGATCTGGGTCTTGATGCGCACGTCCGGAATGCCCCGGTCCCGCAACGCCGTCTCGATATCCATGGCGATCACCGACGTTGCCGGGCACCCGGAATAGGTCGGCGTCACCGCCACCTCCAACGTCCCATCGTCCCAGTCGAGCCCGCGCACGATGCCCAGATCCACGACCGAGATCACCGGGATCTCCGGGTCCGGGACCTCGTCCAGCCAGGCCCAGATATCGGCCAAAGGCGGCTTCACCAAGTCGCCCCCGGATAGGCCCGTTGCAGCCATTGCATGTTGGTCAGCATATGCCCCAGATGCTCCGTATGCCGCGCGCCGGTCTTGCCGCCGCCCTGGGCGAACGCGCCCTCGGGGATCGTCAGCGTCGCCCGCGCCAGCACGGCCTCGACCTCGGCCATCACGTCGTCCCGCAGGCTGGACGGCAGCGGCGCGACCTGCGCTTCGGCCATGGCTTCATCTACGGCATCATCCGCGAACAACTCCCCGACATACGGCCACAGCCGATCCAACGCCGCCTGCATCCGCCGGTGGCTCTCGCCAGTCCCGTCGCCCAGCCGCTCGACCAAATCGGCGGAGCGTTCGGCGTGATACCGCACCTCCTTCACCGCCTTGGCCGCGATCTCGGCCACGCGGGGCTCGCTGGACCCCGACAAGGCGCCCAACATCGCCACATGCCAGCGGTCGAACAGGAATTGCCGCATCAGCGTCTGCCCGAAATCCCCGTTCGGCTGTTCGACCAGCAGCACGTTGCGGAAGTCCCAGACGTCGCGCAACATCGCCAGATCGTCGGCACTGCGCCCCTGCCCTTCCACGTCGGCGGCCAGCCCCAGCCACATCTGCGTCTGCCCGATCAGGTCCAGCGCGACGTTGGCCAGCGCGAT
>JBCCCB010000100.1:0-12275 GCA_039033775.1 Pseudomonadota bacterium | reverse complement strand
GGCCCGCCGATCTCGGCGCCGGCGCGGCAGGAGAGATGGTCCATCGGTGTCCCCGCTCACAATCCGGGCAGCCGCGGGTCGTCGGGACTCGGCGGCGAGAGGACGATGCCGGTCGCCGTGGGGTCCCACGCGGCCATCTGGCGCAACAGGCGCGCCATATCCGCGTTCCGTGCGGCGACGCGGCCGGCCCATCGCAGGAGCAGGTTGGGCGGCACCGGGTCTCCGTCGCTCTGGGGGGAGACGGGTCGGACATCCAGGTCTCCGGCGCCACATGGACATCGCCGTCGCCCGCCCAGGCCATCGGCCCCGCCGCCAGATGAATGGCCAGGGGCAGGTCGTCCGGCGGGATGGCTTGCAGGCAGGCCGCCGCGATTTCGGGGGCGTGGGCGGCGAGCCAGTCCTGGAGGGCTTCCAGGACCGGCATGTCGTCGGACCGGAGCCGCGCGTCTTGGGGCAACCAGGCAAGCTGATGGTCGGCGACATCCAGGGAGAGGCCCTGGAATTTCGCCTTGCCTGTATGGGCGCCGAAGAGGGTTGGGTAGGATTTGGGAACACGGCGCCGCGCAGGATCCGGGACAGGACGCCAAGCGATCCGACGCGGCCATCCGCCGGCATCTTCGACCACAGCCACGGTATGGCGGCGTAGGTGACGGGATACAGCGTCTCCTGATGTTCGAGGCGATCGACCAGCAGACGCTCCGCGATGTCCTGATCCCACCTTTGCGAAAGACGGTCCAGAACGGCGGGGACCGGCCGGAAGGCGCCGGATCCCTCCGGGACGCCGTAGGCCCCGAAAAGTCGGTCCCAGATCGGGTCGTCCAGCGGGATCAGCATCTCAGATATCGCCGCAGACCGGGCAATCGGCGCGGCGTTTCACCTTGATCCGGCGCGCATCGGCGTCGAGCCCGTCCCAAAGCAGCATGGTGCCGCGCAGGGTCGCGCCGGCGCCGGTGATCTCCTTGATGACCTCCAGCGCCATGATCGACCCGACCACGCCGGGCAGCGCGCCGATGACACCGGCTTCGGCACAGGTCGGGGCGAGGCCGGGGGCCGGGGCGTCGGGGAAGAGGCAAGCCAGGCAGGGGGCGCCGCCGGCGGGGTCGTAGATGGTGATCTGCCCCTCCCATTGGGTGATGGCGCCCGCGATCAGGGGCCGGCCGGTGGCGACGCAGGCGCGGTTGACCAATTGGCGGGTCTCGAAATCGTCGCAGCCATCGACGACCAGGTCGTAATCGGCGACCAGATCCTCGGCGATGTCCTCGGTCAGGCGGCGGTTATAGGGACGGACGGTCACATGGGGGTTCACGCCCGCGACGCCAGCCTGGGCCGACGCGACCTTGGGCGTGCCGATCCGGGGATCGGTATGCACGATCTGGCGTTGCAGGTTGGACTGGCCGACCACGTCATCGTCGATGACGCCGATGGTGCCGACCCCCGCCGCACCCAGATAGAGCAGGACGGGCGAGCCCAGCCCCCCGGCCCCGACGACCAGGACCTTGGCGTCCTTGAGCTTCTTCTGCCCCGGTCCGCCCACTTCGCGCAGGACGATGTGGCGGGCGTAGCGGGCCAGTTCGGCCTCGGAAAACGGGCCTTTCGGCGCGTGGTCGGGCGGCTCGGCGCGGGCGGCTTCGGCGGCGCTGGCGCGGGCCTGGATGCGGATCAGGACCTGGCGGTAGATCGCCACCACGGCCGCGATGCCGCCCAGGATCAGCCATTGGGTGGGCGAGCCGCCCAACCGGTCGCGGACGGGGTGGCCGTCGGGCAGCGCGAACATCACGAAGAGCACCGCCACATAGAGCAGCGCGAGCATGTAGAGCCGCGCCTGGACCGGCGTCTTCATGACCATGCCGATGCCCCAGATGGCGGCGGCCAGGATCAGGACGAGCATCATCTGCCGGTGGACCCGAACCCACCGGTGCCGCGCTCGGTGCGGGACAGCGGCGTGTCGGCCTCCTGCCAATTGGCGCGGGTCACGGGAGCCAGCACGGCCTGGGCGATGCGCAGGCCGTGGGTGACGGTGAAGGGCGCGTCGCCGAGATTGACCAGGATCACGCCCAATGGACCGCGGTAATCGGCGTCGATGGTGCCCGGCGTGTTGAGCAAGGTGATCCCGTGTTCCAGCGCCAGGCCCGAGCGGGGGCGGAGCTGGAGTTCATGTCCCGGCGGGAGGGCGACGCGCAGACCGGTGGGCACGAGGGCGCGGCCGCCGGGGGCGAGGGTTATGGGATCGCCGCCCATGAGATCGGCGCGGAGATCGGCGCCGGCCGCCTCGGCCGTCTGATAGGCGGGCAGCGGCAGGTCGGGGTCGGCGCCGGGGTCACGGGTGACGTCGATGGGGACGATCTTCATGGGATCACAACCTGAGGGCTGAGGCTGGGACTCGGTCGCGGCGGCGTCGCCCCCGCCGGGCCAGGGCGAAGAGGGACCGCGGCCCCGGCGGGGCCGCGGACCGATGAGCCGTCGCCGCATGTGGCGCCTGGCATCGTCACAGGGCCTCGGCGATGCGCCGGGCCAGGCGGCGGGCGGTTTCGGTCTTCGACAGGCGGGGCCAGTCTTCCGCGCCCGTCTCGGTAATGAGGGTCACGGCATTCTCGGTGCCGCCCATGATGCCGGTGCCGGGCGAGACGTCGTTGGCCACGATCCAGTCGCAGCCCTTGCGGGCGCGTTTGGCCGTGGCATGGGCCACCACGTCATCGGTTTCGGCGGCGAAACCGACGACCAGTCGCGGGCGGTCCGGACCCGTCGAGATCGTGGCCAGGATGTCCGGGTTCTCGGCGAAAGCGAGGACGGGGAGGCCCCGACCGTCCTTCTTCATTTTCGAGCCGCTGGCATTCTCGACCCACCAATCGGCGACCGCCGCCGCCATCACGGCGGCATCGGCGGGCAGCGCCGCCTGGACGGCGTCGAGCATCTGGGCAGCGGTCTGGACCGGGACGGCGTCGACGCCCTGGGGCGGCGGCACGTCGGCCGGGCCGGTGACGAAGGTGACCCGCGCGCCCAGATCCCGGAGCGCGGCGGCGATGGCCGCGCCCTGCGCCCCCGACGAACGGTTGGCGATGTAGCGGACGGGGTCGATGGGTTCGTGGGTGGGGCCCGACGTCACCAGGACATGGCGGCCCGCCAGCGGGCCGTCGGCGAAGAAGGCCGCGATGGCGGCCTGGATGTCGGGCACGTCGGCCAGCCGCCCGGGCCCGTATTCGCCGCAGGCCATGGGTCCCTCCACGGGGCCGACCACGCGGATGCCGTCGGCTTGCAGGGTGGCGAGGTTGCGCCGGGTCGCCGGGTGGTCCCACATACGGACATTCATGGCGGGCACGATCATGACGGGCGTGTCGGTCGCCATCAGAAGCGTGGTCGCCAGGTCGTCGGCCAATCCGCCCGCCATGCGGCCCATCAGGTTGGCGGTGGCCGGGCAGACGACGATCAGATCGGCGGCGCGGCTCAGCTCGATATGGCCCATCTCGGCCTCGTCGGTCAGGTCGAAGAGGTCGCGGTAGACCTTGCTGGCCGCCAGGGCCGAGACCGAGAGAGGCGTCACGAATTCCTCGGCGGCGCGGGTCAGGACGGGGGTGACCCGCGCGCCCTGCTCGCGCAGGCGGCGGATCAGGTCGAGCGACTTGAAGGCCGCGATGCCGCCGCCGATCACCAGCAGGATGTGTTTGCCCGGCATCATGACCCGACATCTAGTGGGCCGCGCCGGGGCCGTCCAGCCGGGCGGCTTGACGCAAGCGGGCCGGGCTTCTTATCCCGGACGGGCAGCGCAGGAGGCCCCCCATGATCCGCTACACCCCTGGTCTCGTCATCGCCGCCCTGCTGGCGGGGTGCGTCGCGGCGCCCTCGGACGAGGCCGGCGGGCCTGCGGACGTATTCGCCGCCATCGTGGGACGCCCCCTGGTGGAGGTGGACGGGCGCGGCACGCTGACCCTGGCGCCCGACGGAACCGGCCTGGGCACGTTGGATGGCCAGCCCGTGACGGTGAGCTGGGTGCGCGAGGGGGAATTGTTCTGCCGCAGCGGGTTCCGAGGCGTCGTGCCGGTCATGTACGAATGCCAAACGGTCGACATCGCGCAGGGCGTGGCGACATTCCGGAACGCCGATGGGATCGTGAGCAATCGGTATCGGCTGGGTTGATCGGACCCGCGCTTTGCCCCCAAGGGCCTGGAGCGGACGGCCGAGCTTAGCCGTGGACCGGAATCAAGCCCGCAGGGCGCCGGTCCATCGCGTTGCCAGTGGGTCTGGAACCACTGGCGCCCCACTGGCGACCGTCCGCCGGCACGGCGACCCGGCTGATGTCGGCGCATCGGAGCTTCTGCGGATCTGACACCATAAAGCACACCCGCAAACTGTTGGATCGCCGCACCACGGCCCAGCGATGGACCGGCTTGCACCCGGCTTATCAAAGGTCCGCTCCGGGCCCATGTTTACCTTCCGTAATCTTCCCGCCCGGAGCGTCCAGGGCCCGCTACCGAAACGCGTCGCATGGGTCGTCGCGCGCGGGCGCGGGCGCGTCGATCACCAGGTCGCCGCCCGGCGGAACCCATCCCTCCTCGCCCTGGACGACGGCGATCACAGTCACGTCCGGCCGCACGCGGGCAATGGCCGTTGGCACGCCCCAGTCGTTGCGCGCGTGGCCGTTCCCGGCGATCAGCACGACGGGGCCGCCATATTCGTCGAGCGCGTCCAGGGTCCGCGCCGCGAATTGGGCGTCCATCTCGCGCTGGCGGGCCACGAAATCGGGTAAGATGTTTTCCGGCAGGGCGCCGCAATGGGCATCGGCCTGAAGTCGCTCGCGCGCCGCCTGCTGCGCGGGTGGCAGGGGCTCGTCCAATCCGTAGGCCGACAGATCGCCGGCAGACCCGGCCGCCCCGACGATGGGCGTCTCCGGATCGGCCATGATCGGGGCGTACATGGCGATGTCGGGCCAACCCATGTCGGACCAATCCAGCAATTGTTCCAGAACCTGCGGATCACGGGGGATGGTCGGGTCGATCCGGTCGGCCTGCTCGCCGGTCAGCATCTCGAAGACGATGGCGGCGGGCTCGATCTGGGCGACCAGGCGGGCCTGGGTCTCGTGATGGGTCGGATTGTCGTGGCGTTCGCCCAGAATGTAGATATCGGCGGGCGGCAGATCCGCTGCCGATGCCATCCCGGCCAGAAGGGCCAGCACGGCCCCTCCGAGACGGCGCATCAGCCCAGGAAGCCCATCACTTCGCGGGATTGCTTTTCCAGCGACTTGCGCATCTTGGCGAAGGCGGCGGCTTCGAGCTGGCGCACCCGTTCTTTCGACAGGGACAGCTCGTTGCCCAAGGATTCCAAGGTTCGGGGATCCTCGCGCAGCTTGCGCTCGCGGACGATGAACCGTTCGCGGTCGTTGAGCGACGACAGGGCCGTCAGCAGCCATTCGCGCAGCATGGCGTTGTCGTGGGTCAGTTCGACCGATTCATCGGCCTGGACGGAATTGTCTTCCAGCGTGTCGATCCATTCCCGCCCGTCCTCGTCCGAGGATTGGGTGGCGTTGAGGCTGAAATCGGAACCCGACAGGCGGCCTTCCATCATCTCCACGTCATGGAGGGGCACGCCGACTTCCTTCGCGATCTGCTCGCGCAGGGTCTGGCGGTCGATGGCGACGCCTTCGGCCATCGCTTCGCGTTCGAGCCGGGCCTGGACGCGGCGGAGGTTGAAGAACAGTGATTTCTGGGAGGAGGTGGAGCCGGTCCGCACCATGGACCAGTTGCGCATCACGTAGTCTTGGATCGAGGCCTTTATCCACCAGACCGCATAGGTGGAAAAGCGCACGCCGCGATCCGGGTCGAACTTCTCGGCGGCCTTCATGAGACCCAGGCCGGCTTCCTGGATCAGGTCGTTCATCGGCGCGCCGTAGCGCTTGAACTTGGCGGCCATGGAAATGGCGAGCCGCATATAGGCGGTGATCAACCGGTGCAGACTTTCCTCGCATCGGTCGTCGCGCCAGGCATAGGCGAGACGAAGTTCCGTTTCCGCGTCCAGAAGCTCCGCCTTCATGGCGCGTCTTGACAGGGACATGTCGCTGTTGAAATCGAGTGCCATCGTCTCGCCCCCCAAGGGTTTTTCACATCAGCCGAACATCGGCGTCTAAAAGGGTTACGGGGGACATACGCGCCCGGATCAAAAAAAGTTTCGCAGGAAAATCCGTGGGTTCTGAAACATATCATAAATTCACCCTTGTCTTGGGCCATGCGGCATCGGGGAAGTCCGCCTGGGCAGAGGCAGCTGCGGCCGCTAACAACCTGAAATTGATCTACATTGCGACGTCGCGCCTATGGGATGACGAGATGGCGGCAAAGGCCCGCGACCACGCGGCGCGGCGGGGGCCGGATTGGGCAGTGGTGGAAGAACCCGTGGATCTGGCCGGGGCCTGCGCCGCGCGCGCGGAGGGCGAGATCGTCTTGATCGACTGCGCGACCATGTGGCTGACGAACCTGGTCATGGACGAGGTCGACTGGGCGCCCGCCACCGATGCCTGGATCGCCGCCATGGCGGCGTCACCCGCCCGGTTCGTGGTGGTGAGCAACGATGTGGGCGGCGGGGTGACGCCGGACAACGCCCTGGCCCGCAGGTTCCAGCGGGCCCAGGGGGCGTTGAACCAGCGGTTGGCGGTGGCGGCGGACCGGGTGGTCCTGGTGACGGCGGGGCTGGCGCAGATATTGAAGGACGGGTTCGGTGACGACTGAGACGCGGCTCTGGTTCGTGCGGCACGGGCCGACCCATGCGCGGCGGATGGTGGGATGGACCGATCTGCCGGCCGATCTGTCGGACGCGGCGAAGATCGCGCGGCTGGACGCCGCCCTGCCCCATGCGCCGGTCGTGTCGTCGGACCTGATCCGGGCGGTGGCGACGGCGGATGCGGTCGCCGGGGATCGTCCACGGCTGGCGGCGGATCGGGATTTGCGGGAGTTCCATTACGGCGATTGGGAGGATCGGAGCATCGCCGACCTGCCCGAGGCGGAGACGCGGCCCTATTTCGAGACGCCGGGCGACATCCGGGCGCCGGGCGGCGAGTCCTGGAACGACGTGGCGGCGCGGGTCGAGGCGGCCTTGGCGCGGCTGCCGGGCGGGAACGTCATCGTGGTCTGCCATTTCGGGGTGATCCTGACGCAATGGGCGCGCGCCACCGGGCTGGCGCCCCATGCCGCCCTGGCGCAACCATTGGGCAATCTGGGTCTGACGCGGATCGACTGGACGGATTCAGGGCCGGTGCCGGTCTTTGCCGATCGCCATCCGTGATGGGTCCATCACGGGATGTCGTTGGACGGGCCGGATCGGCTGGGGCAGCCTGCCCGACATGACCTACGATCTGCTGATCGGCGACCGATCCTATTCCTCCTGGAGCTTGCGCGGCTGGCTTCTGTTCGCCGCGTTCGACCTGCCGGTGCGGGCCGAGATGGCGGAGATGTACGATCCCGGCTTTTTGCCAACGCTGCGGGGCTGGTGGCCCGCGGCGCGAACCGTGCCCATCGCGCGGGCGCCGGACGGGGTGATTTGGACCGACAGCCTGGCCATCGCCGAGGGGCTGGCCGAGCGGCATCCGGAGGCGGGCCACTGGCCCGACGCCCCTGCCCCGCGCGCGCTGGCCCGGTCGCTGGTGGCGGAGATGCATTCGGGCTTCACCGCGTTGCGCGGGGCCTGTCCGATGAACCTGCGAACCGGGTGGTCGGGCTTCGTGCCATCGGAGGCCGTGCAAGGCGATCTGGCGCGGTTGCAGATGCTCTGGTCCCTCGCGCGGGAACAGGCCGTCGACGGACCGTGGCTCTTCGGTCGCTACTGCGCGGCGGATGCGTTCTTCGCGCCGGTGGCGATGCGGATCGCGGGATATGGGCTGGAGGTCGGACCCGCCGGCCGCGCTTATGTCGGAGCCCATCTGGCCCATGGCCCGCTGCGGGCCTGGCGGGCCGAGGGCGAGGCAGCGGATCGGACCTTGGCGGAATACGACATGGGTTTGCCGCAGGTCGCGTTTTCGATCGGCTGACATCGGCCGCCGCGCCGGCCCCGGTCGACCGGAGGTGTTCGCCCGAGTGCTCCGGCCGATTTCGGTCAGATCGAGAAGGCCTACCCCACGAGGCCCACGATGTCGTAGGTCCGCTCCAGGATCGGGACCGTGATTGCGCGCGCGCGCTCGGCGCCACGGGCCAGGATGCGGTCGATCTCGGCCGGGTCAGACATGAGGCGCAACATCTCCGACGAGATCGGCGAGAGCTTCGCCACGGCGAGGTCGGCCAGATCCTGCTTGAAATAGCCGAACATGGCGCCTTCCTTCTCGGCCAGGACGTCGTCCACCGAGCGATCCGACAGGGCGGCATAGATGTTCACCAAGTTCCGCGCATCGGGCCGGTCGGCCAGCCCGTCGGCCGAGCCGGGCAGCGGGTCGGGATCGGTCTTGGCCTTCTTGAATTTCTTGGCGATGGTGTCGGCATCGTCGGTCAGGTTGATCCGGCTCGCATCCACCGGGTCGGATTTGGACATCTTCTTGGTGCCGTCGCGCAGGGACATGATCCGGGTCGCGACGCCTTCGATCACCGGCTCGGTGAGCGGGAAGAACTCGACGCCGTAATCGTGGTTGAACTTGGCCGCGATGTCGCGGGTCAGCTCGAGGTGCTGTTTCTGATCGTCGCCGACGGGCACGTGGGTCGCGTGGTAGAGCAGGATGTCGGCAGCCATGAGCGCAGGATAGGCGAAGAGGCCCAGCGAGGCCGCCTCGGCGTTCTTGCCGGACTTGTCCTTCCACTGGGTCATCCGGCCCATCCAACCCATCCGCGCCACGCAGTTGAAGATCCAGGCCAGCTGCGCGTGCTCGGGCACCTGGGATTGGTTGATGAGGATGGACTTTTCCGGGTCGATCCCGACGGCCAGGAACCCGGCGCAAAGCTCGCGGGTGTTGTGGCGCAGGACGTCCGGCGCCTGCGGCACTGTGATGGCGTGCAGGTCGACCATGCAGAACACCGTCTCGTGGGTGCCGGCATTCTGCATGGCGACGAATTTCACCATGGCGCCCAGGTAATTGCCCAAGGTGAGGCCGCCCGACGGCTGGATGCCCGAAAAGACGCGGGGGGTGAAGTCGGCCATGGACGCTCCGGATGGTCTGGCATTGCGGTGGCGCATCGCTTAGCCAGCGCCAGGACCCCCGTCAACGCGGAGAGCAGCCATGGCCTGGACCGGCGACCCCAGGAACCAAAGCCCCTTCAACGCCCTGCCGCCCGTCGTCGCCGGGCTGGCCCTGGTGATCTTCGGGATCGAGCTTCTGTTCCAGGCGGGCGCCGCGGGCTTCATCGGCGGGCGCGAGGCGGTGGGCTGGCGGCTGGACGCGATCCGCGACTGGGCCGTGCTGGACGCCGTGGCCGCCTGGATGCTGGAGACCGGCCGCGTCCCCCCGGCCGAGGCGGCCCGCATCCTGGCCTATCCGCTGATCCATACCGGCTTCGGGCACGCGGCCTTCGTCTGTGTCTTCGTGCTGGCCTTGGGGAACGTGATCTCGCCGTTCTATGCCACCTGGCGCATTCCCGCGATCTTCTGGGGCAGCGCCGTGGCGGGGGGGCTGGCCTATGTGATCGTGTTCGACAGCCCCGTGCCGCTGACCGGGGGCTATCCGGCGGCCTATGGGTTGATCGGGGCCTTCACCTATCTGACCCGCCGGGGGCTGACCCGGATGGACCCGGATCGGGCCTTCCTGCTGATCGGATTCCTGCTGGCGATCCAGCCGATCTTCGGGCTGGCCTCGGGCCAGGGCTTCGCCTGGGTGCCGCACTGGGGCGCGGACATGGTGGGCGCGGCGGCGGGATACGGGCTGGCCTCGCTGCTGTTTCCCGGCGGGATGGGGCGCCTGCTGGGCCGATTGCGTCAGCGCTGACGCCGCAGGGCGGCGCGGAGTTCCGACAAGCGGACCGCGCGGAACAGGAAGGCCAGGCCGAAGAACCAGACCACCCCCGTCAGGATCAGCGCGCCCAGGCCCAGCACCTGCCATGGCCCGCCCAGGACCGGCCCCCAGACCAGGACGGTGAACCAGAGCACCACGCCCATGCCCAAAGCCGCCAGGATCACGCGCCACATCCGCGTCCTGGCGCGGGCGTCCAGGGTCGCGACCTCGCCCATGCGGCGCGCGCCCCGCCAGAGCAGGATCACCATCGCCCAAGCGGCGATGGTCGTGCCGAGCGCCGCCGCGGGCCAGCCGATCAGCAGCGACAGACCCACCGCCACGACGGCGTTGACCAGCAGCGCCACCAGCGCGAAGCGCAGCGGCGTCTTGGTGTCTTCGCGGGCGAAGTAGAGAGGTTGCAGGACCTTCTGGAGGACGAAGGCGGGCAGGCCCAGCGCGTAGATCGTCAGCGCCAGGGCCGTGGCCGCCGTGTCGTCGGAGCCGAAAGCCCCGCGCTGGAACAGAATGGAAATGATCGGGATCGAGATGACGGCCAAGCCGACCGCAGAGGGGATGGTGAGCAGCCAAGAGAACTCGAACGCGCGGGAATAGGCCGCGCGCTGGCCTTGGCCATCCTCGGCCCGGACGCGGCGCGAAAGCTCGGGCAGCAGGACCACACCGATGGCGATGCCCACGACGCCGAGGGGGAGTTGGTAGAGCCGGTCGGCATAGTTGAGCCAAGCCACGGCGCCGTCGAAATAGGAGGCGACCTGGCGCCCGACCAGCAGGTTGATCTGCACCACGCCGCCCGCGACGGCGGCCGGGGCAGCGATGATAAGCAGGCGTTTGACCTCGGGCGTGACGCGCGGCAGGCGGCGGGGCAGCAGGCGGTGCCCGGCGCGGGCGGCGGCCCAGACGACCAGGGCCAGTTGCGCGGCGCCGCCCACGGGGACCGCCCAGATCAGGGAATGGCCGTAGATGAGTTCCGGGACCGGCGTGGCTTTGGGCACGAAGCCGGGGAAGAAGTAGGTCAGCGCCATGGCGGTGATGAACGTCAGGTTCAAAAGCGCGGGCGCGGCGGCGGCGGCCAGGAAGCGACCGTTGGAGTTGAGCACGCCCGAGATCAGCGCGGCGAGCGAGATCAGCAGGATATAGGGGAAGGCGATGCGCCCGTAATCCACCGCCAGGCCGAAGCGAATGTCATCGGCGAAGCCCGAGGCCATGGCGAGGACGAGGTAGGGCATGAAGACCACGCCCAGCACCGAGAAGAGCGTCAGGATCAGCACCATCCAGGCCACGGCATCACGCGCGAAGGCATCGGCCTCGGCGCCCTCGGCCTCCAGCTTCTTGGCGTAGAGCGGGACGAAGGCCATGTTGAACGCGCCCTCGGCGAAGAAGCGGCGGAACATGTTGGGCAGGGAGAACGCCACGAAGAACGCCTCGGCCGCCGCGCCCGTGCCCAGGAAGCGGGCGATCAGGATGTCGCGCACGAAGCCCAGGACGCGCGAGAGCAGCGTCCAGGTGCCGACGGTGAGGAAGCCTTTGATCATGGGGTGGGCATGTCAGGTGCGTCTGGGGCCGTCTAGGACTTCGATCAGCTTCGCTTCCTTGAGCCACTTCATCGTCGGCACGCGCAGGCCGGCCTCTTCGATGGCCAGCCGCAAACGTTCGGAGATGAAGGGGACGGTCGAAATGCGCTTGTCAAACCAAAGGTCAGCGCCTGTACAGGCTGCCTCGAAATCGAGTGCGAGAATCGTCTTCTTGGATCGGTACGGCACGGAAGCCATGAGCGGCGGATTTTCCAGCCAATGCTTGCGCACGCGAAAGTCGATCCCCTCACATCCTTCATCGTAGAGCGCGTCCTTCGTCGCCAACACATGTAGCAGTCCCCAGCGGCCCGGCACCGGGCGGGAAAGGTCGGGTTCCTTCAGGTTGGAGTCCTCGCCAGTTGGCGTTCCTAGGCCTTCAAATACCGGAAGCTCAAGGATCTGCGTGTCGCCCAAATCAAACTCAGCCAACAGGTCGATCATCTTGCCGGAAACGAGAAACCCACGCGGTGCAATCGGCGAAAGATCGTCAAAGTCCCGATTATCGCCCCACTGTGGCCTGGATACGTAGAGGCAGTTGGGGCCATGCTCGGACGTGAAGCGGACTTCGCGCCCTTTCAGTTCCTTGCTCAACTGCCCCAAATTGGCGACTGGGTTCTCATGCCCGTAATCGGCGTAGGCTTGAATGGGTGCGTAGAGTGGCATCTCCTCCCAGAACCCTTCAAACCACCAAACCCGACAGGGAGCGTCTTCGGTCGTCATCCGGCCCGCCCTTTCTGTTTCGTTTCGTAGAGCTTCGCTTCCTTGAGCCACTTCATCGTCGGCACGCGCAGGCCGGCCTC
>JBCCCB010000099.1:0-12312 GCA_039033775.1 Pseudomonadota bacterium | reverse complement strand
GGCGCTTGCCCTTTCCGGTGCCGTCGCTTTCGAATGCAGGCCTATGGCCCGGCCCGGATGGCGTCAACGCCGGGGGCGCGGCGCTTCGGCTTGCGGCGGCGGGCGAAGCGGCCTACCCGGTGGCAAACATCGGAGGCTTCATGGACGCGCCCAAGAAAGTGGTGCTCGCCTATTCCGGCGGGCTGGACACCTCGATCATCCTGAAATGGTTGCAGACGGAATATGGCTGTGAGGTGGTGACCTTCACCGCCGATCTGGGCCAGGGCGAGGAGCTGGAGCCGGCGCGCAAAAAGGCCGAGATGATGGGCGCTTCGTCGATCCATATCGAGGATCTGCGCGAGGAGTTCGTGCGCGACTTCGTCTTCCCGATGTTCCGGGCGAATGCGCTCTATGAGGGGCTGTATCTGCTGGGCACGTCCATCGCGCGGCCGCTGATCTCCAAGCGTCTGGTCGAGATCGCCGCCGATGAGGGCGCGGATGCCGTGGCCCATGGCGCGACCGGCAAGGGCAACGATCAGGTGCGGTTCGAGTTGGCGGCCTATGCGCTGAACCCCGACATCAAGGTGATCGCGCCCTGGCGGCTGTGGGATTTGACCAGCCGCACCAAGCTGATCGACTTCGCCGAGAAGCACCAGATCCCCATCGCCAAGGACAAGCGGGGCGAGGCGCCGTTCTCGGTGGACGCGAACCTGTTGCACACCTCGTCCGAGGGAAAGGTGCTGGAGGATCCGGCCGAAGAAGCGCCGAATTACGTTCTGCAGCGGATCACCCGGCCGGAGGACGCGCCGGAGACGCCGGAAATGGTCGAGATCACCTTCGAGAAGGGCGATGCGGTGGCCATCGACGGGGAAGCGATGTCGCCGGCGGCGATCCTGACGCGGTTGAACGAGCTGGGCGGCAAGCACGGGGTCGGGATCCTGGACCTGGTCGAGAACCGGTTCGTAGGAATGAAGTCGCGCGGCATCTACGAGACGCCGGGCGGCACGATCCTGCTGGAAGCGCATCGGGGGATCGAGCAGATCACGCTGGACTCAGGGTCCGGGCACCTGAAGGATTCGATCATGCCGCGCTATGCGGAGCTGATCTATAACGGCTTCTGGTTCTCGCCCGAGCGGGAGATGCTGCAAGCCCTGATCGACAAGAGCCAGGAGCATGTGTCGGGGATCGTGCGCGTGAAGCTCTACAAGGGGTCGGCGCGGACGGTGGCGCGGTGGTCGGAGCATTCGCTTTATTCCGAGGCCCATGTGACCTTCGAGGAGGATGCGGGCGCCTATGATCAACGCGATGCCAAAGGCTTCATCCACCTGAATGCGTTGCGCCTGAAACTGGTCGCGAACCGCAACAAGCGCGTCGGCGCCTGACCTCACGTTCGCGAGAGCGGTCTGGTGATCGGCGGCCCAGGGGCACATCTGCGGCCCGTGTTTTGAGGAGAAGAGACATGATCCGCACCGCCCTTGTCAGCGCCCTGGTCCTGGGCGCCGCGCCTGCCGTGGCCGAAACCGAAACCGCCACCTTCGCCGGCGGCTGCTTCTGGTGCGTCGAGGCCGATTTCGAGAGCGTCGAGGGCGTGGGCGACGTCATCAGCGGCTTTACCGGCGGGACGACGGGTGCGCCCGCCTATCTGCGATCCGGCGACCATATCGAGGCGGTCGAGATCCCATATGACCCCGATGTGGTGTCCTATGAGACGCTGGTGTCGCTGTTCCTGCGGTCCATCGATCCGCTGGATGCGGGCGGGCAATTCTGCGACCGGGGGCTGGAATACACGACAGCGATCTTCCCGGCGACCGAGGAAGAACAGCGCATCGTGGCGGAACAGATCGCGGCGGCCGAGGCGGAACTGGGCCAGGAGATCGCGACCAAGGTGATCCCATCGGGCGCGTTCTATCCGGTGGATGCGTATCACCAGGATTACTACAAATCCGAGGATATCTTGGGCATCACGTCGGTCGGTATCGCGGTCAGCAAGGCCACGGCCTACAAGCGCTACCGCGACCGCTGTGGCCGGGACCAGCGCGTGCGCGAGGTCTGGGGCGACGACGCACCGTTCGTGGGTCGGTTCGACAGCTAGGTCGACGTCCGGTCCGCGCCGGGTTTATCGCCGTCGCGCGGCCCGGCGGGCGCCCGGGGTTTTCGAGTGGAAATCGGCAGGCCGCTTGCGGATCCAGGTGATGAATTTCGCAAGCCGTGGATGACTTCGCAGCGCCTCCGGTGTGTTCCAGAGGCGGGCGAGGTCGGCTTCGGACGCGCTGGCGTGGATTTCGTTGTGGCAAATTTGGTGGAGCAGGATTGTGGGCCCGCCTTTGCCGCCGCGCAGTTTGGGGACCAAGTGATGCAAGCTCTGCTTGGCGCCCGGCGGGATCGGGCGCTGGCAGAGCGCACAGACGGGATCGTTGCCTTCGGGGCCGGGCTGGGTCATGGGCCGAAACATGGCATCTGGGGCACGACAGGCAAGGATCGCGGTGATCGGCGCAGGCCCGGCGGGATTGGCGGCGGCGGAGGTTGCGTCAGGGATGGGCGCGCGGGTCGAGATCTTCGACCGGATGCCGAGCCCCGCGCGGAAGTTCCTGATGGCGGGGAAATCGGGGCTGAACGTCTCGAAGGTTGAGGAAGGGTTCGTCGATGTCTTCGGCTGCGCGCGGTTGCGGCCGATGGTCGAGGCGTTTGGGCCGGACGAGGTGCGCGCTTGGATGGCCGGGCTCGGGCAGGAGACGTTCGTGGGATCCACGGGGCGGGTGTTTCCGGTGGCGATGAAGGCATCGCCGTTGCTGCGGGCGTGGTTGGCGCGGTTGGCGGCGCGGGGCGTGGTGTTGCACCGGCGGGCGCGGTGGGTCGGGTTCGATGGGGCCGCACTGGTGTTCGAGGACCGACGGGTCGAAGCGGAGGCTGTGGTGTTGGCGCTAGGTGGCGCGTCGTGGCGGCGGCTGGGGTCCGATGGGGCTTGGGCTGGGCTGCCGGAACTGGCCGGGTCGGCGGCGCCGTTCCAGCCGTCGAATGTGGGATTTCGGGTGGATTGGTCGCCACATATGGCGCGGCATTTCGGAGCAGCGGTGAAGAATGTCGGGCTGGTGGTCGATGGGACGGTGCATCGGGGGGAGTTCACGATTTCCGCCGAGGGCTTGGAGGGGGGCGGACTTTATCCCTTGACGCCAAAGCTGCGGACAGGGGCCGGATTGGCGTTGGATCTGAAGCCGGATTTGAGTGTGGACGAGGTGCGGGCGCGGTTGGCGCGGGCGGGCAAGGCGAGTGTGTCGAACCGGTTTCGGAAGGCGCTGAAGCTGACGCCGGTGCAAGTGGCCCTGGTGCAGGAATTCGGCCGGCCTCTGCCGGAGGACTTGGCTGGGATTATCAAGCGCCTGACTGTTCCGTTGTTGGGGCCGCGGGGTATTGATCAGGCGATTTCCACGGCTGGCGGGCTGCGCTGGGACGCGCTGGATGACGGGTTGATGTTGCGCGACCGGCCGGGGGTGTTCGCCTGTGGCGAGATGCTGGATTGGGAGGCGCCGACGGGGGGCTACTTGCTGACGGCCTGCCTGGCGACGGGGCGCTGGGCGGGACGCCATGCGGCGGAGGGGGCGATGGGGTGAAACCCCATCCTACAGATTGCGGTAGGATTGGAGCCAGCCGAGGGTCGCGTCGGTGTCGCCGCCGGGCTTATATTCGGCGCCCAGGGGGCCGTCCCAGTCGAGGGCGGGGAGCAGGCGGTCATAGGCGATTTCCCCCTGATCCGGTGCGGCCCGTTCCGGCACGGAGGCGAATTGCACATGGCCCATGAAGGGACGACAGGCGGCGAAGCGGCGGGTCAGGTCCCCCTCCATAACCTGGATGTGGTAGCAGTCGAACATGAGCTTCAGGTTCGGCCGGTCCACCGAGCGGATGATGGTCAATGCGTGGATGGTCGTAGACAGGAAGTAGGCCGGGGCGTCGTAGTGATTCAGCGGCTCGATCAGGATCGTAAGGTCCGGCGCCCGGTCGCAGGCATAGGTGAGGGCCTCGCGGAAGGCGGTCTCGGCCGTAGGGCCGGCGGCGAACCCGGCCATGACGTGGACGGCGCCGGCGCCGATGGCGCGGGCATAGGCGAGGGCCTGGTCGATGGCGGCGCGGGCTTCCTCGCCCCGGCCCGGCAGGGCGGAGAGGCCGTTGCCACCGCCTTTGGAGGTGTTCAGGCCGAGACAGGGGAGGCCGGTTTCGTCTCGGGCCGCTTTGACGTCTGCGGCGGGGGGCTCATAGGGCCAGTGAAGTTCGCCGGCGTCGAACCCGGCGGCTTTTGCGGCGCGGATCGCGGCGGGCAGCGGGCGGTCGGCCCAGAGGAAGCCGAGATTGGCGGAGAATTTCATAGATCCACGTCGAATTTGGTGACCACCTGGGCGATCTGGGTTTCGGTGAGGGCACGGGGATTGAGGCCGCGCGTCAGGAGGGCGAGCTTGGCGGTGGCTTCCAGTTCTTCGATGGCATTGCAGGCGGCTTCGACGTCGCGGCCCGCGACGACGGGGCCGTGATTGGCGAGCATGATAGCGCTGCGCTTGCCGGCGAGGCCGCGCACGGCTTCGCCCATGGCGGGATCGCCGGGCAGGAAGAACGGGAGGAGTTCGACGCGGCCCAGTTGCATGATCGCGTAGGGGGTGAGCGGGGGGAGGAAGTCTTCGCCAGGTTCCGTGATCAGCGACAGGGCGGTGGCGTGGCAGGCATGGAGGTGGACGACGGCGCCGGTGCTGGCGCGCGTGTCGTAGAAGGCAGTGTGGAGGGGGATTTCCTTGGTCGGTTTGTCGCCGCCAACGTGGGTGCCACTGGCGTCGAAGCGGGCCAGGCGAGCGGGGTCCAGGCGGCCGAAACTGCTCCCGGTGGGGGAGACGAGGAGGCCGCCATCCGGCGTGCGGGCCGAGATGTTGCCGGTGGAGCCATGGGTCAGGCCGCGATCATAGAGGCTGGCGGCGAGGGTGCAGAGTTGCTCGCGGAGGGCGGCGTCGCTCATGGTAAGTCGATGCCCGCCTGGGCGGCGTAGATCTTGGCGACGGCCGCGTCGTCCTCGGCGCCGAGGCCCTGGGCGGATGCCTCCTTGAAGCGGGTCAGGGCGGCTTGGGTGATCGGCATGTCGATGCCGGCCTCGGTCGCGATGTCTTGGACGATGCCCAGATCCTTGGGCCAGATGTCGACCATGCTGCGGGGCGTGTAGTCGCCGTCGCGGATATGCGGCCCTCGGTTCTCCAGCATCCAGGAGGTGCCGGCGCATTTGGGGATCGTGTCGAGGAAGGTCGCCGGGTCGATGCCTTGGGTGATCCCGAAGCTCATGGCCTCGGCCATGGCGGCGATGTGGATGCCGGCCAGCGTCTGGTTGACGGCCTTCATGGCCGAGCCCGCGCCAGCCGCGTCGCCCAAGCGGAAGATCGTGGTGGCGGTGGCATCGAGGACCGGTTGCGCGGCGGCGAAGGCGGCGGGCGTGCCGGACGCCATGATGGCCAGGTCGCCTTGCGCCGCCCGCGCCGCGCCGCCGGAGATGGGGGCGTCGAGATAGTGGATGCCCTGGGCCTGGGCGCGCCCCTCCATGGCGCGGGCGAAGGCGGGCGGGACGGTGGCGCAGGCGACGATGACGGCGCCTGGGGGGAGGTCGGGGAGGATTTGGTCGATCACCGACTCGGTCTGGGCGGCGTTCAGGACGACGATCACGGCGGCTTGCATCTGGTCGACTGGCACGTCGGTGGCGCCGTCCAGGACCACGCCGCGCGGGTCATGCCCGGCCACGTTATGGCCCGCGCGGACCAGGGACCCCGCCATGCCGAGCCCCATGGAGCCGAGGCCCCAGATACCGATGTCAGCCATGGGCGAGGGCCCTCCGGAAAGCGGGACGGGCCCGCATTGTGGTCATGTGGGCGCGCAGGCCCTCGGGCAGGTCGAACTTGAGGCCGGCGGCCCAGCCGCAGCAATGGGTCAGCAGGATGTCGGGGATCGTGGGCTCGTCGCCCATGAGGTAGGGGCGGTCGGCCAGGAGGTCGGACATGATCTCGGCATAGCGGGTGAACTGCCATTTGAGGGAGGGTTTGACCGCTGCGACGCGCTGCTCTTCGGGCAGGATGAAGCTGTGCTTGGCGTAGCTCCAGAGGACGGCGTCGAAGGTTTCTAGGATCGTGTTCGTCAGGCCGTCCTGGCGGGCGCGGGCATAGGTTCCGGGCGCGTGGGTGAAGGCGCCGTGCCGGTCGGCCAGGAAGGTCATCATGGCGACGCTGTCGAAGAGAGGGCCGTCCTCGGTTTCCAGGATGGGGATCTTGCCCAGGGGCGAGAGGGCGAAGGCTTCGGGTGAACGTGGGCTGACCGCGTGGAATTCGAAGGGGGCGCCCAGTTCCTCAAGCAGCCAGAGCGGGCGCATCGCGCGGGATTTGATCTGGCCGTGGAGGCGGTACATCGGGGCTCTCCGGTTCGGTGGTTGTCATGCTCGGGCTTGACCCAAAGATCTCTGGGCCGGGAGATGCTCGGGTCAAGCCCGAGCATGACGGTTTCCTTATCAGCGCGCCATCATAGCCAAGCGGATCAGCGCGCGTTCCATCACCGCCATCTGCGGCGCGCGCGATGAGGAGCGCAAGGTCAGGTCGGTGTCCATCAGGAGCGACAGGGCGGATTCCAAACGCCCGGCGCCCCAGCTGCGGGCCTGGGAGGCCAGCGCATCCCGGCAGGGGCCGTAGGGTTGGGCCGTTCCGGTGGCGATGCCGTGGAGTTGCTGGAAATGGCGCGTGGCGAAGATGATGAGCGTCACGGGATTCACCCCCTGCCCCGCCAGACGCTGCATCAGGGGGCCGATGGCGGGCGCGTTGCCGGAGGCCGCGGCGAGGATGACCTCGTCGGTTTCGGCGTCGATGGTGGCGGGGGCCATGGCGGCGACGGCGTGCGGGTCGGCGGGCTCGCCGCCCGCGTAGAGTGCGATCTTGGTGAGCGTCTGGCGGAAGTCGCCGGGGGCGAGGGACTGGGCCAGGGCATCCACGTCGCGGCGGGCCTCGGGGGTGAGTTGCAGGCTTTCGGCGGCGATGGCGGCGTCGATTTCGGCGCGGTCCATGGGATCGTCGTAGAGGCCGACGGCGACGGCCTTGGGATGGGATTCGAAGGCTTTGCGAAGCTTGGAGGTCTTCTTGAGCGCGCCGGCGGTGACGATGAGGGCGGCGTCGCCGGCCTGCCAAGCGTCGAGCGCGCGGAGGATGGGGGCGTTCTGGGTCTCGGTGATGCCATCGACGAAGACCACGCGGGGGCCGGGGAAGAAGCCGACCGCCTTGAGGCCGTCGAGGACGGCGGCCGGGTCATTCTTCAGGTCGGCGGCGGAGAGGCGGGTCAGGCGCATCTCCTCGTCGGCTTGGGGACCGGCGAGGTTGGCGATAAGCTCCTGGCGCTTGAGGGCGACGCGCATGGGATCGGCGCCGTAGATCAGGGCACCCGCGGTATCGGGGTCGGGCTTGGCGAAGAAGCGAAGGGCCGCGGCGCCGCGCAGGTTCATTGCGCCTCGGCCAAGAGGCGGGCGACGACGTCGTCGGCGAGGATGATCGCGAGGCGGCGCAGGGCGTCGCGCTCGGATTCGAGGGCTGCGAGGGGCGACTCGCCGGCCGAATAGGCGGTGAAGGCGAGTTCCTCGCCGGTCAGGACCGGGTCTTCGCCATCGAGGGGCGTCAGGGCCCAGGCCAGGCGGCCCTCGATATTGAGGCGGGTGACGTTGTTGGATTCGTCGATGGCCAGACCGGTCTCGGCGGTTCTGATCGTGTAGGAGAGGCCGAAACGCGGTTGGTTCGGCAGGCCGAGGCGCTGTTCGATCTGGCGCACGAAGGCGAAGGTGATGTCGGTATCCGGTTCGGCCGCGAGGATCGCGCCGCGCAGGGGGCCGGCGTCGCCCTGGGGGCCGTAGACGGGCGTGAACCCGCAGGCCGCCAGCGCGGGCAGCAGCGCGAGAAAGGCGCGGCGGCCCGGCATCAGACCACCACGTTGACGATGCGGCCCGGCACGACGATCAGCTTCTTGGGCGGGCAGCCATCCAGCAGGCGCTGGACGGTGGCGTCGGCCATCACGGCGGCTTCGATGTCGGGCTTGGGCAGGTCCTTGGCGACGACGATCTCGGATTTTTTTTTGCCGTTGAATTGGATCGGCAGGGTGATGGTGTCGTCGACCAGCAATGCCGGATCGGCCTTGGGCCAGGGGGCGCGGGCGACAAAGCCCTCGCCACCCATGAGCTCCCAGATCTCCTCAGCCAGGTGGGGGGTCATGGGGGACATGAGTTGCGCCAGGGTCTTCATGGCCGCGCGGCGCGCGTCGGCGCCGGCGTCGGATTTGTTGAGCGTGTTGGTGAACTCGTAGAGCTTGGCGACGGCTTTGTTAAAGGCGAAGCCTTCGATGCCTTCGGTCACCTCGGCGATGGCGCGGGCGGTGGCTTTCTCCAGATCGGCATCGGCGGCGTTCGCCGGGCGGTCTGCCCGGGCGATGTCGGTGGCCAGGCGCCAGACGCGGGACAGGTGCTTGGCGACGGCCTCGGCGCCTTCCGGGGTCCATTCGAAGTCCCGCTCGGGCGGGCTGTCGGACAGCACGAACCAGCGGGCCGTGTCGGCGCCGTAGTTTTTGATGATGTCCGTTGGATCGACAACGTTCTTCTTCGATTTAGACATTTTGATTGCAGGTAGAGTGGTTACCGGCTGTCCTGTCGTCTTCAGCGTCTTTGTTGAGAGATCGACCTCTTCTGGGAAGTGATACTCAGTCCATTTGACTCCAGCCCTGCCGATCGGGTCCGACTCATCCGTAACCTGCACAGTCGTGTAGGCCGGGTGCGTGACCATGCCCTGGGTGAAGAGCGCGTCGAACGGCTCCTCCGTGCCCTGGGGCAGGTGGCCGGTGATCTGCATCGCGCGGGCGAAGAACCGGCTATAAAGCAGGTGCAGGATCGCATGTTCGATGCCGCCGATATATTGGTCGACATTCATCCAATAGGCGGCGGCGTCGAAATCGGTGGGCGTGTCGGCATGGGGCGCAGTGAAGCGCGCGAAGTACCAGGACGAGTCCACGAAGGTGTCCATCGTGTCCGTTTCGCGCTTGGCCGGTTTGCCGCATTTCGGGCACGGGGTGTCGCGCCAGGTCGGGTGGCGGTCCAGCGGGTTGCCGGGCACGTCGAAGGTGACGTCGTCGGGCAGTTCGACGGGCAGGTTTTCTTTCTTTTCAGGCACAACGCCGCAGGTGTCGCAATGGACGACGGGGATCGGGCAGCCCCAATAGCGCTGCCGCGACAGGCCCCAATCCCGCAGGCGGTATTGGGTCTTTCCGGTGCCGATGCCCTGGGCCTCGGCCCAGTCGATGGTGGCGTCGATGGCCTCTTGGCCCGTCGCGATATCCACGCCCGCCGGTTGGTCGATCCAGCGAACCTTCTCGGTCTTGGGAGGGACGAAAGCTTCATCGGCGACGGGTGTGTCGTCGTCCAGCGCCACGAACGTGTCGATTACGGCCAGGTCGTATTTGCGGGCGAAGTCCAGGTCGCGCTGATCGTGGGCCGGGCAGCCGAAGATGGCGCCGGTGCCGTACTCCATCAGCACGAAGTTCGCGACCCAGACGGGCAGCGTGCCGCCCAGGGGGTTTTCGACCGTCAGGCCGGTATCGTAGCCGCGCTTTTCGGCCTTCTCCAACGCCTCTTCGGTCGTGCCGCCCTTACGGACCTCAGCCGAGAATGCGGCCAGGTCCGCGTCGTCTTCGGCCAGGGCCTTGGCCAACGGATGCTCAGGCGCGACGGCGATGAAGGACGCGCCGCGCAGGGTGTCGGGGCGGGTCGTGTAGACCTCGATCCCGTCATGGCCGTGGGCGGGTGCGGACAGCTTGAAGGTCATCTGCAGACCGCGGGATTTGCCGATCCAGTTCTCCTGCATCAGGCGGACCTTTTCGGGCCATTTGTCCAGCTTGGACAGGCTCTCCAGCAGCTCCTCGGCCATGTCGCTGATGGCGAAGGCCCATTGGGTCAGTTCCTTGCGCTCGACCTCGGCGCCGGATCGCCAGCCCTTGCCGTCGATGACCTGCTCGTTGGCCAGGACGGTCATGTCGACCGGATCCCAGTTGACGATGGCGGGTTTGCGGTAGACCAGCCCGGCCTCCAGCATGTCCAGGAACAGCGCCTGTTGCTGGCCGTAATAGTCGGGATCGCAGGTGGCGAATTCGCGGGACCAGTCGATCGACAGACCCAGCGGCTTCATCTGGCCGCGCATCACGTCGATGTTCTGGTACGTCCAGTCCTTCGGATGGCCGCCCGAGGCCATCGCCGCATTCTCGGCCGGCATGCCGAAGGCGTCCCAGCCCATGGGATGCAAAACGCTGAACCCGCAGGACGCCTTATAGCGCGCGACCAGATCGCCCATCGTGTAGTTGCGGACATGCCCGATATGGATGCGGCCCGACGGATAGGGGAACATCTCGAGCACATAGTATTTCGGCTTGTCCGAGCGTTCGGCGCGGAACAGCTCGGCCTCGGCCCAGCGGGCCTGCCATTTGGGTTCGATCTGGGCGGAGTCGTAGGCGCTCATGAATGGTCCCGGCGTGGGGTCCGCCGGGGCTTGGCCCGTCGGCGGCGTGTGAATGTCAGAGGCGGCTGTCTTGGATGCGCAACTGGCGCGCGCGGGTTAGGATGGCGTCTTCGATGGCGCGTTGCGTCTCGAGCGAGACCGCACCGTTGCGGGTCCGCAGGCTGACATTCAGGCTGCGGGCGTCCAGCGCGGGATCCTGCACCAGAACGGTCGCCTGGTAGGCGCGGCCGCCACCCGGAGGCGTGCCGAAGCCGAACTGGATCACACCGGAAAACGGGTCCGCGTTGGTCACCGGCAAGAAAGACAGCACATCGAGCGACGCCGCCCAGAGATAGCGATTCACCTCCAGCGTGGTGTTGGGATCGTCCTGGTTGTTGAACAGGTCGAACAGCGTCGAGCCCCGCGCCGTGCGTTCCGCGCGGGCGATGGTCAGCGGGTTCTGTTGCTGGGCGGCGCGCTCCTGCGGCGTGGTACCGAACATGTTGCCACAGCCGGCGACCGCCGCGACCAGCAGAAGCAGCGCCCCTGCCCGGATCATGGTGTTCACTGGCATCTGGCTCTCCCGCGCCTTTGGATACTGCGCGGTCATTATCCCAAGGATGGTCGTGGTCACAAGGACATCCTGGCAACGGGTGCGGCATGGGCAGAGCATTGATTCGGGGCCGCTCAGACAACCACGGCATCACTGTGGCACGAAAACACCATGGGTTGGGCGAAATCTGGGAGGCGGCGGGGGCCTTTCTTGCGAGGGGGCCTGGGATGGTGGAAACGACCAATACGCCCACAGCGATTCCCGTAGTGGGGACGACTGAAACACGAGGGAAACCTAATGAAAAAGATTCTCTTCGCCTCGACCGCGCTGGTTGCCTTCGGCGCCGCAGCGCAAGCCGAGGTCCTCATCACCGGTAACGCATCGCTTGGTGTCGTGTCCTCCGAGGGCGGCCTCGGCGTGTCCGACGGCACCGGCGGCGACATCGAGTTCTTCCAGGACGTCGACGTCGACTTCACCCTGGTCGGCGAAACCGACAACGGCCTGGCCTTCGGTGCCAACGTCGACCTCGACGAAGCCGACGGCCTGGGCGACGAGACGTCGAACCAAGGCGTCGACGTCTTCGTGTCCGGCGGCTTCGGCACCGTGACCCTGGGCGACACCGACGGTGCCGTTGACTGGGCGCTGCAGGAAGTCGGCTTCAGCAACGGCTCGATCAACGAAGACGAGACGTCGCATGCCGGTTGGAATGGCAATTCGGGCCTCGACGGTCTGTTTGACGGCCAGATCCTGCGCTACGACTTCGTTGCTGGTGGCTTCGGCATCGCCCTGTCGGCCGAAATCGACGATGACCCGAACGGTCTGACCCGCAACGACGCCATTCTCGGCATTGGTCTGCAGTACGACGGGACCTTCAGCGGCTTCGACATCGGCATCGGCTTCGGTTACCAGTTCACCGACATCGACGACGGCACGGACACCACGGGCTTCACCGGCGTCGCCGCCGGCTTCACGCAGGGCGTGGGCGCCGATGGTGTGCTTGGAACGGGTGATGACGTTGATACGACTGGTAACTACGACCTGTTCGGTGTGACCCTGAACTCTGCTTTCCAGGGCTTCCAGTTCGGCGGCACCTTCATGACCCTCGACGGCCCGACCGACGATACGTCGTTCGACCATTACGGTGTCGGCATCGGCTACACCCTGGGCGCCATCTCGGTGTCGGCCAACTACGGTGAGTTCGACTACGACGACGGCACCGACGCCGAAGGCTTCGGCATCTCGGCCGGCTACGACCTGGGTGGC
>JBCCCB010000098.1:0-12342 GCA_039033775.1 Pseudomonadota bacterium | reverse complement strand
TTCACTTGATTGATTACGAGCAAATAGTTCACTATCAGTAGAACCTTGGTTCACTTGTTCTGCGGCTTCTTTTACCTGACGCACAATTTCTCGCAGACAGAACGCCCAGATAGCTGGCTCCGACGGCCAAGTCCTGGGACTTGACGATCGCGCCCTTGCGGCGCGCTTCAAGCAGGTTCTGCGGTGTCGGCTCGTGGCTGCGTTCCGCGCCGTCTTCGCCGCTCATGGCAGGCCGCCCATGATCGGATCGGCCAGGGCCGCGACCATCGCCGCCTTCCAGATCGTCAGGATCAGCGGGGCCGATAGCAGCAGCACGACCCCAGCCAGAGCGGTGATCGCCGGCGCGCCGACCAGCGCCACCATCAGTTGCGGCATGGCCCGGTTTAGAACGCCCATCGCGGCGTTGTAGATCAGGGCGACCAAGGCGAAGGGCGCGGCCAGACCCACGGCCAGCGAAAAGGCATGGCCGATCCGAGAGACGCCCCAGCGGACCAGGTCGCTGCCATCCGGCCAATGGCCAGGGGGGAAGACGTCGTAGCTGCGGATCAGCATTTCGACCAGCATCGACGGTAGACCGATGGCCATCAGCAGGGCGAGACCGGCAATGTTCAGAAGGTTACCGATGGCCGAAGACGGTTCCTGCGCGCCGAAGAGCTGGGACAGGGATGTCAGCTGCGCCGCCATCATCCCCGCCATTAAAAGCGCTTGGGCCAGGAAGCGCAGGACGGCGCCAAGGGCCAGTCCGGTCGCCGTCTCCGAGGCGATGACCCAAGGTCCCAGCACGGTCGGCAGGTCCACGGCGGGCGCCACGGCCGCCGCCAGCGCGAAGGCGGCGACGAACCGCACGCGGGCCGGGATCATCGCATCGCCGAGACCGGGGACCAGCAGCATCACCCCCCCGATCCGCAGAAACGCCGCAAAGAGCGAGGTCAGAAGCGGCGCCACCAGGTCGTGCAGGGACAACAGGCCCTCGATCATGCGGCGACCGACCCGACGATGGCCGGCTTGGCGCGGGGCCCGATCTCTTCGTAGGAGAGGACCGGATTGGTCAATCCACGCGTGGCCACGACCGTGCGGATGAACCGGCGGCGGCGGGCCGATGTGACGATGGCCACATGGGTGCCCTGCTCGGCGGCGCGGCCCACGCCTTCCGTCAGCCCTTGCGCCAACTTCTGCAAGGTCTCTGGCGGTAGAGCGATATCCCGCGCGCCGCCGGCGCCCTGCATCTGGTGGCGCTCGAACGCATCCTCCCAGCCGGGGGCCAGCTGCAACAGCGGCAAGGTGCCGTCCGCGCGTTTTATGGATGTGGTGATCTGATCGGCCAGGCGCTGGCGAACCTGCTCGGCCAGATCTTCGGCGGGCAGGCCCATGTCGCGCATCTCGGCCATGGCCTCAAGGATGACGGGGAGGTTGCGCACCGACACGCGCTCGGCCAGCAGGAGACGCAGGACCGTAAGCAGCAATTCCGGCGCGACCTTGGCGGGAACCAGATCGTCCAGCAGGCGCCGATTGGCCATGGCCCGGGCCGGGTCGGACACTTGGGTGAAGGCTTCCAGCAACCGGTTCAATCCGCGAAGACCGAGAAGGCGCGGGAAGCTCGACTTGATGACCTCCATCAGATGCGTTGCCAGGACCTCGCCCGGTGTAACGACCGTTTCGCCCAGCAGGTCGTTCGCGTCGGACGAGGGGACCCATCTGGCTGGCGCACCATAGACCGGTTCCTTGACGTCGGTTCCCGCGACCTTGAGGTCGCTGCCCGGTCCCGTCAGCAGAAGCACGTGATTCCGTTCCAGTCGGTCCCGGGCTTCCTCGACCCCGTGAACGCGGATGACATAGGTCCCGGCGGGCAGGCCGGGATCGTCGGTCAGCCGGATCTCGGGCAGGATGATCCCGAAGGATTCCGCGATGTGGTCGCGCAACCCGGCGATCCGGCTGTCCAGACCCGAGGCCGGGTCCAATGCCAGATCGACGAGATCCATTGCGAACTCCACCCGGATATCGTCCAAGGCCAGCACGTCACCGATATCGCGCCGCGGCGCTTCGATGGGGGCGAGATCCTCGGGCGCATCAGGTTCGCGCATCGCCCGAAGCCGCAGGATCGCGGCGCCGCCCAGGAGAAGGGCACCGGCCATGAAGGGGGCGAAGGGCAGGCCGGGGACGAAGGCGAAGATGGTCATGATGAACGAGACCGTCAGCAGCGCTGCCGGATGCTTGCCGATCTGCGCGACGATCTCGACGTCCACGGCGCCCTTGCCGCCACCCCGCGCCAGCAGAAGGCCCGAAGCGATCGAGATGATGACCGCCGGAATCTGTGAGACCAGGCCGTCGCCCACGGTCAGGATCGCGTAGGTCTCGGCGGCGTCGCCGATGGGCATGCCGTGGGCGAACATGCCCACCGACAGACCCACGACCAGGTTGAGAACCGTGATCAGAAGCCCTGCAACCGCATCGCCTTTGACGAACTTCGACGCCCCGTCGAGCGAGCCGAAAAAGGTGGTTTCCGACAGCTCCAGCTCGCGCCGGCGCTTGGCCTCCTCGTGGTCGATGGCTCCGGCCGACATGTCGCTGTCGATGGCCAATTGCTTGCCCGGCATGCCGTCCAGGGCGAAGCGGGCGCCCACTTCGGCCATGCGAGTGGCGCCTTTGGTGATGACCATGAAGTTCACGATCAGCAGCACGCCGAAAACCACGAGGCCCAGCGCGACGCTGCCGCCCATGACGAAGTTTGCGAAGCCTTCGATCACATGGCCCGCAGCGTCGGTCCCCGTGTGGCCTTCGCCGATGATCAGCTTGGTGGAAGACACGTTCAGCGACAGCCGCAGCATCAGTGAAGCCAGCAGGATGGTAGGAAAGGCAGAGAAATCGAGCGGCCGTTCGATGAAGAGCGTTGTGGTGAAGATCAGGATCGCCAGTGCAAAGGAGGCCGACAGCCCGATATCCAGAATCCAGGACGGCATCGGCAGGATCATCATCAGGATCACGGCCATCAAGGCGATCGCCAGAAGCACGGTTGGCTGGAAGATATGTCTCATGGCGGTCGGCCTCGGCAGGGGGGCATTGCCGGGACGCTAGGGGGCGAGGGTTAAGATCGGGTTTAGGATGATGGCGCCGTCAGCAAGTCGGACAGCATTTCCCGAAGCATGGCCGCCCGCTCCAACTCGGCCTCGGCCTGGGCGACATCCCCAAGCGGCGCCCCTGCCGGGTCGGCCTGCCCATCGTCGTCGGCCAAAAGTCGCGCGAGCGCGGCCCGGGGGTCCTGATCGTCTTCGTCGGCTGCACCGGCAACGGCATCGAAGTTCTGGATCAGCCAGGGATCGGCGGCCGGTCCTTCTTGAATCGTCGAGCCCGCCTCGGCCGGCGCCGCAGAGAATAAGCGCGCGGTCGTGTCCATGCCGTAATCGGCAAAGAGCTCGGCTGCGCGCGCGGCGACAGGATGATCCATGTCCACGTCACGTCGCAGACGCATCGCCGCCGCCGCGGCCTGACCGGGCGGCAGATGATCAAGTACTTGTTCCAGAACATACTCAATCGTCACGGCACTAACCCGTGCCACCTGGACCGCCTCGACGACATATCCGCTGGCCGCCAGGCCGGATACCAGGGCGCGGTCCAAGTCGGCGCGTGTGGCGTCGGCCGGCATGGATTGCCGGAAGGCAAGCGCGTTGACCAACAGAGCTTCGGGCAAGTTATCGGGGTAACCGCTGTGGCCTAGCACCGACTCGATGATCGCGCCCGCCGTCTTCGCGTTGGTTCCGGCAATGTCGCCTGCAGGTACGTCGGCCTGGTCCAGGGCGTCCAGAAAGGCCAGAGCGTCTTGGGCGCCGGCGGCCTCCAGCGCGGCGATCAGGCGCGGTCTCAAGTTGGCGGCATGGCCCTTCGGCAGATCCGTGACAAAGTTTGCCAGGGATCTGACGTCGACTTGGCGGATGGCACGGGCGTCCAAACCGGAAAGGATCGCAGCCAGGGCCGAGGCAGGCCCGCAGGCCGCATCCGGCAAGGTGCCGGGTGGAACGGTGACATCGTCCACGATGCGCGCCAAGAGCCGGCGGTCTGGATCGCGATCTCCGGTGTGCCGCATCACCAAGAGCGCTTCCTGACCCCAGCCCAGGTCTAGATAGAGATCGGCCATGTCGTGGAGCCCCTGTTCGACCACATCGCCCGTCTCCCCGGTCACCGCCAGGCGTCTGGAGGGGAGGGAGGTCAAGGCCAGTTCGGGATCGGCCAGGAGATGATCCCGCGCGACACGTTCGAAGCCGCAGGCCGTCATTCGAGTGACAGGGCTCTGTCTGACAGGTCTAGAACCGCTCGCGCCGTCGCGGATCGCCACGTGGCGGCGGGGGTCCAGCCCTGTTGGAAGAGTCACTGTTTGCTCGATGCGTGGGCCGATCGCGGGTGTGGTAGGCATTGGCAACGGCCGCAACAGGATCGGTTCGGCTGGCAATGCAATGGGCAGCGTCAGGGCTTGCCGGAGCTGGTCTGAACCTAAGATGGGGTCCTGAATATCCACGACGACATGACCCGACCGTAGCTGGTTCACCTCGACGGGGCAGTCACAGTTCAAGGTCAGGTCCAGCGCGTTCGCGTCTTGCTCAACCGCCAACAGGCGTGTCGTCGGAATTCGCTGGAAAATCCGGGATAGGTCGAGCATGGGTAAATTCGCTTCAAACTCGATCTTGCGCCGACCGTTGGACGACCGACCGACTTGCCAAGCTTGCGGTCCCGCATGGGCGAAGACCAAGCGCGTGAAGGTGTCATGTTCGCCGGATCGAACGACAGTCGCCTCTTGCGCAGTGGACATGGCCGGCCACGCCACCAAGATGGCCAATCCCAGAACGGACACCCAATGTGTCATGCCGCCTTCCGGGCCTTGAGGGCGTTTTCCAGTTCGGAATAGCTGGGCCGCATATGGGTCGGTGTCGTCTGACGGCCGACTTCGATGCAGATATTGGTCGCATGATTGTGGAGATTGGCGGTCAACACCTCTCGGATCAGCGCGTAGAACTGGGCGTCTTGTTCCGACACGGCCTTCAGCCGGACGGCGAACGGACCCACCAGCCCATAGGCCAGAAACACGCCCAGGAACGTTCCCACGAGGGCGCCGCCGATCAGCTTGCCAAGAACTTCTGGCGGCTGGTCGATTGACCCCATCGTCTTAATGACACCCAAAACGGCGGCGACGATCCCAAGGGCCGGCAGCGAATCCGCCATGGTTTGAAGCGCATGGCTGGAATGCAGGGAATGGTTGAGGTTCTCTTCCATTCGCGCTTCGAGCACGTCCTGCACCTGATGGGGATCGTCGTAGTTCATCGAAGCCGCCCGCAGGGTATCGCAGATCATGGCGACGGCTTCGACATCGGCGCAGATTTTTGGATATGCGCCGAAGATATCGGATGAGTCCGGCGTTTCGATATGTTCTTCTAGCGCCACGGGGTTCTGTCGACCAAGGCGCACAAGCTCGAACAGAAGGCATAGCAGGTCACGGTAATCATCCTGCTTCCAGCGTGGTCCCTTGAACACCTTTCCGATGTCTTTGATCGTGTGCTTGATCTCCGGCAGGCTATTGCCGATCAGGAAGGCGCCGATCGCCGCGCCGCCGATCATCGTCATTTCGTAGGGCAAACTCTTCAAGATGATCGCCATCTTGCCGCCGGCCATGAGGTAGCCGCCGAAGACCATCACGAAGATGCAGACGATTCCGACCAATCCGATCATTTCATGTCACTCCGTCGCGGCGTTCGCGTTGCGGCCGGCCATCACCACGCTGAGCGCGTAGGCGGCATCCGGCGAAAGGTTGGAGAAGATGGCCGAGGCTGCGTCGGGTCGCATGCGGGCCAGGAAACCGGCCGCGAAGGGCGGTTCCATCGCCGCGAATAGGGCGGCCGCATCCTTCGGCTTCATGCCCTCATAGACGCTGACCAATTGCGCGACGTCTTCGGACGCGGCACCGGTCGAGGCTGCCATCCGCGCGGCGAGCCGGTCTTCTGCTTCTTGCAGGCGCGCCAGGGCGGCGAGCGTTTCCTGCCGGGCGATCTCCACGTCCTGCTGGCGCAGGTCGATGTCGCGTTCCCGGGCCGTCAGCGCGTCGTCACGCTCCACGATCTGGTCCAGAAGAAGCGCGACATCCTCTGACGGTGGACACAGCAACTCGCGGCTGTCGGTCACTATTTCGCCCGGCGCGTCATCGGGCCGAAGCGCCAGGCTGGCCGAGACCAGCCGGGTCAAGGCCGAGACGACCAGGATCCCGACGATTGCGGTTACCGAGACGCGGCGAAGCAATCGGCTGACGGAACGCATCAGACACCTCCCCCCGGGCCATGGCGGTGTGCTCGGAAGTGGATCGTGGTTTCCGCCGGGGGGGCTTCGGCTGGCGTGGCCGTCACATCCTCCGCCGCCGCAATCAGCATTTCCAGCCGACCGATGCTGTCATTCGCCCGGTCGGTCGCCATGTCGAGGCTGGTCGCGGCCGAGTCGCTTTCCGCGGTCGCCCGCGCCAGCGTGGCCTTCAACTCCTCCACTTGCAGGGACAGCGCGGCGATTGCGCCGCCGAGACCGGAATCGACATCGTTGAAGGCGCGCAGTCGTGCCGCCAGACGCCAGCAATAGGCCGCCAAGGCGACCGTCGCGAGGAGCAGGAGACTATCGGAGATTAGGGGAATGAGGGTCATGTCACACGATCACGAAATCGATGATGAGAAGGTCTTCCACGGCATTCGGCCCGGCCAGAAGCTGAACCCGCCGAAGCAACTGCGACCGAATGCGCAAAAGCGCGGTGGGATCTTCCAGCGTCGCCACCGGCAGGGCACGCAGATAGGTCGAGAAGATATCCATGATCCGCGGCTTCGCAGCCTCGACCGGTCTGGCCCCCGCGGATCCAAGTTGCAGGTAGGCCCTGAATTGAAGCTGCCGGATCGAACCCTCGCCGCCGACGGACACTCTCAGCGGGTCGAGTTCCACGAAATCCACATGCTCCATCGGGTCGGTTTCGTGAGCGGCCTGGTTGTCGTGATTGGCCGTATCGTGCCCGGCGATCAATCCCGCGTAGGTTGCATAGAATCCGCCGCCGCCAAGCGCCAAGGCCATCACGGCGACACCGATCCAAGCTTTGGGGCCCAGGCCGCGCTTCACCTCTTCTTGCGTGCCTTCGGTATCGTCGGCCATGATTCTCGTCCCTCCGAATGTCGGGACCGTCATAGGCGACCGGAGCCTAACTTAATCTTAACGCAGGCCCCGATTCTCCGGCGCGGGCCAGCTGCCGGACCGCGAGACGATCTGGCCGCCATCACTGGCGGAGGCCGGATCAGGCCTTGCTTTCACGGCTCGATGATCCCGTCGCCACCAGCGGCTCGCACTGGATTTGCGAAAAACCGGTAAGGGAAGGCGACGGGATCAACACAATCTTAAGCCAATTGCGGAATCCTTCGCTCAATCGCCCAGAACGGGCGGGTCGACCAGCCGGAGGACCAGCCCTTGGACAGCATCAGCGCGTTCTGGAACGGACAGGATAAGCGACGCCTCGCGATCCTGGGCCTCGCGACGGTGGCGGCGTTCGTGGCGGTTCTTTTCCTGACCCGTCTGGCCACGGCCCCTCGGATGGAACTGCTTTATGCCAACTTGGATCCCGCCGTTGCAGGGGAGGTGGTCGCTAGCCTGGAAGGGCGCGGCGTGGTCCATGACGTGCGCGGCGGCTCGATCTACGTCGATGGCGCGTTGCGCGATGCATTGCGCCTGCAACTAGCGGGCGAGGGCCTGCCCCGGGACGATGGACGCGGCTACGAACTGCTCGACGGGCTCAGCGGATTTGGAACCACGTCACAAATGTTCGACGCCGCCTACTGGCGGGCCCGCGAAGGCGAGCTGACCCGGACGATCCTGTCGGGGACGGGCGTCAAACTGGCCCGCGTGCACCTGGCAACGGCCGATGCCTCGCCCTTTGCGCGGGACCGGTCCGCAACCGCGTCGGTGACCTTGCAGATGGTCTCCGGCGCAGTCGACGTGTCGTTCGCGCGGGCGGTTCAGTCGTTGGTTGCCGGCGCCGTCCGCGACTTGTCGCCGGAAGACGTGACCATCATCGATTCCAATACCGGCCGTGTTGTCGGGAGCGAGGCCGTCGATTCCGAGGCCGAGCGGCGGGACAACCGCATCGCCGAGATGCGCGCGGCCGTCGAGAACATCCTGGCGGCCCGGGTCGGGCCGGGCCGGTATGTCGTCGAACTGGCGCTGGAGACCACGACCGCGCGCGAAACCATCACCGAACGGGTGCTCGACCCCGATAGCCGTGTCGTCATCAGCACCGATACCGAAGAGAGATCTGCCAATGACCGCGGTTCGGCCAGCGGCGTGACGGTCGCCAGCAACCTGCCCGACGGCGAAGCGTCGGGCGGCGATCAGGAAAGTCAGAGCGCCGAGACGCGCGAGCGGGTCAACTACGATTTCTCGGCGACCCAGCGCCAGATCGAACGCGGGCCGGGGGCCATCGAACGGGTCACAGTCGCCGTCCTGGTGGACGGTCTGCGCGGCGAGGAAACCGGGGTTGAAGACGATTGGGTGCCGCGACCCGAGCCTGAATTGGATGTCCTGCGCGACCTGGTCAGTTCGGCGGTTGGCTTCAAGGAGGCCCGGGGCGACGTGGTCACGGTTCGCACGATGCAGTTCGGCGACCTGCCGGGTATCGAGGCCCTGCCGGGCCTGTCCCTCCCCTGGTTCAGCGGCGCGCAGATCGCGCAGATGGTGACCGCCGCGTTGCTGGCCGTGGTGGCTCTTGTCGCAATCCTGGCGGGCTTGCGGACCCTGCGCGCCCGCGCGCCGCTGCCGCCTATCCTGCCCGAGGCACCGGCACTGACGTCCGGTCAGACAGACGGGCATCCGGCGGCGCTGGAAGCGCCGCAATCGGAGCCCGAGCTGGAGATGTCGAATGCCATGCCCGCCCTGCCGTCGGACACTTCCGACTTGCCTGACTTGTCGGACCTGGGCGCGCTGACCATGTCTGGACGGCCCGACGGGCAGGCCGCTGATGACGACGATCCGGTCGAGCGCCTGCGACAGTTGATCTCGGACCGCCGGGACGAGACGATCGAGGTTCTGCGCGGTTGGGTCGAAGACGTGCCGGAGGATGCCCGATGAGCGCTCCGCATCTCGAGGATTTCGGCACCAAGGTGCCATCCCGCACGACCCCAATGGCCATGGCAAGTGCCGCCGATGCCGCGACAGGCGCCTATGAGCAGGGATACAACGCCGGTTGGGACGATGCCCTGGCGCAGATCGCCGAGGAAAAGGGCCGGATCGGCGAAACCTTGGCCGAGCGGCTGTCGCTGGTGGAACAGACCCGCGACGAGGCGATGGCCCAGATGCTGCGCGCGCTGGAGCCGCTGTTGAACGATGTCTTCGACAAGGTCCTGCCACGGGCCGTCGACCGGGGTTTCCTGCGGCGGCTACTGCAAGAGGCCGAGGCGGTGCTTGAGGAAACTCGGACGCCGGAAGAAGTGGCGGCGCTGGATGCGCTGGTGGCCAGCCGTCCGGATCTGTCGGACGTCGTCAAGGTAAAGGCCGAACCGGCCCTGGCCTTGTCACAGGCCATCCTTGCCTGGGAAGGCGGGCAGAAGCGGCTCGACCTCCAATCCGCGATGTCCGCCCTGGAGGCGGCATTCCAAGATCTCACCCAGACCATTCCCGACACATCCATCCCCAAGGAGGCGATCAATGGCTGATCTCCGCTCCGATGCCGTTTCAGGCCTGTCCCGAGTCCCTGTCGAAATCACCGTTTCGGTCGGCCGCGCCCATCCTACGGTGGCAGAACTTTTGGCCCTGGAACGCGACGCGGTCTTGCCGCTGGATCGCGGTGTCGGCGATGCGGTCGAGCTGTTCGCCGGCGATCGCCTGATCGCGCGGGGGGAACTGCAAGAGGTCGAAGGCGATACCTCGGGTCGACTGGCTGTCCGGTTGACCGAAGTGGTCGATCCGGAGGCCGTCGCTTGAGGCCATCCACGCGCCTTTGGACCCTGCTGCTGGCCGCCGGCCTGGCGGCCGTCGGGCAGGGCGCCATGGCCCAGGAGATCGGTCTCGACTTCGGCTCGGAGGGGTCTTTATCCCTGCGGACGGTCCAGTTGATCGCCCTGTTGACCGTGCTCAGCCTGGCGCCGGGCATCGCGGTGACGATCACCTGCTTTCCCTTCATCGTCACGGTGCTGTCGATCATGCGGCAGGCCATCGGCTTGCAGGCATCGCCGCCCAACATGCTGATCGTCAGCCTGGCGATGTTCCTGACCTATTTCGTGATGGAGCCCGTCGCCATGGCCGCCTGGGAAGCCGGGATCGGCCCCCTGACCCGCGGCGAGATGGAGGCGGGGCTTGCCCTATCCGCGGCGGCCGAGCCGTTTCGCGGCTTCATGTCCGCCCGGGTCGACCCCGATACCTTGGCGCATCTCCAAGGGCTTCGCCCCGAGGCGGCGCCCGGGGCGTTCTCGGTCCTGATTCCGTCCTTCCTGCTGTCGGAGATCAGCCGCGCCTTTCAGATCGGGTTTCTGGTCTTCATGCCGTTTCTGATCATCGACATGGTCGCTGCCGCCGTCCTGATGTCGATGGGTATGATGATGGTGCCGCCCGCGATCGTTTCGCTGCCGTTCAAGCTGGCCTTCTTCGTCGTCGTCGACGGCTGGACACTCGTGACCGGTGCTTTGGTCCGGTCCTATCTCTGAGAGGATTTCGATGTTCTCCCTTCGCAAACAGACCGTCGCCGAGCCTGCGCCGCCATCCGAGCCGGATTCGACGTCCGGCCCGTCGGATGCGCGCGCCCAGGCACGCGCACTGCTTTCGATGCTTGAATCCGGCTCGGCGGCGCCTGGTCATTCGATTCCACCGGATCGTCTGCGGGACCTTGCCCGCGACCTTGTCGCGAAAGTGGAATCCCGCGACGTGCCGAAACCCGCCCCTCATCCGCCAGCCGCCGCGCCCGAACCGCCGCGCCCGTCGCTCTTCAGCAAGGCCGCGCCCTTCGCGGCCGCGACGGTGGCTGTCCCTGAACCGGTCGCGCCGCCGCCGGCTTCGTCCCGACCCGGTCGACCCGCCCAGTCGGACGAATTGCCGTCCGCCATTTCCGCGCATGATGCCCCGCGGGCAAACCAATCCGCTCCGTCCTTGCCAACACCCCGATGGGTCCGAGACCGGGAAGCTGTCGCGACGCTTCTGAAAACGGCATTCCGGCCCGAAGACGCTGACGCCGAGCATCCGGCCATCCTCGCGCTCGACCTGGCGGGCCGTCCGCCGCGCGAACAGGCCGAACGCCTGCGCACGGTCCCGCCCGGCCGCATCCGGGCCACCCATCGCTATCTGATCGAGCTGGAGCGGGCCGGCGCCTGACGCGCGATGTCAGCCCGGCACCCGGGCCCCGAAGATCGCCGAGCCCACGCGGATATGGGTCGCCCCGAAAGCGATCGCCTGCTCGTAATCGGCCGACATGCCCATGGACAGGCCGGCCAGGCCGTTCCGGGCCGCGATCTTGGCAAGAAGGGCGAAATGCAGCGACGGAGTCTCGTCGATGGGCGGGATGCACATCAGCCCGGCAACCGGCAGGTCCATCTCGCGCATCTCTCGGACCAGCTGTTCTGCATCTGACGGGCGGACACCTGCCTTCTGCGCCTCCTCGCCGGTATTGACCTGGACGAAAAGGTCCGGGCAGCGCCCCAATTCCTGGGCCATATCGGCGAGCCGCCGCGCCAGTTTGGGGCGATCCACGGAATGGATGACGTCGAACAGGTCCATGGCCGGGCGAACCTTGTTCGATTGCAGCGGGCCCAGCAGATGCAGCTCGACCCCGCCATAGCTCTCGCGCCAGGCGGGCCATTTGCCCTGGGCCTCCTGAACCCTGTTTTCGCCGAAGATGCGGTGGCCCGCGTCCAGAACGGCTTCCACGCGATCCGGGGGCTGCACCTTGGAGACGGCGATCAGCGAGACCTCCGCAGGGGACCGTCCGGCCTGGGCGCAGGCCGCTTCGATCCGGGTCGTGACGTCGAGCAATGACATGGGCGGCCTCCGTGGGAACGTCCCCGCCTCATGCCAAAACGAAAAGAGCGGGCGCAAGGCCCGCTCTCTCCGTAACTGATGATCCGGTTGGGATCAGAAGTTCATCCGAACACCCAGCGAGAACGACTCGATGTCTTCGCCGCCGCGGGTATCGCTGTCACCGTAACCGAACTGAACGGCGGCGCCGCCACCCAGGTCGTAGCCGGCCGAGATGCCGAAGCCTTCGGCGTCGGTGCCGTCGTCGTAGTCGAACTCACCGTAGTTGGCCGACACCGAGATGGCGCCCAGGGTGTAGCCGATGCCGACACCGTAATGGTCGAACGACGT
>JBCCCB010000097.1:0-12360 GCA_039033775.1 Pseudomonadota bacterium | reverse complement strand
GACGTCGCTGACGGCGCCGCAGGATCTGGTGGCGTTGCAAGGACTTGAAAAACGACGACAAAGACGGCAAAGCGTCACTGCTATGGCGCCTTCCGTGGCGACACCTCGACCCTCTCGGCCCTGGCCACCCTGGCCGCCGATAGCCGCCGGGGTCCCTTCTTCGAAACCCAGCTGATCGCGGCGCTGCAGATCCTCCAGGCGGGCGATACGACCTTCGCCGACATGCGCGGCTCCTGGGCGGGGGCCATGGGGCACACCCAATTCATCCCGACGTCGTTCCTGGCCCATGCCGTCGACTTCACCGGCGATGGCCGCCGCGACATCTGGGGGGACGACCCGACCGACGCCCTGGCCTCCGCCGCCGCCTATCTGGCCGATTTCGGCTGGACGACGGGCCAGCCCTGGGGAGTCGAAGTCGTCTTGCCGGACGGCTTCGACTACGCATTGGCGGCATCGACCATCACAAAATCTCCGGCGGAATGGACCGCCCTCGGCGTCCGCACGGCCGCCGGCGCCGCGTTGCCCAGCGACGCCCCCGTCTCGATCCGGGCACCAGCGGGCGCCCAAGGCGCCGTCTTCGCGACCTATCCCAATTTCGAGGTGCTGGAGCGGTACAACACCGCCGATGCCTACGTCATCGGCGTGGGTCATCTGGCAGACCGGCTCGCCGGTGGCCCGCCCCTGCGGGCCGGCTGGCCCCGGGGCGACCGGCCGCTGACCTTCGACGAGCGGGTCGAGATGCAACGCCTGCTGGCCGCTCAGGGCTTCGATCCGCAGAAATTCGACGGCCTCGTCGGGCCGTTGACCCTGGCCGCGATCCGGCAATGGCAGGCGGCCAACGGCCTTACCCCGGACGGCTACGTGAACCCGACCCTTCTTGAGCGTCTCCGCCGAGGGTGATCGCCGGCGGCACCGCGCCGCGAGGGACGTGATCCTGTTTCAGCCGCTCGCGCGTCTGTTCCAGCATGTCGGATGTCTGGCGGGCCAGGTTGCGTACCTCCTCGGCGATGAACTGAAATGCCCGGCCCGCCACGCCCCCCGTGCGCGCCGCCTCGACCGACGCGTTGATCGAGATGAAGCCGATCAGGCGGGCGATGCGCTCGATCTCCGACAAGAGGCGGTCGACGATCTTCGCCTTGTCCGCCAAGCGGTCGATGCTGGCCTGTAGATCCTCCATCTCCAACGTCTGGTACGTGCTCACGATGCTGTAGATCGCGGGCAACACCGCCTCGCGCGCCGTCTGTGCCAAGGCCGCGGCGGCGTCGCGGTCCAGGCGGCCATCCAGCGGCAGCTCGGCGATCCGAGCGGCGAAATCGTGGACGATGGCCCGTTCCTCCCGAACGCGGTCGCCGATCCGGGCGGCGCCGAGGCGCGCTGCCTCCCGGACGCTTTCGATGTAGAGGTCGCGAACGCGGATCAGGTCGGCCGCGTGGCTAAGCCGTTCGTCGTCGTCGGCCGCCGTCGCACAGAGCAGAGCCAGGATCCCGATGCTGAGCGCATGTCCCCTGGCGCGGCCCACATGGCCGATCGCGCCGTTCGAGTTCGGGTTGATCTTGTTGGCCAGATCAAGCGCGTCAATGTCGCCGATGAGCATGTCGAAGCATCCGATCGTGGGGTCGCGACCGATCCTAGGCCGAGAAGGCTTGCCGAAGGATTAACCGGCGGGCCCCATCGCCGCTTGGCTGCCTCGGACCTCAGGCGCAGCGCGCCTTCTACATCGCGAGCACCGCGTCGAAACCCACCGTGATCGACATGACGAAGAACAGGACGCAGGTCATCACGGTCAGAACGATCACGCGATTGAAGTAATGCACCTGCTTGATCGCCTCGATCTGCAAGTGATGCGCCCCCTCCACATCCCGCACGTCGAACATGGCCCGCAGGCGCGGCGACGGCTCGTAGATCAAGCAGCGCAGCAGGAACAGGATCGACGCGGACACGGTCAGCACCTGGCCGAACATCAGGACCAGCGTCACCCAGGTCTGATCCAGCGAGAAGATGAAGGCCGAGGTCGCCAGGATGATCGCCAGCACCGCCAGCAGGGCCGACGACTTGGCGTCGATCTCCGACATGATCTCCCGCGCCTCGTCGGCCTCCATCTCGGCCACGCCGACACGACCCTCCATTTCCAGGCAGACCGGTTGCAGGGTCAGCCGCGCGGCACGGGGCAGCATCCAGCGGTCCATGGTGCGGACGAGGCCGTGCAGGGACAGAAAGCGGGTCATGACGCGCCCGTCACTCTCCGGCGTTCCGCTGCTGGATCGCGTCCAGCCAGCGCGGGACGAGCCAGATGGGCACCAGAACCACGGTCCAGGCCACCGCGTTGAGCAAGGTAAAGGTCAGCTTCGCGCCCGTGGGCATCTCGGAGCGCCACAGAAGGACGTGGGTCACGACGATAGCGGTGATCAGCAGCGCGAGGATGATTTTGTGATTGCGAGTCATGCTGGGAAGATCGGCCGCCCAACGACCGGGTCAAGCGCGATCCCTCTGAGCTTCGCCCATTCGGCGCTGAGATCGCTCCACCGGAGCGATCTCCGGGCGCGCTTCACCCCGCATGCCGCGTCGGCGCTTGCAACGCCCCGAAGCCATAATGCTTCAACCACCGCAGATCGCTGTCGAAGAACGCCCGCAGATCCGGGATGCCGTATTTCAGCATGGCGATTCGGTCGATGCCCATGCCGAAGGCGAAGCCCTGCCACTCATCCGGGTCGATCCCGCCGGAGCGCATCACATGGGGATGGATCATCCCCGACCCGAGGATCTCCAACCAGTCGTCGCCCTCGCCCAGCTTCAACGTCCCGCCCTCCCAGGAACACCGGATGTCCACCTCGGCGGACGGCTCGGTGAAGGGGAAGTGGGAGGCACGGAAGCGCAGTTCGATCCCGTCCACCTCGAAGAAGGCGCGGCAGAACTCCTCCAGGCACCATTTCAGGTTCGCCATGGAGATGTCGCGGTCGATGGCCATGCCCTCGACCTGATGGAACATGGGCGTGTGCGTCTGGTCGTAATCGGCGCGGTAGACGCGGCCGGGGCAGATCATCCGCGTCGGCGCGCCGGTGGCCTGCATGGATCGGATCTGCACGGGGGAGGTATGGGTGCGCAGCACGTGGGGCGGGCGATTGTCGCCCTCGGCGCGGGCCATATAGAACGTGTCCATCTCGGCCCGCGCAGGGTGATGGCCGGGGATGTTGAGCGCGTCGAAATTGTACCAGTCGGTTTCGACCTGCGGCCCTTCGGCCACCGAGAACCCCATATCGGCGAAGATGGCCGTCACCTCCTCGGTCACCTGGCTGACCGGGTGGATCGTCCCCTGGCGTCGGGCCCGCGTCGGCAGGGTCACGTCCAGCCATTCGGTGCGCAGGCGTTCGTCCAGCGCCGCGTCTTCCAGCGCCGCCTTGCGGGCGGCGATGGCGGAATTGATCTCGTCCTTCAACGCGTTCAGCCGAGGCCCCGCCTCCTGGCGCTGCTCAGGCGTCATCTTGCCCAGCTCGCGCATCTTTAGGGCGACCTCGCCCTTCTTGCCCACGGCGGCGAGGCGCACCTGTTCCAGCCCGTCCTCGTCGGCGGCGTCGCGGATTTGGCCCAGATACTTGTCTCGCAGATCGTCCATGGCGGTGCCCCTTGGCGAAGTTCGGCGCGGGATAGCCCGCGCACGTCGCCCCTGCAACCGCGTCAGAGCAGTTGCGACAGCCCCCAGAGCCCCATGCCCATCATCGCCAGGTTTTCGGTCAGGGACACGAAGCCCAGCGGCACATTCGACCCACCGCCCACGCAGGCGCATTTGAGCTCCCGCTTGTCCACATAGACCGCCTTGAAGACCGACACGGCCCCAATAGTGCCGATGAACAGCATCGCCGGCACCGCCAGCCATTGCAGCAGCCCCGCCAGCATCAGAAGGCCCGCCCCCGTTTCCACGAATGGGTAGATCTTGCCATAGGGCACCCAGCGGCGGGCCAGCAGGTCGTAGTTGAGGAACATGGTCGAGAAGCTCTCCACATCCTGCAGCTTTTGCAGGCCGAGCAGGACCATGGCCGTGGCCACGAACCAGGGAACGACCTGGCCTTGCAGGATCGTCCCATCCACGCGCCACGAGATCGCCAAGGCGATCAAGGCGGCCACCGCGAAGATCGCCAGGACCGGGCGGTAGGACGTCCCCTCGCTGACGCGCTTGCCGAGCCGCTTGCGCAAGGCCTCGTAGCCGCCGACCCGTTCCTCGCCCAGGAAGACCTGGGGCGTCGTCTTCACGCCAAGGCGGGCCTTCAGCGCATCGACCTCGTCCCGGTTGGTCAAGGGGCGGTCGTCGACGTCGAAGCCCTCGCGTTCCAACAGGTCCTTGGCCTTGAGGCCAGAAGGACAAAGATGGTCTTCCATGACCATGCGATAGAGCGTGGCACGCGGTGCCAAGGTGTCTTTTGCCATGGCTCAGCCCTCCTGCGGTTCGAGCGAGTGGAGAATGGGGCAATCCGGCCGGTCGTTGCCGGCGCAGGCATCCACCAGGTTGGCCAGCGTCCCCTGCATGGCGCGCAGATCGGCGATCCGGCGGTCGATATCGTCCAGATGGGCCTTGGCGATGCGCTTCACCTCGGCGCTGGCCCGGCCCTCGTCGCGCCAGAGCGCCAGCAGCGCGCGGCATTCCTCCAACCCGAAGCCCAGGGCGCGGGCGCGACCCAGGAAGGTCAGGTCATGGATATCGCGATCGCTGAACGCGCGGTAGCCGTTGGCGCTGCGCGCGGGCGTGACCAACCCGACCTCTTCGTAATAGCGGATGGTCTTGGCCGGAACGCCGGAGCGGTCGGAGGCAAGCTTGATGTTCATGGGTCTCATATGGGGCTTCCAGCTACTGGAAGGTCAAGACCCCTCGGCCGCCCGCATCTCTCGCGCCAAAGCGGACCCGATCAGGGCCGAGGCACGGGGGCTGGGGTGCAGGCGGTCGCGGGCATAGAGGCCAGGATCGGTCCGGTCGATCACGTCGGCTGCATCCAGGAAGACCAGGCCCGGGTCGCGGGCCGCCAATTGGGCCATTCGCGTGTTGATGATGTCGAATTGCGGCTCGCACGGGGCAGGTTCATCGGGCAGCAGATCGTAATAGCCCAGGAACGCTACCTTCGCGCCCCGCGCCCGGAGACCCGCGATCAGGGTCGGCAGATCGCCCGTCAGTCCAGGACCGATCTGCCGATCGCGCAGCGCCGCCGTATCGGGCCTTTGGCAATTGCCGCGCAGATCATTGCCCCCGGCGGTCAGAATGACCCAATCCCAGGCGCCTTCCCGATACTGCTCGGGGATGTCGAACCCCAGTGCCTGCGCCAGGGAACTGTCGGTCCTGAGACGGGCACCGGATTGCGACGCGTCCACGACCGGGCGACCCAGTTCCACCCCGACGACCTCCGGGATCCCCGAGGTGCCGTTCCAGGCCATGATGCTATCCCCCATGGCGAGGATCGCCTGATCGGAGGACGGAGCGGGCTGGCACGCGGCCAGAAGAAACGGAAGAAGGAGCAGCAGACGCATTCGGCAGACATGGCGCAGCCGGGCGGTCCGGCAAGTTTGTCCGCCTCCGGGCCAGCACTATCCTTTTGATCGATGTCGCGTGCTGTCTCCCTTCTTTTGCCATTTCTTGTTCCTCAAGGTCTTTGGGTCGCGGCCCGGGCCAGGCGCCTGCCAGAAGCGGCCGGCCCGAGATCGGGCCGGCTCGGCGTGGGGTGCCCCTTGCGCCTGCTGATCGTGGGCGACAGTTCGGCGGCAGGCGTCGGGGTCGACACCCAGGGAACAGCCTTGGCCGGTCGACTGGTCGACATCCTCGCCCGCCGGGCAGATGTGGACTGGAAGTTGGTTGCGCGATCTGGCGCGACATCGGGGGACATCATGCGGCGGGTCGCCGCCATGTCCCCGCGCCCGGTCGATATCGTCGTTGCGGCCTTCGGCGTGAACGACGTCAAGAACGGCGTTCCTGCGCGCCGATGGGTCCAAAACGTGACCGAGTTCGTCCGGCTGACACAGACCCGGTTCGGCACGCCGCGCGTCTATCTGTCCGGCCTGCCGCCGCTGGGCGCCTTTCCCCTGCTGCCGCAACCGCTCCGCGCTGTGCTCGGGGGGCGGTCCATCCGGTTCGACCACCTTCTCGACCGGATCGCCGCCAGCCATGATCGCGTCCGCCATGTGCCGCTCGATCTGTCCTTGGATGTGTCGGCCATGGCGCCGGATGGCTTCCATCCGGGCCCAACGATCTATGCAGCCTGGGCGCAGCTTTTGACCGAGGCGATCCTGGCGGATCGCGATGCTGACACGGCAAGGGCCGCGCCTGTTCAGGCGCGGCCCTGATTCCCCTTGAAGCAGATCTGCCCTAGGCTGCGGCCTTCGCCTGCTCGACGATGGCGGCAAAGGCCTCGGGCTCGTGCACGGCCAAGTCGGCCAAAACCTTGCGGTCGACTTCGATCCCGGCCTTGCCCAGTGCGTTGATGAAGCGCGAATAGCTCATCTCGGCATCATGGGCGCGGACGGCGGCGTTGATCCGCTGGATCCACAGCGCGCGGAAGCTCCGCTTGCGGGCCTTGCGGTCGCGGGTGGCGTATTGGTTCGCCTTGTCGACGGCCTGGGTGGCGGTCTTGAAGGTGGTCGAGCGACGACCGTAATAGCCTTTCGCTGCCTTCAGAACCTTCTTGTGGCGGGCATGGGTGACCTTACCGGAGGTAACGCGGCTCATGTCTGATCCTCCTTATCGGTCGTAGGGCATGAAGCCCTTGATGATCTTGGCATCGGGCGCCGACAGCGTGGTCGTGCCGCGCGCGTCGCGGATGAACTTCTTGTGGCGCTTGATCATGCCGTGGCGCTTACCGGCCTGGCCGCCGATCACCTTGCCGGTGGCACTGACCTTGAAGCGCTTTTTCGCGCTCGACTTCGTCTTCATCTTGGGCATTTCGGGCTCCTTCTACGGCGCGCGCCTCGGCATCCCAATCGCCGGCCACGCGGATATTCGAGCGCGCCGTCTAGACCGCGCGGCGGCCCTTGGCAAGCCGCTTAGAGAAGCGAAACCAGGAAGCCCAAGACCAACAGGCCCAGCACCGCGGCGGCGGACTTCCAGGGTGTCCCTATGCCGGTCTCTCGGGCCACCCCGCGCGTAACCAGAAAGGCAGGCGGCATAACGGTCGCGCCGACCGCGACTGTTGCCAACTTCGCCCCGAACGTACCCATATCATGGGCCAGAAATGCCAGAAGAAGCACTGCCAAGGCAGCCGCCAGCAGGCCCGACGCGATCGCCCGATAGATGGCACGGAAAACGATCTGCACCCGCCCGTCATCCGAGGATAGCGCATCCCCGAGGATCGCGCGGTGATACGCCGCCGGGGCAGGTCCGAACGCGTATTTCTCCGCCCCCGCGATCATCCCCAGGGCCGCCACGCAATTCACGATCAGTGCGATGGTCGACATGGCGCGCTCCGGCTTTGGCGTGCGGGCATCAGGGTCAGATCGCCCGGCGATGCGTAAGACCCCGAAAAAACCAAAGTCAATCCATGCGTGATCGGTGACCTAACGTCCGCTGACGGGCCTCTCCCGCATTCGTGACCCGATGCGAGCGCCGGCTCGCTCGAAGGTCACTCGCAGATGATCGTTAGGCACCCTAATTTACGCACAGGAGAAGGAGAAGCGAGATGTCCAAGGTTTCCAGACGAACCCTGCTCGGATCCATTCCCGTCGCTTTGTCGACGGCCGCGCTCGGCACACAAGTCCGCGCGGGGGGCGGCGAAGAAGAGGAATTCACCTTCACGGTGACCCGCACCGATGAGGAATGGCGCGAGCGGTTGACCGAGGAGGAGTATGCCATCCTCCGCGAAGGCGGCACCGAGGTTCCCTATACCGACCCGCTCTGGGAAAGCACTGAAGCGGGGATGTATTGCTGCAAGGGCTGCGACCTGCCGGTCTACGATGCCCGCTGGAAGGTCGTCGTCGATAAGGGCTGGCTGTTCTACCGCCATGCCGAGCCCCGCAACGTGTTGCTGGGGATCGACAAGTCCGTCTACGGCCAATTCGCCCAGGGCGAAAATATGGGGCCGGTCGTCCCCGATGTGGAGCCGGCCGGTCTTTCGGAAGAGGAAATCCGCGCCATCGACCCGCTTCTGCTGATCGAGGTGCATTGCCGTCGCTGCGCGTCGCATCTGGGCCATCTGCTGATCGTGGAGCGCAAACTTCTGCACTGCATCAACGGCACGGCCCTGAACTTCACGCCGCAATCCGCCTGACGGGACCGAAATCGGAGCGTCCCGACCTCGGTCGGTGCGCCCGACCCGGCCCGAACCGGCCAAGACAATATGGGGTCGGCCAGACCTCGTCGGACGGGGGCGGCCAGCGGTTCATTCCGGCTTGTCGCGAAACGCCGCGCAACGCCCGCATGGCGCGGGCGCGTCGCGGTGCGGTCGCAGGTCAAACGCGAACCGCTCTAACGCAGGATGCGGGCGACCAATTCGACGAAGGCCTCCGGGATGCGGATCAGGGCCCAGGCCTCGCGATCTGCCTCCCAGACCCAGAGGAACAGCGCCAGGCCGAAAAGAAGGGCGAAGACCGACACGAGCGACAGCCGCTTTTCGACCCAGGCACTGACCAGGCCCATCGCCGCCAGACCGGTCACCACCGTTCCGATGGCGATCAACACGTCCGGGTCCGGCGGCGGCGGCAGGCCCAGCGATGGCACCGGCGGCAGCCCCGCCCACCAGGCGGATGCAGCCTCGATCCACGCGGTGGCGTCGTCCAAGTTAGTCGGCCTCGGCGCCGAAGATCAACCGTTCGTCGCAAGGCGCGACACGCAGGATGTTCGTCGACCCGATCACGTTGAACGGGATCCCCGCCATCACCACGATCTGATCGGACGGCTCCGCGAAGCCGCTGGCCTTGACCGCGCGGACGGCCGAGACGACGGCGAATTTGAAGCGCTCGACCGGGTTCGTCTGGACCGAATGGACCCCCCAGGACAGCACCATCTTGCGCGCCGTCTCAGCCATGGGCGTCAAGGCGATGATCGGGACGCGGGGGCGTTCGCGGCTGACCTTGAAGCCCGTGGATCCCGAATGGGAGAAGACGCAGATCGCCTTGATATCGGTGGTCTCGGCGATTTCGCGCGCCGCCGCCACGATGCCGTCGGCGGTGGTGGACCGGTTGGCCGTGCGGCTCGCCTCGATAATCTCGCGGAAGGTCGGGTCGCTTTCGACCTCTTCGGCCACGTTGTTCATGGTGGTCACGGCTTCCAGCGGGTACTGGCCGGCCGCCGATTCCGCCGACAGCATCACCGCATCCGCGCCCTCATAGATGGCCTGGGCGACGTCCGAGACCTCGGCCCGCGTCGGGATCGGGCTTTCGATCATGCTTTCCAGCATCTGCGTGGCGACGATCACCGGCTTGGCGGCGGCCCGGCACTTGCGGATCAGGCGCTTCTGGATCGGCGGCACGGCCTGCACCGGCAGTTCGACCCCCAGATCGCCGCGGGCCACCATGATCCCGTCGGACGCCTCCAGGATCTCCTCGAAGGCTTCCACGGCGGCGGGCTTCTCGATCTTCGACAGGATGGCCGCGCGGCCCCGGGCCAAGCCCCGCGCCTCCGCCACGTCGGCGGCCCGCTGCACGAAAGACAAGGCCAGCCAATCGACACCCAGATCGCAGACGAATTCCAGGTCCTTGCGGTCCTTTTCCGACAGGGCGGCCAGGGGCAGGACCACGTCGGGCACGTTCACGCCCTTCCGGTTCGAGATCGTCCCGCCGGTGACCACCGTGCAATCGGCGAAATCGTCGCCGCACTTGTCGACGGTCAAGCGAAGCTTGCCGTCATTCACCAAAAGCGTGGATCCAGCCTGCAGAGCTTCGAAGATTTCCCGATGGGGCAATTGCACGCGGCGCGCATCGCCCGGCGCGTCGGACAGGTCGAAGCGAAACGTGCCGCCCTCCTCGATCTCGGCCGAGTCTCCCTCGAACACGCCGCACCGCAGTTTCGGCCCCTGCAGGTCGGCCAGGATCGCGATGGGCCGGCCGATATCCCGTTCGATGTCCCGAATGGTGTTGTGGCGCGCACGGATATCTTCGTGGCTGCCATGGGACATGTTCAGACGGAAGACATCTGCCCCCGCTTCGAACAGAGCCCGGATCGTATCGTAATCCTCGGAGGCGGGGCCAAGCGTGGCGACGATCTTCACATTCCGATGGCGTCTCATGGGCGGGGTCGTCTCCGTGCCGACTGTGAGCGTTAACGTGACCGCTTCTGCCCCGTCCCGTGCGGCACGGCAACCGGCATGGCTGGGATTTCCCGATGGGCGGCGCTATGGCCTTCCACATGAGCGTCCCGCTGCACATTCTTCACCCCGATGCGCCCGGCCCTTGGGTCGTGACCTGCGATCATGCCTCCAACCGAGTCCCGCCCGAGGTGAATGGCGGCAGCCTGGACCTGCCCCCGGCGGATATGGAGCGTCACATCGCCTACGATATCGGCGCGGCCGGCCTGACACGCCACTTGGCGGAGTTGTTGCAGGCGACGGCCGTGCTGTCGGACTTCTCGCGCCTGGTGATCGACCCAAACCGGGACGAAGACGACCCCACCCTTTTGATGAAGCTCTATGACGGCACGATCATCCCCGCCAACCGCGATGCCGATGCCGCCGAGCGGGAACGCCGGCTGAGCCTCTACCACCGCCCCTATCACCACGCGCTGGAACGGGTCCTGGCCGCCAGATCCGACCCGGTCATCTGTTCCGTCCATTCCTTCACGCCGCAACTGCGCGGCTATCCGCCCCGCCCGTGGGACGTCGGCGTTCTCTTCGCCGATGACAGGCGCCTGGCGGACCCGCTGATCGCGCGGCTCCAAAGCCAGACGAATTTCTGTGTCGGCATCAACGAACCCTATGGCGGTCACCTGCCCGGCGATTCCATGGACCGACACGGATTGCGCCACGGCCGCCTGCACGTGTTGATCGAAGTCCGCAACGACCTCATCTCAACCGAAGAGGAGCAGCGGGACTGGGCCGAAACGCTCGCCCCGCTTCTGGATGCCGCTCTGGACGACATCTCCCATGGAGAGGATCGTCCGGCCCGGCTGGCCCACGAGACCTGAAGGGGAGAGAGACATGGACGACGCCACCCGCACCGAAATCGAAGCCGCCGCGTTCCGCCGGCTGCGCCAGCACCTGATCGAAGACCGCCCGGATGCCCAGAACATCGACCTGATGAACCTGGCCGGCTTCTGCCGCAATTGCCTATCCCGCTGGTACGGCGAAGCCGCCGCCGATCGCGGAATCGAATTGTCGACGGACGACGCGCGCGAAATCTTCTACGGCATGCCCATGTCCGAATGGAAGGCTCGCCATCAAACCGAGGCCACGCCCGACCAGCAGGCAGCCTTCGAGACGTCCTTCGCAGAGAATGTGGGCAAGGGCGGCTGAGGCCGTTCACGCAGCGATGATTTTGGATAACCGTCGGGATATCCCTACATACCGCGTAAAGGAGTACCCGCCATGACCCGCCTTCCCCTTGTCGTCGCAGCATTGCTTGCCATGGCTGCCGGCTCCGCCGCCGCGCAAGGCGTCTTCGTGCCGCCGCCGGGCCAGTCGTCGGGCCCGTCCTCCGAAGGGCTGATCGGGGTCCGCGCCCATGTGCAAAACCAATTGCCGATCTGGGGCTATCCGACCGTCGATGTCCGCAACCTGACGCTCAGCCAGGTGGCAACGATCAATTCGGTCATCCATTCCGGCAGATCCGAGGTCGATGTGCGCGCCAAGATCGGCCAGATCATCCGCCGGGGCGGCATTTTGCAGCGCGGGATCGTCGATCCGCTGACGGGGCAATCGTCATGATGCGAGGGCTCGCCGTCATCTTCTGCGCCATGCTCGTCGCCGCGCCGGCGCTGGCCCAGACTCAACGACAGGGCGCCTCGCAACTGGCCGCGTCGATCCAGAAAGACTTGGATTTCCTCGGCTTCGAAGAGGTCGACGCCCAGTCCCTCAGCCTGCGCCAACTTGGCGCGCTGCGCAGCCTCAGCGACGACATCAGCTTCGCGCGTTACGTGCAGAACCGGTACGAGGCCCAGGCGATCCTGCGCACCGACGGTTTCACCACATTCGACGGCATCCGTGTCGACGGCACGCGGCGCGGGCGGTACTGACGTGATCTTGTTGGTGCCGGTCCTGGTCGTCCGGTGGAACGCGGTTCGCCTGGCCCGGGCGCGCCGCTTGGAAGCCGATCCGTAAACGGATCGGCTCGCCTGCCCTCAGACAGCCGCCTTGCGGCTTTCGTCCAGATAAATCTCCCGCAGCCGCGTCGCAACGCGCCCCGGCGCGCCGGTCCCGATGGCCTGCCCGTCGATCTTCACCACCGGCATCACGAAGGTCGAGG
>JBCCCB010000096.1:0-12391 GCA_039033775.1 Pseudomonadota bacterium | reverse complement strand
GGCGGCGATCTGGTGACGATCCCGGCGAAGGATTTGGCGTTCGCGTATCGGTCGTCGCAGGTGCCCGAGGGGGCGGTGATCACCCAGGCCACGTTCCGGGCGCCCGAGGGGGAGCGGGCCGCGTTGGAGGCGCGGATGGCCGAGCAGTTGGAGAAGCGGAATGCGACGCAGCCGATCAAGGATCGCAGCGCCGGGTCGACGTTTCGGAACCCGGCCGGGTTTTCGTCCACGGGGCGCGACGACGACGTGCATGACCTGAAGGCCTGGAAGGTGATCGAGGACGCGGGCATGCGGGGGGCGACGCGGGGCGGGGCGATGATGTCCGAGAAGCACGCGAACTTCCTTGTCAATAAGGGCGGTGCCACGGCGACCGATCTGGAAGGATTGGGCGAAGAGGTGCGCAAAAGGGTTTTCGAGACGTCAGGGTTAACGCTAGAGTGGGAAATTATGCGGGTCGGAGAGCCCGAGACCCCATAGGAGCCCGTCAGAGGCTTGGGGATATAAGAGGCCCGTGGCGACAAGATCACGGGGAGAGGCGCAGGATATCGGGTAATGGCGGGCACGTCCCCCCTACATGTTGTTGTTCTGATGGGCGGTCCCTCGGCGGAGCGCGAGGTGTCGTTGTCGACCGGCAAGGGCTGCGCGCGGGCGTTGCGCGATGCGGGCTATGACGTGACGGAGCTGGATCCGGGCGCCGACCTCGTGGCGCGGCTGCAACAGCTGGCGCCGGATGTGGTGTTCAACGCGCTGCATGGCCGTTGGGGCGAGGATGGCTGCGTGCAGGGCGTGCTGGAATGGATGCGGCTGCCGTATACCCATTCGGGCGTGCTGGCCTCGGCCCTGGCGCTGGACAAGACGCGGACCAAGGACGTGTACCGCGCCGCCGGATTGCCGGTGGTGGACAGCGTCATGGTCTCGAAGGTGGAGGTGATGGCCGGGCACGTGATGGCGCCGCCTTATGTGGTGAAGCCCAATGACGAGGGGTCCTCGGTCGGGATTTACATCGTGCATGAGGGGGCCAACGGGCCGCCCGCCTTGGCGGAGACCATGCCCGAGTGGGTGATGGTCGAGGCCTATGCCGCGGGGCGGGAATTGACCTGCACGGTGCTGGGGGACGAGGCGCTGACGGTCACCGAGATCGTCACGGATGGCTGGTACGATTACGAGGCCAAATATGCCGAGGGCGGCAGCCGGCACGTGCTGCCGGCGGACCTGCCGGCGGACGTGTTCGCGGCCTGCCAGGATTACGCGCTGCGGGCCCACGCGGCCCTGGGCTGCCGGACGATCAGCCGGACGGATTTCCGTTGGGACGACGCCCGGGGCCTCGACGGGTTGGTGCTGCTGGAAACCAATACGCAGCCCGGCATGACCCCCACCTCGCTGACGCCGGAACAGGCGGCGCATGGGGGGATCGGGTTTCCGGCGCTGTGCGCCAAGCTGGTGGAGGAGGCTCGATGCGACAAGTGAAGGCGCCGCGCGCGGCCAGCGATCCGGCGCCGTCCAAATGGCAGTACCGGATGGAGCGGCTGTGGTTGACGCCGCTGTTCAAGGCGATGATCCGGACGGGGATCCCGTCCTTCGGCTTCGTCATCCTGTTCACCTGGTATATCAGCGACCCGGCCCGGACCGAGGCCATGGTGGACCGGTGGGAGGCGACGGTGCGCGCGGTGCAGGACCGGCCGGAATTCATGGTGGGCCTGCTGCGCATCGAGGGCGCGTCGACGCAGTTGCAGTCCGATATCGAGGAGGCGCTGCCGGTCGACCTGCCGGCCTCGCAATTCGCGCTGGACATGGAAGGATTGCGCCGGGCGCTGCTGGAGCTGGACCCGGTCAAGGACGCCGAGGTGCGGGTGATCGCGGGCGGCACGCTGCTGCTGCGGATCACGGAGCGGACGCCGGCGGTCGCCTGGCTGCATGAGGGCCGGGTCGAGGTTCTGGACGCGGCGGGGCATCGGGTGGCGACCTTGCCCAACCTGGAGGCGGCGGGACCGCTTCCGGTGATCGCGGGCGAGGGCGCGGATGACGCGGTCGAGGAGGCGCTGCGGCTGGTCGCGGCCGCCGCGCCGGTGACCGACCGGTTCGTCGGGCTGACCCGGGTCGGCAACCGCCGCTGGGACGTGAACCTGACCCGCGGGCAGCGCATCGCCTTGCCCGAGACCGCGCCCGCCGCCGCTTTGGACCGCGCGCTGGCCATGGATGCGGCCAAGGATGTCTTGGACCGGGATGTGAAGGTCGTCGACCTGCGCCTGCCGGACCGCCCTGTCCTGCGCCTGAGCGAGCCGGCCCGGGACGAACTGCGTCAGCTGCAGGAGCTTGAGCGTTTGAGCTACACGGAGGAAAGATGAGCCGCTTGTTCCAGGCCCAGCGGGCCATGCGTCGTCAGCGTCAGGCCGCCTTGCAGCGGGGGGTGGTCGCGATCCTGGATGTGGGCTCGTTCAAGACGGCTTGCCTGGTCTTGCGGTTCGAGGAGAACACGCCCCAGGGCGAGGGCGTGGGGCAGATGGCGGGGCAGTCGAATTTCCGGGTGATCGGCGCGACGACGACCCAGTCGCGGGGCATCAAACTGGGCGAGGTGGACGCCATGCCCGAGACCGAGCGGGCGATCCGTACCGCCGTGCAGGGCGCGCAGAAGATGGCGGGCGTGCGGGTGGATCATGTGATCGCCTGCTTCTCGGGCGGGCGGCCGGGCAGTTACGGGCTGTCGGGCGAGATCATGCTGGAGAACGGGCCCTGTTCGGTCCACGATGTGGGGCGCGTGCTGGCCTCGGTGGACACGCCGGATATCGGGCCGGGGCGCGAGGTGCTGCATGCCCAGCCAGTGAATTTCGGGATCGACCATCGGACCACCCTGCGGGATCCGCGCGGGCAGACCGGCGAGATGCTGCGCGCCGACATGCATCTGCTGTCGGTGGACGCCCACGCGATCGAGAACCTGCTGACCTGCATCCATCGCTGCGACCTGGAATTGGCTGGCCTGGCCTCGGCGCCCTATGCCGCCGCGACTTCGGCGCTGGTCGAGGACGAGAAGGAATTGGGCGCGGCCTGCATCGACATGGGCGGCGGGACGACCGGCATCTCGATCTTCATGCGCAAGCATATGGTCTATGCCGATACGGTGCGGATCGGGGGCACCCATGTGACCTCGGATATCAGCCAGGGGCTGCGGATTCCGACGGACGTGGCCGAGATGATCAAGTGCCGCTATGGCGGCGTGGTCGCCACCGGCATGGACGACCGGGAGCAGATCGCCCTGGAAGCGGATACCGGCGATTGGCACCATGATCGGCGCAATGTCAGCCGCGCCGATCTGATCGGGATCATCCGGCCCCGGATCGAGGAAATCCTGGAAGACGCGCGGGCCAGCCTGGACCGGGCCCGGTTCGGCGACCTGCCGAGCCAAAGGATCGTGCTGACCGGCGGTGCGTCGCAGATCCCCGGTCTGGACGGCTTGGCGGCACGGATATTGGGCAATCAGGTGCGGCTGGGACGGCCGCTCAGGGTGCAGGGCTTGCCGGAGGCGGCCAAGGGTCCGGCCTTCGCGGCCTGCGTGGGTCTGTGCATGCAAGGGGCTGAACCGCAGGACGAATTCTGGGACTTCGACGCCGTGCCGCAGCGCCATTCGGGCCGGTCGATCCGGCGCGCCGTGCGGTGGTTCCGGGACAATTGGTAGGGACGTGCCACATTCCGGCCACATTTTGCCGGGTACGATTCGATTTTTGGGTGACGGAGTCTGAAGAATCCATTACCCTCAACAACAATAACGCGGGAACCGCGATCACATGGCCTGAGGCAGGGCCGCATAATACAGGTGGACAGAGCATATGACGTTGAACCTCTCCATGCCCGGCGGCCAGGCCGTCGAACACGATCTGCGTCCGCGCATCACCGTCTTCGGTGTGGGCGGAGCGGGCGGCAACGCCGTGAACAACATGATCCAGAAGGATCTGGAGGGCGTGGAGTTCGTGTGCGCCAATACCGACGCGCAAGCCTTGCAGCAGAACCAGGCCAAGTCGCGCATCCAATTGGGCGTGCGGGTGACGGAAGGTCTGGGCGCGGGCGCGCGGCCGCAGGTCGGCGCCTCGGCCGCCGAGGAGACGATCGAGGAGATCGTGGACCGGCTGGCGGGCGCCCATATGTGCTTCATCACCGCCGGCATGGGCGGCGGCACCGGGACGGGTGCTGCGCCGATCATCGCCCAGGCGGCGCGTGAGCTCGGTATTCTGACCGTCGGCGTGGTCACCAAGCCGTTCCAGTTCGAGGGCCAGAAGCGGATGCGCCAGGCCGAGGAGGGTGTCGAGGCGCTCCAGAAGGTGGTGGATACGCTGATCATCATCCCGAACCAGAACCTGTTCCGCCTGGCCAACGAGAAGACGACCTTCACCGAGGCGTTCTCGATGGCCGATGACGTGCTGTATCAGGGCGTGAAGGGCGTGACCGATCTGATGGTCCGGCCCGGCATGATCAACCTGGACTTCGCCGATGTCCGCTCCGTCATGGACGAGATGGGCAAGGCGATGATGGGCACGGGCGAGGCCGAGGGCGAAGAGCGCGCCGTCGAGGCCGCCGAGAAGGCCATCGCCAACCCGCTGCTGGACGAGTTGAGCCTGAAGGGCGCCAAGGGCGTGCTGATCAATATCACCGGCGGGCACGACCTGACCCTGTTCGAGATGGACGAGGCCGCGAACCGCATCCGCGAGGAAGTGGACGAGGACGCCAACATCATCGTCGGTTCGACCCTGGACACGGCGATGGAGGGCGTGATGCGCGTGTCCGTCGTCGCCACCGGCATCGACGCCACGGCCGAGAGCGCGGCGACGCCGATGCCGCGCCGCCGCCTGTCGGAAGCGCAGGCCCCGGCCGAGGCGCAGGCCGCCGCCGCGGCCGCTGTTTCGCCCGCGCCCGCGCCGGTTGTCGACCCTGTTCCGATGCCGCAACCCGAAGTGGCCGAAGCGGCGTCCGGGCCGAGCTTCTTCGACGCGGTGGACCAGGAGGAGGCCGAGGAGGCCCAGACCGCCGACGATTTCTTCGGTACGCGGGAGCGGGTCCCGTCCGACGACGTGCCGTCCCGAGCCTATCGCCCCGCCCCGGCGCCCGAGCCGGTGGCCGCCGCAGAGCCGCCGCAAGCCACGTTCACCGCCCCTCGGCCCGCCATGACCGCCGCGCCCGAGGCCATGGAACGGTTGCGCGCGGCCGTGCAGCGCAATAACGGCGAGGCGGCTGCCCCGGCCCCCGTCGCGCCGGTTCGGCCCGCCGCCGCGTCGGCGGATTCGGCCCGCTTCGGGATCGGGTCCTTGATTAACCGGATGACGGGAACCGCCGCAGATGCGCCGGTCCAGCGACCGGCCGCGGCCGCCCCGCCGGCACCCGCGCCGCAGGCCGATCCGGAGGAGGAGCGGATCGAGATTCCCGCCTTCCTGCGCCGCCAAGCGAACTGATACGGTCTGTCACCAGGAAATTCGCGGCGGCCTTCGGGCCGCCGCTTCCCGTTAGGGAATCCGTGATTGATCGTCACGATCATCACCGGATCTTCACAGGGGAGCTTCGGATTGATCCTTGAATTCTCTCGCCAAAAAAACTTTTCCACACTTATCGGCGGTAATCCGCCACCAGCCGGTTCCCCCTGTTTCGCTCCGTAACGGAGGTTGAATTGCGCAGCGGTCGCCCGCCGCCTAGTTCGATTGTCAGAAGGCTGCTCCAGACCTGGCGCGGACGGGGAAATGGTGTCGATGCAAACGACAGTCAAAAGAGCGGTCCGGTTCGAGGGCATCGGCCTGCATTCCGGCTGTTTGTCCCGTGTGACGATCCAGCCCGCAGGCGCCCATCACGGTATCTGGTTCCGCCGGTCCGATCTGGACGGTAATACCATGATCCCGGCGCGCCATGACGCGGTCACGCCGTCGGCGCTGTGCACGCAATTGGTCAATGAGGCCGGATTATCGGTGTCGACCGTCGAACATGTCATGGCGGCTCTGGCGGGGTGCGGCGTTCTGAACGCCATCGTCGATGTCGACGGCCCCGAGGTGCCCATTCTGGACGGATCGGCCGCCGATTTCGTCCGCGGCCTGCTGCATGCCGGCCTGCGCAAGTTGGACGCCCCGGTCCACGTGATCGAGGTGCTGCGCCGGGTGGCGGTTCAGCAGGACAGTTCCGCTGCCGCGCTGACCCCGGCGCCGGAACTAGAGATCGACTTTTCCATCGACTTCGCCGATGTGGCCATCGGGCATCAGCAGAAGGGCCTGCGCCTGTCGAACGGCACCTTCGTGCGCGAATTGTGCGACAGCCGCACGTTCTGCCGGCGCGCGGACGTGGCCCATCTGCAGGCGTCGGGAAAGGGGCTGGGCGGGTCCTTGTCGAACACGGTCGTGGTCGATGGCGCCCAAGTCGAAAATCCCGGCGGGCTTCGTCATCGGGACGAGGCCGTGCGCCATAAGATGCTGGATGCGTTGGGTGATTTGGCGCTGGCGGGGGCGCCGATCCTGGGCCGGTATACCGGCATCCGGCCGGGTCACGCGCTGACCAACAGGTTGCTGCACGCGCTGTTTTCAGATCCCTTGGCCTATCGTATCCGCACGCTGCGGCCCGACGAGGCGACGCGTCTGCCGGGCGCCGGTCTCGAAAGTGATCGGTTCGAGCACCTGTAATCCGGACGACGCCCCCGGTCGGCGCTTCACTCCGGACGGGCGGCGGCCTATACTTGGCCTGCTCTGGATGGGACCCGAGCAAGGGATACGCGGATGATGGATGATCGCTTGAGACGTGCGGGCCGACCGCTTGGCCTGTTGGCTTTGATCGCGGCTCTGGCGGCGTGCGGCGGCGATGCCGATCTCAACCTGGAGAACACGGCGCCCGAGGTGATCTATCAACGGGCGGAAGCCGAATTGGCCAGTGGCGATGCGGACGACGCAGCGGTCCTGTTCGCCGAGGTGGAGCGGCTATACCCCTATTCGGAATTCGCCAAGCGCGGCCTGATCATGCAGGCCTTTGCCTATCATCAGGACCGGGACTACGAGAATGCGCGCCTGGCCGCGCAGCGCTATATCGACTTCTACCCGGCGGACGAAGATGCGGCCTACGCTCAGTATCTGCTCGCGCTCAGCTATTATGACCAGATCGACCAGGTGGGCCGCGACCAGGGGCTGACCTTCCAGGCCCTGCGCAACCTGCGCACCGTGATCGAGCGCTATCCCGATAGCGAATATGCCCGCTCGTCGATCCTGAAATTCGACCTGGCCTTCGACCATCTGGCCGCCAAGGAGATGGAGATCGGCCGCTTTTACCTCAAGCGGGGCCATTACCCGGCGGCGATCAACCGGTTCCGCGCCGTGGTCGAGGAATTCCAGACCACGACCCACACGCCCGAGGCGCTGATGCGCCTGGTCGAAGCCTATATGGCCTTGGGGCTGATGCAGGAGGCGCAGACGGCGGGCGCGATCCTGGGCCATAACTTCCAGGGCTCGCCCTTCTATGACGACGCGTTCCGGCAGTTGAACGGCCAGGGCTTGGCGCCCGAGGCGGCAGGGACCGGCTGGCTGCGGTCGGTCTATGACCGGACGGTCCGGGGCCGGTGGCTTTGAGCCCGGCGGTGCGCGCCCGGCGCGCACCCCATGTGCCGCGGTAGCGGGGGTTAGGTCCATGCTCCGATCGCTCGACATTCGCGACATGCTCATCATCGACCGTCTCTCGCTGGACTTCCGCGAGGGGCTGAACGTGCTGACCGGCGAGACCGGGGCGGGCAAGTCGATCCTGCTGGACAGTCTGGGCTTCGTGCTGGGCTGGCGGGGACGGGCGGAACTGGTCCGCCAAGGGGCCAAGCAGGGCGAGGTCACGGCGGCGTTCGACCTGCCGCCCGGCCATCCGGCGCGGGCGGTGCTGGCCGAGTTCGAGATCGACGGCGAGGAGGACGAGCTTCTGCTGCGCCGGGTGAATACCCGCGAGGGGCGCAAGACCGCCTGGGTGAACGGCACCCGCGTCACGGGCGAGGTGCTGCGGGCATTGTCGGATACCTTGCTGGAATTGCATGGCCAGCATGACGACCGGGGGCTGCTGGACGTGCGCGGCCATCGGGCCTTGCTGGACGCCTTCGCGGGGGCCGATCTGACGGTGGTGCGCCGGGCCTGGAGCGCGCTGGCCGCCGCGCGCAAGGCGCGGCAGGCGGCCGAGAGCCTGGCCGAGGAGGCCCGTGCCGAGGAAGACTTCCTGCGCCACGCGGTCGACGAGTTCGACAAGCTGGCCCCGCGGGCGGGCGAGGAGGCGGAGCTGGATACCCGCCGCCGCCTGATGCAGGCCGGTGAGCGCATCCGGGATGACGTGTCCAAGGCGCTCCAGGCGATCGGGCCCAACGGGGCCGAGGGCATGATGGTCGATGCCACGCGCTGGCTGGACGGCGCGGCGGGTCAGGCGGGCGAGGCGTTGAACGGGGCCCTGGACGCGTTGAACCGGGCGATGGTCGAATTGGGCGAGGCGCAGGCGGGGGTGGAATCCTGCCTGGACGCGCTGTCCTTCGACCCGCGCGAGTTGGAGGAGACCGAGGAGCGTTTGTTCGCGATCCGGGCGATGGCGCGCAAACATGGGATATTGGCCGACGACCTTCCGGATTTCGCCGACGATCTGCGGCGCCGGTTGGACTTGGTCGACAACACCGAGGGCAGTCTCGACCGGCTGCGGGCCGAGGAGGCGGCTGCCCGTGCGGCCTATGACGCCGCGGCGGCGGCGCTGACGGAGCGGCGGACCGAGGCGGCCCGCCGGTTGGATACGGCGATGTCCGCCGAATTGGCGCCCCTGAAGATGGAGCGGGCGATCTTCAACACGACGCTGCGCCCCGGCGCGCCGGGACCCGAGGGCGCCGACGAGGTCGCCTTCGAGGTCGCCACCAATCCCGGCGCGCCGTCGGGGCCGCTGAACAAGATCGCTTCGGGCGGCGAGTTGAGCCGGTTCCTGCTGGCGCTGAAGGTCTGTCTGACCGGGGGCGACCGGTCGCTGACGCTGATCTTCGACGAGATCGACCGGGGCGTGGGCGGGGCCACGGCGGATGCGGTGGGGCGGCGGCTGAAGGCCTTGGCCGCGGGCGGGCAGGTGCTGGTGGTGACCCATTCGCCCCAGGTGGCCGCTTTGGGCGCGCATCACTGGCGGGTCGAAAAGCGGGTCCGGGACGACGTGACCACGTCGACCGTCACGCCGGTGGCCGAGGCCGACCGCGTGGACGAGATCGCCCGGATGCTGGCCGGGGACACGGTGACCGAGGCGGCGCGGGGCGCGGCCCGCGCGTTGCTGAACGCGGCGGCCTGACCGGGCGGGGGAGGCCGGGATGCTGGCCCAGCTTATGATCGGAAGCGCGATCATTGCCGTGACGGTGATCGTCGTGGCGCCGACCTGGTGGGGGTTGGAGGTCACGCTTGAGCGGTCCCGGCCCTGGCTGCGCCGCCCGCCCTATGGGCCGCGCCTGACGGTGATGCTGTGCGTGGCGATGCTGTGGTCGCTGCTGACGCTGACCCTGGCGGTGTGGGTCTGGGCGCTGGCGCTGTGGTTCCTGGGGATTTTCGTCACGTTCGAGACGTCGGTCTATTTCAGCCTGGTGGCGTTCACGACGCTGGGATTCGGGGACATCTTGATCCCGCAGGACTGGCGGCTGCTGGGCGGGATGGCGGCGGCGAACGGATTGCTGGTGTTCGGGTTGCTGGCGGCGATGCTGGTGGAGGCGTTCAAGCAGCTCCGGGCGCATCGCCTGGGGGAGGATTGAGGGTTTTTGCCGGAAGCGGACGGTTGCTGTCGGTCCGGAAGATGGGGTGAAACCCCATCCTACGTAGGATGGGGCTCTTGCCCCATCGCCCCGATGCGGGTCGGGACCGGGCGTCCAGAGAAGGTGGCGACGTCCGTCCAAGGCCGCAGGGGAGTTCGATAATTGTCCGCCCTGCCTATAGCAGCCAGAGCGCCGCCAGCCCCAGGAAGGCGAAGAACCCGACCACATCCGTCACCGTCGTCACGAACGCGCCGGAGGCCAGGGCCGGGTCGATCCCGATCTTCTGGAGAACGACCGGAATACCCACCCCGGCCAGGCCCGCGACGATCAGGTTGATCACCATCGCGACGGCGATGACCACGCCCAGCATCGGCGAGCCGAACCAGATCACGCCCACGATGCCCATGATGATCGCGAAGGCGACGCCGTTGATCGCCCCCGCCGCCACTTCCCGCCGGATCACCCGCCAGACATTGGCCCCCGTCAGATCCTTGGTGGCCAGCGCCCGCACCGCCACGGTCAGCGACTGCGTCCCGGCATTGCCGCCCATGGAGGCCACGATGGGCATCAGGACGGCCAGGGCCACGATCTGGGTGATGACGGCGTCGAATTGCGCGATCACCAGCGAGGCAAGGATCGACGTCACCAGGTTCACGGCCAGCCACGGGAACCGGCGGCGGACCACGCCGATGGTGCGGTTCGACAGGCTTTCCTCGGCATCGACGCCGGCCAGGCGCAGGATATCTTCCTCCGCCTCTTCTTCCAGGATGCGGATAGCGTCGTCGATGGTGATGACGCCCAGAAGCCGGTCGTCGGCATCCACCACGGGCGCCGAGATCAGATGATACTGGTTGAAGGCATAGGCGACGTCGCCTTCGCTGTCGGTCACCTCGAAGGTGCGGAAGCTGTCCTCCTCGATCTCCGACAGGGCCGTGTCGCGGGGCGAGGACAGGATCTTGCCCAAGGTCACATAGCCCACGGCCCGCATACGGGGGTCGGTCAGGATCACGTGGTAGAATTGGTCGGGCAGGTCTTCGCTGGACCGCATGTGGTCGATGGCCTGACCCACATTCCAGAAGGACGGCGCGATCACCACTTCGCGCTGCATCAGCCGCCCGGCCGAAAACTCCGGATAGGTCAGCGCCTGTTCGACGGCGACCCGGTCGGCGTCGTCCAGCGCGCCCAGAATCGCGCTGGCCTGGTCGGTGTCGTCCAGGTTCTCGACCAGATCGACCACATCGTCGGTTTCCAGGTCGCGCACGGCTTCGGCCACATCCTCGGCCGGGAGGGCGCCCAGGATTTCCTCGCGCAGGGCTTCGTCCAGTTCCGAGAGGATTTCGCCGTCGATATGGCCGGACCAAAGCTCCAGCAGGGCGCTGCGCTGGTAGTCGCTGAGCTGTTCCAGAAGGTCGGCGATATCGGCGCCGTGCAGGGGCTCCAACAGATCGTCCAGGGCCGTGCGGTCCCGCGCTTCCAACGCTTCGCGGATGGCGCGGACCCGAGGTTCGCCGAGCTGGATCTCGTCTTCCAGGTCGTCGGCCGGGGTGGTCTGAGCGTCGGTCATGGGGGCACCTCGCATTGTTACCGGGCACCTAGCGCGGGGCGGGCGCGAGGGGTAGCGGCGATTTCCGCGCCGGGTTAGGCCGGGGCATGACGACGCTGATCAAAGGCCAGGTTCTGCGCTTCCGGTCGGACCCGTTCGCGGGACCGGCGCCGGAGGCCGCGCGTCACGATGCCCAGGGCGCCGTGGCCTTGGCCGACGGGCGGATCGCCGGATCGGGCGATATCGACGGGATGCGCGCCCGTTTCCCCGGCGCCGCCGAGATCGACCATGGCGACGGGCTGATCCTGCCGGGCTTCGTGGATGCCCATGTGCATTATCCGCAGACGGCGATCATCGCGTCTTGGGGCAAGCGGCTGATCGACTGGCTGAACACCTATACCTTCCCCGAGGAGGCGCGGTTTGGGGATGCGGGCTATGCGCGTGCAGTGGCGGATCGGTATTGCGACTTGGCGCTGGCCCACGGCACGACGTCGTTTTGCAGCTATTGCACGATCCATCCCGAAAGCGTCGACGCGCTGTTCCAGGCGGCGGATGCGCGCGGCATGGCGGCCTGGGCGGGCAAGACCTGCATGGACCGCAATGCGCCGGAGGATCTGCGGGACACGGCCCAATCGGCCTATGACGACAGCGCGGCCCTCTTGGCCAAGTGGCATGGGCGGGGCCGGGCGCGCTATGTGGTGACGCCGCGCTTTTCGCCCACCTCGACGTCCGAGCAATTGTCGGCCCTGGGGGCGCTTTGGGCCGAGAACCCCGATTGCCTGATGCAGACCCATCTGAGCGAGCAGATCGACGAGATCGCCTGGGTCCGCGATTTGTTCCCGACGGCGCGCGACTACTTGGACACGTACGAGGCCCATGGTCTGCTGGGCGCGAGGGGCCTTTATGGCCACGCCATCCATCTGGAGCCGAGGGAGCGGGACCGGTTGGCCGAGGCGGGCGCCGCGCTGATCCATTGCCCGACCTCGAACACGTTCATCGGGTCCGGGCTGTTCGACATGGCGCTGGCGCGGACCCATCGGGTCGGGCTGGCCACGGATACGGGCGGCGGGTCGTCGTTTTCGATGCTGCGGACCATGGCGGCGGCCTACGAG
>JBCCCB010000095.1:0-12467 GCA_039033775.1 Pseudomonadota bacterium | reverse complement strand
CTTGTCATGCCCCTGCTCTTCACCAGCGACAATGAAACTGGCCAGGATCGGGATCACCGCGCCGTTCATCGTCATCGACACGCTGACCTGATCCAGCGGGATGCCATCGAACAGGATCTTCATGTCCTCGACCGAATCGATGGCCACGCCCGCCTTGCCCACATCGCCCACGACCCGCGGATGGTCGGAATCGTAGCCCCGATGCGTCGCCAGATCGAAGGCCACCGACACGCCCTGCTGCCCCGCCGCCAGGGCCTTGCGATAGAACGCGTTGGATTCCTCGGCCGTGGAAAACCCCGCATATTGCCGGATCGTCCAGGGCCGCCCGGCATACATCGTGGCCTTCACGCCCCGGGTGAACGGCGCCTCGCCCGGCAGCGTCCCCAGATGGTCCACCCCCCGCAAATCCGCCTCGGTATAGACCGGCGCGACGTCGATCCCTTCCAACGTGTGCCAGGTCAGGTCCGACACGGACCGCCCCCGCAATTCTCCTTCAGCCAGCCGTTCCCATCTGCTGCGCGGATCGTCGGAATCTTTCATGTCGAGGTCCTTTCCCGAGGCGCGGCATCGCCGTGGTGCCAGCCCCATGATAGCGGGCGATCCCGTCGGCGCCATCCCGAAGCCAGGCCAGATCCTCGGCAAAGGCGGCGCGCAGCCCGGCCCGGGCATCGGGATCGAACGGCGCATAGCTGTCGCCCAAGCCCGGCAAGGTCCCGATCCAGCCCTCATCCGCCAGCCGTGCGCGCAGCGCCGCCAAGGTCGGCGCGGCGTTCAGCACCGGCACGCCGGACCGCGACGGCACCTGCCCGGTCAGCAACTCGTACACACCTGCCGGGTCCTTCCCCCGCTCCTCGAACGACCAGACGTCTAGCGCCGCGTCCGGGCAGGCCGCCGCGATATCCTCGATCACATGGCGCCAGCCGCGTCGGGCCCGCAGCACCGCCTCGATCGTGGCGCCGTCCGGCGGCGCGAAGCCGCGGGTCATCAGGAAGGCGAACGCGCTGGCCCACCAGGTATCGGGGCTGCGCACGCTCAGGCAGATGCGGTTCACGCCCGGCAAAGCCTGGATCAACCGGTGCATCCGCGCCGAAACCGACGGATAGAGCCGCCCCAGCAGGATATTCTCGCGCAGGCCGCCCAGCATGTTCTCGTCGGAGACGACCAACCGGTCGATCCCCGCATTCGTCATGTCGGCGCGCAGCATCGACACGCGCCCCGCCGCCCGCTGCGCCTGTTCGTCGCGCCGTCCGCCCACGCGGCCGGGATCGCCCATCACCCCCGTCAGCAGGCCGGATCGGGTGCGCTGGGGCGTCCAGACGGCCACGCCCTGGGCCGCCAACCGGTCGGCATTCCGCTCCAGCAGGCGTTGCAACGTGCTGCTGGCCGTGCGGTGCGCGCCCAGATGCAGGGTGATGGGCGGATGGCGGGTCAGTCGGGACATGGCAACCTCTCGGGGAATGGTCTCAATCCCCGTCCTGCCCGACCCGGCCCTGACGCCCGGTTAAAGGAACAATTCGTCTCGATTTCTCGTCCGCCCTTCGCCAAGTCTCTCCGGACGCCTATATCAGGCTCAATGAGCAAGAATCGAGCGACCATGCGCCTCCTGACCCTCGCGACCGCGACCTTCCTGGCCCCCATGGCCCTGGCGGCCGACACGGCCACCGTGACCCCCGACATATCGGCGGTCGAGATATGGGAAACCGACCCCACCACCATCTTCGACGCCTCCGAAATCGACCTAGCCGACTTCCAATGGATCGCCCGGCCCATCGTCGTTTTCGCCAACACGCCCCGCGACCCGTCATTCGCCGAGCAGTTGGAGCAGTTGGAGGCAGAGTTCGACCAGTTGATAGAGCGCGATGTCGTGCTGGTGGTCGACACCGACCCGGACGCCCGATCCGACATCCGCCAGCGGCTGCGCCCGCGCGGCTTCATGATGGTCCTGATCGGTAAGGACGGCCAGATCGAGCTGCGCAAACCTTTTCCTTGGACGGTGCGCGAATTAAACCGCTCCATCGACAAGATGCCCCTACGCCAGCGCGAGATTGGAGAGCGCGGATAGACCCATATCTTGCGTATTGCGGCGATCTGCCCCATATTATGGATACCTATCCATGGAGGGCAGAACATGGAGCGCCAATCGGACATCCCGCTCACGCCGATCCCCGATCTTCCGGGCCGCTCTGGCCCGCGTCCGGGTTACTGAGACCCGACACACCCCGCGCGCCCGACTGGCGCGCCACCCGATCCGCTGCCACCGCGCCATCGGCTGCGTAGGCCGCGATCAATTTCAGTACATATTGCCCCATGGCGAAGGCCCGCAGCCGCATGGCGGCATAATCCTCGTACATTGTGATGCGCCGGTCCTGGGGCAGTGCCCCGAAGCCGTCCGCGCGCATGTCCTCGGCCAGGAACTGGATCGCCGCCACCTGGGCATAGAACGCCACCACCGCGTCGATGGTCTGCCGGGGCAGCACCTCGATCTCGTCCATCAGGGCCGTATAGACCCGGTCGTGATGCTCGCGCGGGATGAAGGGCACGAAGTCCGGATCGGCCCGCATCCGGTCGATCAGGGCCGCCGCCTGGGCCTCCGCCTCGCCCTCGCCGTAGAAGGCGGCCAAGGCGTTCTGGATCTCCGCGAATAGCGCCTTGTGGGAATCCCGCGTCCGTTCCGCCTTGGTCGACCGCCGTTCCGTCTCGCTGAACACCGCCGTCGCCAGCCATCCCGTCGCGATCACCGATCCCGCGATCAGCGCCTGCCAGAGCCGGTCCTCCAAGATGACGAGCTGCCCCAGCAGAACCAGCGGCACGCCCACCAGGATCGACATGGGCAGCGCCACGCGGAACAGGAACGACAGGATGACGCGCCGCGGCGCCTCGGCCCCCTTCCCCAGCCAGAGCGCCGCCCAGAAAACCAAGGCCAGCGCGACGGCGGCCGGCAGCAGCCCCCAATCCGGAAGTATCCAGGCCTCCGTCACGAAACCCTCACTCGAACTCCATGATCACGTCGTCCACCGCCAGGCTGTCGCCCGCCGCGGCATTCACCTTGCTGACCGTGCCCTTCTTCTCGGCGCGCAGGATGTTCTCCATCTTCATGGCCTCGACCACGGCCAGGGCCTGGCCCTCCTGCACCTCGTCGCCCTCGGCCACGTCCACGCGCACCACCAGCCCCGGCATCGGACACAGCAGCATCTTCGACGTATCGGGCGGCAGCTTCTCGGGCATCAACGCGGCCAACTCCGCCTGGCGGGGCGTGCGCACATTGACGGCCAGATCGGCCCCGCGGGTGCGAATGCGGAAGCCCTGGGTGATCTTGCCGACCTTCATCACCAGCCCTTCGCCGCCCACGACCATGCGGGCCAGCTGATCGCCCGGCGTCCAAGCGCCCGTCACACGCAGGACCTGACCGTCGATGGTCACGTCGGCCCCGTGCGGATCCGCTTCGATCATCGCCTCGAAAAGATGCCCGCCCAGGGTCACAACCCAATCGGCGCCCACAACCCGCTCGTGGTTGTCCATCCGGCCCGACACCCGCGTGCGCCGGATCTCGGCCACCCGGTGCATGGCCGCACAGGCCGCCGCGATGCGGCGCAATTCGTCCTCCGGCAGGGCAACCCCCTCAAACCCGTCGGGATATTCCTCGGCGATGAAGGCGGTCGTCATGTCGCCCGACACGAATTTCGGGTGGTCCATCACCGCGCTCAGGAACGGCAGGTTGTGTCCGATCCCCTCCACCTCGAACCCGTCCAGCGCGTCGCGCATGGCCTGGATGGCGGTCCCGCGATCTTCGCCCCACGTGCAGAGCTTCGCGATCATCGGGTCGTAGAACATGCTGATCTCACCGCCCTCGAAGACGCCGGTATCGTTGCGCACGGCCGTCGCGCCCGAGGGCGCATCGCCATGCCACGTCCCCGCCGCCTCCATGGGCCCGGCCTGCACCTCGACAGGCGGACGATACCGCACCAGCCGCCCGATGGACGGCAGGAAATTCCGATACGGATCCTCCGCATAAAGCCGCGATTCCATCGCCCAGCCGGTCAACGTCACATCATCCTGGCTCAGCGACAGCGTCTCCCCCGCCGCCACCCGGATCATATGCTCCACCAGATCCACCCCGGTGATCAGCTCCGTCACCGGATGCTCCACCTGCAACCGCGTGTTCATCTCCAGGAAGTAAAAGTTGCGGTCCCCATCCACGATGAACTCGACCGTCCCGGCGCTCGCATAGCCCACCGCATGGGCCAGCGCCAAGGACTGCTCGCCCATGGCCGTCCGCGTGGCCTCGTCCAGAAACGGCGACGGCGCCTCCTCGATGACCTTCTGGTTGCGCCGCTGGATCGAACATTCCCGCTCGCCCAGATAGACCCCGTTGCCGTGGCTGTCGCACAGCACCTGGATCTCGATATGCCGGGGCTGGGTCACGAACTTCTCGATGAACATCCGATCGTCGCCGAAACTGCTGGCCGCTTCGTTCTTCGACGCCTGAAACCCCTCGGCCACCTCGCCCTCATTCCAGGCGATGCGCATCCCCTTGCCGCCGCCCCCGGCGCTGGCCTTCAGCATCACCGGATAGCCGATCTGACCCGAGATCTTGATCGCCTCCGCCGCATCCTCGATCAGCCCCATATGCCCGGGCACCGTGCTAACCCCAGCCTCCTGCGCGATCTTCTTCGATGTGATCTTGTCCCCCATCGCCTCGATCGCGCCCTTGGGCGGGCCGACAAACGCGACCCCTTCGGCCTCCAACGCCTCGGCAAACAGCGGGTTTTCCGACAGGAACCCGTATCCCGGATGCACCGCCTGCGCGCCCGTTTGGCGAATGGCGTCCATGATCTTGTCGACCACGATATAGGACTGGTTCGCCGGCGGCGGGCCGATATTGACTGCCTCGTCCGCCATCTTCACATGCAGCGCGTTGCGGTCCGCGTCGGAATAGACGGCCACCGTCGAAATCCCCATCTTCCGGGCCGTCTTGATGACCCGGCAGGCGATCTCGCCGCGATTCGCCACTAGCAGTTTCGTGAACATCGTCCCTCCGATCGTAGGCGCCATCTTAGCCTGGCCTCGGCCGTCACGGCCGTCCAGGTCTCGCGGCTTTCTCCAGTCTTTCCATATCCGTCCCGTCAGGGTCGACGTCGCACGGGCCGGGGCATCCCGATTCCGCCATTCCGGCCGGCCGCCCCGCGAACCCTTCTTGCACTCCGCGTCCCGCGACTGCGACCCCGGTCGCGTCCATCACCCGAAAAAACGCCCGCAAGGCACCCGCCCCTGCGTCGCCCATCCCGGTGTCCGGACCCGGGAAAAACACGACGGCGCGACCCGTCTCCGGGCCGCGCCGTGTCATGTTGATGCTCCAGGGCCACAACCCCATCCGGGGCGGCAGCGATTGGACCCGCGCCCGTGCGGCGGGCGCCGTGCGTTTACTGGCAGATGCCGACGTCGTCACAGAAGATGCCGGCACCGGCGCCGATGGCCGCCCCTGTGCCCACATCTTCGTCCAGCGCCGCCGAGGTGAGCGCGCCGAGACCCGCGCCGACGGCGGCCCGTTCCAGATCGTTGTTGACCCCGCCGCCGACCCCGGCGTTGCAGCCGGCCAGAAGCAGGACGGTGAGTGTTGCGGGCAGAATGAATGGGCGACCCATAGGATGTCTCCGTGATTTGTGCTCGATCGGTCCGACCTTCCGGCCGGTGCGATGCCCTGTGTCATAGGCCCCGCCAGACCGCCAAGCCATGACCATGGCCTGTCATCGGATGACAAACCCCGCCGACCGGCGAACATCCGCGAACGGCAGGCAAAAAGCAGCGTCCCACCGCCCATGAAGGGCGTGTAAACGGATGCTTGTGCTGGAAAAAAGGATCCGAGCGATGGGTTATCCCAGAAGGGAGCCCATCGCCCGGGAGGGGAAGGGGTACGGTTCCACTCGCGTCGCGCTGTCATGGTCCCGGAGAGGAACGTCCCAACGCAACACCCCTCGAACCTGCGCCGTCTTTGCCCCTGCGGAAACAGCCCATTTAGACAGGTGCGCCGATCGGCGCCTGTTCGCCGCTTGGTTGAGTTGATGGGCGGGATCATGCCCAATTTTCGTCGTCCGGATCGAGGTCTGGCCTCGCGGCCTGGAATATCTGTGGAAAAGAAACCTGGGCTTGCGCCAGGTCCACCCGCAGCAGCGCGTCATAGCTGGCCGGATCGAACGGATCCTCGGCCGGCACCACCTCCCGCCCGAACAGCCACGACAGGCGGCCCGCATCCAAATTGCCGCGCTCGAACGGCTCGTCCCCGAAATGCTCGATCAGCGCGGCCAGGAACGCCTCGTCCGCCGCGCGGTCAGGCGCGCGCCGGTCGCGATACCGCTCGCGCCGGGTGATCGGGGTCACGCCGCGCGGATTGGCCCGCCGGATTGTGAATTGGAAATCGGAGCCCGGAAGCCGTCCGGGAAAGCCGCGATGCTTCAGCATGGGCTCGCCCCCCGCCGGGGGGTGGGTGGGGCGGGGATCGTTCCCCGCCCCGACCGCTTACTTGAACTTGCCGGTCGGCTGCTCGACCACCACGGGGGCGGGTTCGATGATGACGATCTCTTCGGGTTCCGGGTTGGGCAAGAAGCAGCCCGCCAGAGCCGAGAGAGCGCCGAGCGCGACGACACCTTTGATGACCTTCGACATCGAAGTCTCCTAACGTTGACGGGCGGCGTAGGGGGTTCAGCCCCTACGCCGCCCGTGATGTGGACCGCCTGACGGCGGCCTATCCAAACGCTAACAGACCAATTTTTCTGGCGATATAGGTGCCCCAGAATTGCCCCAGTTGCCCCGGGGCCTTGTGGCGCTGCGGCATCAAAGCCGCAAATCCGACGCATTGTGGCGCATCCGGAAACGGTCGGACGGTCTTTCGGACCGCCCGACCGCCAGGGATCAGAACTTACCGCTGATCGGCTCCGGCTCGATCGGCACGACCACCGGGGCGGGCTCGGGCTCGACCGGACGGGCACAGGCCACGACGAGAACGGTAAGGCCCAGAATAACGGAACCCTTAAGGAATCTTTGCATGTCTCTCTCCTAGCGATCCGAGGGGAGAATCGTTGGATCGCAGCTTGCCCCCTCAGATGTGCAATTTGCGACAAGCATAGTCGGTTCCGCAAGGGCGGCCTGACGAATCTCAGTGATCTTCCGGCAAACATTCGCCGCCTTCCACAAGATATGTGCCGAAAAATTGCGTGGCCTGCGGATCCGAGGTCCCCCTGGGCACCGGACGGTCCATCAGGGTGATCACCACGCTGTCCGATTGGGCCGTGGGCAAATCGGACAGGGCCAACCCATGGGTGGCGCAAAGCCAATCCATATCGGCGTTCGCCGCCTCGAACCCGACCGATCCTCCCTCGCGCGCGATCTCGGGGGCGATGAAGCGCAGGACAGCCTGCGTCCCCTGCCCTTCGACGCGCTCCCACAGGACTTGCCACAAGACGATCGGCTGCCCCGATGGCACGCCCTCGGCCTGGGCCGGTTGTGTGCCGGTCACCGCCAAGGCGAGGCAGGCGGCAATCGCCCGGACTTGATCCCGACCAAAACGAGCGACCCTATCCCGGGGCCGCCCGCCCCCTAACGCTCCAACAGACAGACCAGCTCCGCGGCGCTCAGGCCGGACGCTCCCACGATCCCCCGCTCCCGTGCCAAGGCGTACAGGCAGGACGTATACGGGGCCTCGGTATTGCCGGGCCGGTCGATCGGGCGTGTTGGTGAATATCGGCGTGTCATGCCGACCCAACCCTCGGTCCATCGCGCTGGTTCCCCTCATGCCCGGTGCCGCGCGCTGCGGGCCCACGCGGCCCGGTGAAGCGGGTCCGCCAGAAGCCCTGTCAGCCGATCCCGAAGTCCGTCCGGCACCGGCCCGCGGACCGCACCGCCGGCGCGCAGAACCACGCCACCGGAAACCCGCTCGACCTCCACCACGGGCGCGAAGCCCGGCACCGCCCGCAACGCCCGCCACATGTCCTGCCGCACGGCATGGGCCAACCGGCGCCGCCCCATATCCGGCAACCCCGTCTCGGCCCGCAGGTCCCAACGCGCCGGAAGCCGCCGCGCCAGCCCATAGACCGCCCCGTCCCGCCGCTCGAACCAGCCCCGTCGGTCGCGCACCCAGCCCGTCATCCCGCCTGGTCCTTGAAGTAGAAGACCAGCAAGAGACAGAAAAATATGATCGAGATCATCGAAGCCAACAGAGCGCGGGTCTCGTTGCCCTCCAACTCGTCTTCAATTTCCACCACCGTCAGGTCGCGAAGGTCCTTGCGGCACAAACGAACGCCCACCAATTCCGCGAAAAGCCGGTCAGACCATGCCGAGCCATCCCAAAAGCGCCAGTCCATGACACGTGTCAGGACATCCTTGGATGGCTCTCTCTCCGCTTTGGGCGGCAGCCGGTCGGCCACCTGGCTCCGCCGGACCGCCAGCTTCAAGCTGTGCAACCGCCCAACCGCCAGGCCGGAACACAACAAGGCATAGGCGGCCGCGGCCACCACGACGAGCACGCAGGCACCAAATCCCCCCGAAAGCGGATCGTCGATGAACCGCACCATCGTCAAAACGATGACGAAAATCGCAGCCGGTGCGGCGGCGAACGAACGATATCGCGCGATCATCGCGTCCAGAAAAGCAATCTGCGGCTCCACACCCATCCGATCAAAGCGGGATCGTGTCGTGCTTCCGCCAAGGCCGCTGCACCCGTTTCGTGCGCAAGCTGGCGAAGGCCCGCGCCACCCGGCGCCGGGTGTTGCGCGGCTGGATCACCTCGTCGATGAATCCCTTTTCCGCGGCTACGAAAGGGTTTGCGAAGCGATCTTCATAATCCTTCGTGCGCATCCCGATCTTATCCGCATCGCCCAATTCGGACCGATACAGGATCTCCACCGCCCCCTTCGACCCCATCACCGCAATCTCGGATGTGGGCCAGGCATAGTTGAAATCACCCTTCAGATGCTTCGACGCCATCACGACATACGCCCCGCCATAGGCCTTCCGCGTGATCACCGTCACCTTCGGCACCGTCGCCTCGCCATAGGCGAACAGCAGCTTCGCCCCGTGCTTGATAACGCCGCCATATTCCTGGCTCACCCCCGGCAGGAAGCCCGGAACGTCCACCAACGTCAAAAGCGGGATCTCGAACGCGTCGCAGAACCGCACGAACCCCGCCGCTTTCCGCGCCGAGTCGATGTCCAGGCACCCCGCCAGCACCAGCGGCTGATTGGCCACAACGCCCACACTGCGCCCCTCGATCCGGATGAACCCGGTCAGGATGTTGCCGGCAAAATCCGGCTGCAACTCGAAGAAATCGCCCTCATCGGCCAGCTTCGCGATCAACTCCCGCATGTCGTAGGGCGCGTTCGGATTGTCGGGCACCAATGTGTCCAGCGATGCCTCCGTCCGGTCCGGATCGTCGAAGAACGGCCGCACCGGCGGCACCTCCCGGTTCGACAGCGGCAGGAAATCCACCAACCGCCGCACCTCGGCCAGCGCTTCCACATCGTTCTCGAAGGCCAGATCCGCCACGCCGGACTTCTTGGTATGGGCAGCAGCCCCTCCCAATTCCTCGGCCGTCACGACCTCGTTTGTGACCGTCTTCACCACGTCCGGGCCGGTCACGAACATGTAGGACGTGTCCCGCACCATGAAGATGAAATCGGTCATGGCGGGCGAATAGACCGCGCCGCCCGCGCAGGGCCCCATGATCACGCTGATCTGCGGCACCACGCCCGACGCGTCGATATTCCGCTGGAACACATCCCCGTAGGCCGCCAGCGACGCGACCCCTTCCTGAATCCGAGCCCCCCCGGAATCGTTGATCCCGATGACAGGCGCGCCGTTCTGGATCGCCATATCCTGGATCTTCACGATCTTCGCGCCGTGGGTCTCGGACACCGACCCGCCCATCACCGTGAAATCCTGGCTGAACACATAGACCAGCCGCCCATTGATCGTCCCCCAGCCGGTCACCACCCCGTCGCCCGCCGGCCGCTCGTCGCCCATTCCGAAATCGGTGCAGCGATGGGCGACGAACATGTCGAACTCCTCGAAGGATCCATCGTCCAGCAGCAGCTCGAGCCGCTCCCGCGCCGTCAGCTTGCCCTTGGCATGCTGCGCGTCGATTCGGCGTTGGCCACCCCCGGCCCGCGCCTCGTCGCGGCGGCCGTCCAGCTCTCCCAGGATATCCTTCATGGCGTCCCTCCTTTAGCCCCACCGTTACGCGCCGCGGCGCGGCGACGGAAGCGGATTCCGGGCCGGCGGGGTCGAATCGTGCCCAAAACCCGTCATCCACGCAAATATCGAAGCGGCCTATTCCGCACACCCGGTTGTGCAGAGGCAACGTTGGACAGGTCGTCCCCCGCGGCATAGGTGATCGCAATGGTTTCGATCAACGCCCCCCAAACGACCCGGCGCACCCCGCCGCACATCCTGACCCTGGTCGCCCTGGTCGGAACGTCCACGCTGGCCATGAATATCTTCCTGCCATCCCTGCCCTCCATGGCGGCCTGGTTCGATACGTCCTACGGCATCATGCAGCTGTCGGTCGGCCTCTATCTCGGCATCAACGCGGTCCTGCAACTGATCGTCGGCCCCCTGTCGGACCGCTACGGCCGCCGCCCCGTTATCCTCTGGGGCATCGCGCTGTTCCTGCTCGCCACCATCGGCTGCCTGCTGGCGCCCAATATCGAGGTCTTCCTCTTCTTCCGCATGGCCCAGGCCGCCATCGTCACCGCCATGGTCCTGTCCCGCGCAGTGGTCCGCGACCTCTACCCCCAGGACAAGGCCGCCTCCATGCTGGGCTACGTCACCATGGGCATGTCCGTCGTCCCCATGATCGGCCCCGCCATCGGCGGCGTGCTCGAGGCGTATTTCGGCTGGCAATCCAATTTCTGGCTGCTGCTCGCCGCCGGCGCCGCGCTCTATGCCTGGGTCCACCACGATTTGGGCGAGACCGCGCCCATGGCCGGCGGCAATTTCCGCGACCAGGTCCGGCAATACCCGGAACTTCTGACCTCCCCGCGCTTCTGGGGCTATTGCGCCGCCTCCGCCTTCGCCTCGGGCGCTTTCTTCGCATATCTGGGCGGCGCGCCCTTCGTGGGAACCGAGGTCTTCGCCATGGACCCGGCCACCTTGGGCCTCTTCTTCGGCGCCCCCGCCTTGGGCTACCTGATCGGCAACGGCATCTCGGGCCGCTATTCCCAGACCTTCGGCGTCGACCGCATGGTCCTCTGGGGCGCCATCGGCCAGGTCTCTGGCCTGCTGCTCCTCCTCTTTCTCACCCTGGCGGGCCTTACTTCCCACTGGCTGTTCTTCGGGTTCATCACCTTCGTGGGCCTGGGCAACGGCATGGTCATCCCGAACGCCACCGCCGGCATGCTGTCGGTCCGCCCGCATCTGGCGGGCACGGCCTCGGGCCTGGGCGGGGCGATGATGATCGGCGGCGGCGCGGCCCTCTCGGTCATCGCGGGCAAACTCCTGAACCTGGGCGGTGGCGCCCTGCCCCTGATCCTGATCATGGTCGCCTCGGGCAGCGCCAGTGTCGTGGCCATCCTGCTGACCATCCGCCGCAACCGCCGCCTGGCCGCCGCCTGATCGCGCTTGCGGGCCGCCCCGCCCCGCGCCAAGACTGGCGGTAATCAGGAGGATCCCATGGAACTGACCGGCACCCGCACCATCGCCGCGCCCCGCGAAACCGTCTGGGCCAAGCTCAACGACGCCGAGACATTGAAGGCCTGCATTCCGGGCTGCGAGGAATTGACCGGCTCGCCCGAAGAAGGCTTCCAAGCCACCGTCAAGCAGAAGGTCGGCCCGGTGAAGGCGACCTTCAAAGGCGAGGTCCAGCTGTCGGACGTCGTCCCGCCCGAAAGCTACCGCATCTCGGGCGAAGGCAAGGGCGGCGTCGCGGGCTTCGCCAAGGGCGGCGCCGACGTGAAATTGACCGAGGTGCCCGAGGGCACGGAACTCGCCTATGCCGTCGATGCCAAGGTCGGCGGCAAGATCGCCCAGCTCGGCTCGCGCCTGATCGACAGCTTCGCCGCCAAGATGGCCGATGCCTTCTTCGAGAACTTCCAGGCCCAAGTGGAAGGCCCCGCCGACCATCCCCAGGACCCGGTCACCTGACCCCAGCTTGTTCCGTCCCAGGCGATCCGCATCCGCCGACCCGCTGGCCCGGCCGGACCTTCGGGATTTGCGTCTGTGTGGACCGGTGACGAGGCGCGACCTGCTTTGACGTCAACATGGGTTTCGTCTTCGACAATCGTCGCCCGACGCGACGTCTGTCGCAGGGTCCGTAACCGGAGCAAGCGCACCAGAGTGCAGTGAGACCTCCGGCTCCGGCGCGGGCGCCCTCGCGCATTAACCTTAACGCGCGCCCTCTTCTTCCCTTCACAAATATCCCGGGGAGCGCGAGGGGAGACCCCTCGCTCCTGCCATTTCCGCAGGCGCAAGACTGGAACCCT
>JBCCCB010000094.1:0-12694 GCA_039033775.1 Pseudomonadota bacterium | reverse complement strand
GGGTTTGCGACCAATGGCGTGAACATGACCAAGCTGGAGAGCTATATGCTGGGCGGCGCTTTTACGGCGACCCAGTTCTATGCCGAGATCGAGGGCCACCCCGACGAGCGATCGGTGCAATTGGCGCTGGAAGAGCTTGGCTTTTTCTCGACATCGCTGAAGATTTTGGGCGTGTTTCCTGCCGGCGACCGGTAAGACTGCCTGGGGTGGTTGGATTGAGGGTGTGGGCATTTGCAGGAGGTGACCGTGCCGGCGCTATACCCGGAGATCGAGCCCTATCAGACAGGCTATCTCGACGAGGCTGACGGGCACACGGTCTATTTCGAGGTTTGCGGGAATCCCGACGGGGAGCCGGTGGTCTATCTGCATGGCGGGCCGGGGAGCGGCTGTACCGCTGCAGCGCGACGGATTTTCGACCCGGCCCGGTTCCGGATCATCCTGTTTGACCAGCGCGGATGTGGGCGGAGCACACCGCTGGGCCGGCTGGAGCAGAATACGACCGGGCACCTGATTGCGGACATGGAGCGGTTGCGGCAGCGGCTGGATGTCGAGCGCTGGCATGTGTTCGGCGGGTCGTGGGGCAGCACGCTGGGGCTGGCCTATGGGATGGCGCACGCGGGCCGGGTGGCGTCACTGACCCTCTACGGCATCTTCCTGGCCCGGGCGCGAGAGCTGGCTGCGCTCTACCATGCCGGCGGCGTGGCCCAGCAATTGTTTCCTGAGGTCTTTGCCGAGTTTTTGAGTGTGGTTCCTGATGCCCATGCGAACGACCCGATTGCGGGCTACAAGACCATGTTCGAAGCCAGCGACGCGGAAACACGGCTTCGCGCGCTTCGCCTGTGGACGAAGCTGGAGATGAAGGTGTCGCGCCTGGTCGTTCCCGATGAGGACCTGGAAGCGGACCTGGCCGATGCCGACTATGTGCTGAGCCATTCGCTGATCGAGAACCATTATTTCCTGAAGAACGGCTTTATTGATGGCGATCAACTGCTTGAGGACGCGCAAGGCGTGCTGGGCGGGGTTCCGACCACGATCCTCGCCGGACGGTACGATATCGTCTGCCCGGTCGTGACCGCCTGGCAATTGCATCAGGCGCTGACAGCCAGCCAATTGGTGATCGTGCCCGATGCGGGCCACAGCTGGACGCAGCCCACCATGCAGGCAGCGATCCTCACCGCAGCGAACGCGGTGCCCAGCTTGCACTGACCGCGCGCCAGCCGCCACTGGACCTCCGTACGATATCAGCCGGCGGCCGGGTTTGCTGCCGGGTGTTGCTTGAACGGAGCGGCGCCGAAAATCCCGCAGGCGACGCCGACCAGATTGGCGGCGGCGTCCAGGAGGCTGGGATTGCGCTCCCAGGGCAGGAACCCCTGTGCGATCTCGAGCCCTCCACCGCAGGCAGCCAGGCCGATGGCAATCATCCACCAGCGCAGCTGCGGATAGCCCAGGCGCCAGGCCGCAGCCAGGACGAAATAGGCCGTCATATGCAACACCTTGTCCGGCAGGAGGATCATGGCTGACGCATCACTGGGCGGCTTGAGCGACAGGTATGCCAGCAGCACCAGCCCAAGCGGCGCGGCGATCATCGCCAGGCGCCGCATCATGTCGAGTGCCGGCTGTGGGCCGGCGAGTGTTGCTGACATTGTGCATCCCTCCACATATATCCCCGGAGCACGCTAGCCATCGGCTAGCAGGGCTCGGCAATCGGCCCATGGCGCTCTTGCGCGTGGGCCCCCAATTGGGCCACTTCTAACGCCCTGATGCCCACCGCATGTGCTTAAACTTTGGCAAGGACTGCAATTGATGCGCACCGACACAGCGCCGGCCTTCCGGCTCGAAGACTACCGCCCCTTCCCGTTCGCAATCGAGACGGTACGCTTGCGCTTTGTGCTGGACGCCGCCAGCACTCTTGTCGCGGCGGCGATGACCGTGCGGCGAACAGGCGACGGTCCGCTTGTGCTGGATGGCGAGGCGCTCGACCTCGAAACGATTGCGATTGATGGCAACGAATTGGCTATCGGCGCCTATACCCAGAGCGACACCACGCTGAGCATCGATTCGGTGCCGGACGCATTCACGCTCACCACGCGCGTGCGGATCAGCCCTGAGAAGAACACCGCCCTGTCGGGCCTCTATGTTTCTGGCGGGCGCTTGTGCACCCAGTGCGAGGCTGCCGGCTTCCGCCGCATTACGTACTGGCCCGACCGGCCTGATGTCATGAGCCGGTTCTCGGTCCGCCTCGAAGCGGACAAGTCGCGCTATCCGATCCTCCTGTCCAACGGCACACCGGGCGAAACCGGCGAACTCGAAGCGGGCCGACACTTCGCCGAATGGGACGACCCCCACCCCAAACCGAGCTACCTCTTCGCCCTCTGCGCCGGCGACTACGACGTCTACCAGGACACGTTCACCACCCGATCTGGCCAATCCATTGGGCTCGCCATCCATGTGGACAAGGGCGATGCCGACCGGGCGGCCTACGCCATGGATGCGCTGAAACGGTCCATGCGCTGGGACGAGGATGTGTTTGGCCGGGAATATGATCTGGGCGTGTTCAACATCGTTGCGGTGCGGGACTTCAATTTCGGCGCGATGGAGAACAAGGGGCTCAACATCTTCAACTCGGCCTATGTCCTGGCCGACGAAGCCACCGCCACGGACATGGACTTCGAAGCCATCGAATCGATTGTGGCGCACGAATACTTCCACAATTGGACCGGAAACCGGATCACCTGCCGCGATTGGTTCCAGCTGTGCCTGAAGGAGGGGCTGACCGTCTTCCGGGACCAATCCTTCATGGCCGACATGCGCTCGGCCGCGGTGCAGCGCATCGGCGACGTGCTGGCCCTGCGCGCGCGCCAGTTCCGCGAGGATGCGGGACCGCTCGCCCATCCGGTGCGGCCCGAGAGCTTCGTGGAGATCAACAACTTCTACACGGCCACGGTCTACGAAAAGGGCGCCGAGGTAATCGGCATGCTACGCACTCTGGTCGGCCCCGAAGGCTACGACACGGGCGTGCAGCTCTACTTCGACCGGCATGACGGCCAGGCCTGCACGATCGAGGATTGGCTGGCCTGCTTCGAGGAGGCCTGCGAGACAGACCTGAGCCAGTTCAAGCTGTGGTATCAGCAGGCCGGCACGCCGGTCGTGACGGTCGAAACCAGCTTCAACGACGGCGTCTATCGCCTTGATCTGAAACAGGAGGTGCCGCCGACGCCCGACAGGGCGGAGAAGGCCGCGATGGTTCTGCCCCTGGCCTTCGGCCTGCTGGACACCGATGGCCACGAGATGCTGCCCACCCAGGTCCACGCGCTGACGGACACCGCCGAGACGCTGACCTTCGATCTGGGGGCCGAACCGGTCCTGTCCATGCTGCGCGGCTTTTACGCCCCGGTGATCCTTCGCCTGGACCAGACCGACCGGGATCGCCTGACGCTGCTGGCCCATGACACCGATCCCTTCGCCCGGTGGGAGGCCGGGCGCGCCTTGGCAAAGGATCGTCTGATGCGCGCGGTGACCGACGGGCGGGACTTCGACACCGGATGGCTCGACGCCGTCGCCACCCTGGCCCGCGACGAAACCGCCGACCCGGCCTTCCGGGCCCTGGCGTTGGCCTTGCCATCCGAGGACGACCTGGCGGGGTCGCTGCACGTCGCGAACGTCGTGCCCGACCCCGACGCGATCTACGCCGTCCGCCGCCGCGCCCAACTGGCCATGGCAGAGCGGCTGGGCGACGACCTGGCCCGGCTGCGCGGGGCCTGCGCGGTGCCGGGCCCCTACGACCCGAAGGCCGAAGATGCTGGCAAGCGGTCCTTCGGCGCCGCGATCCTGCGGCTGGGGACGTTGCTGGATGGCGGCGCGGCGGCCCGTGCCGCCTATGACCGGGCGGACAACATGACGGACCGGATGGCGGCCTTCACCTGCCTGCTGGAATCCGGAGACCCGGACGTGGCCGCGCAATTCGAGGATCAGTGGCGCCATGACCGACTTGTCATGGACAAGTGGTTCATGGCGCAGGTCGCCCATGCCGCCCCGCGCGAAGCCGTCGACACGGTCGAGCGGCTGATGGCCCATGCCGATTTCGACGCCGCCAATCCGAACCGGTTCCGGTCGGTGATCGGCGGGCTGACGGCCGGCAATCCCGCTGGATTTCACGATGCCAGCGGGCGCGGATACGACCTGCTGGCCCGCGTCTTGTTGGAGCTGGATCGCTCGAATCCCCAGACGGCCGCGCGGATGTCGACGGCGTTCGAGACCTGGCGCCGCTATGACGCGGATCGCCAGGACCTGATGCGCGGCGCGCTCGACCGGATGGCCCAGGGCGCGGCCAGCCGCGACCTGACCGAGATGGTGGCGCGCATGCTGGCCTAGGCGATTGCCTTTGCCGCGCGGCGCGCCACCTGACCCGGATCTGACCCCGGAGGATCGACCCCATGCTGCGTACCGCCTTTGTCGCCTGTCTGCTCGCCTCGCCGGTGCTGGCGGAGAACCGTATCGACCAGGTCCGGCCCGACGCGCCGGAACTGGCCGCCTATGGCCCCGCCGCCATCGGCGTGCGGACCCTGACGTTCACCGATCCCGACCGCATCGACGTGGTCGCCGCCACCGAGGCCGCCGCGCCGGTCGCGGATCGGGAGATCACTGTCGAGATTTGGTATCCGGCGGTCGACGGCACCGGCACCGCCGCCCCCTACCGGGCCTTGCTGCGCGACGGCGAGACCGAGGTGGACCTGGTCGGCCGCGCCACGCGGGACGCGGAGGTGGCCGAGGGGGCGTTCCCGCTGGTGATCCTCAGCCATGGCTATCCGGGCAACCGCTTCCTGATGAGCCATCTGGGCGAGAACCTGGCCTCGACCGGCTATGTGGTGGCCTCCATCGACCATCCCGGCTCGACCTATGACGATCAGGCGGTGTTTGCCGCGACGCTGGTGGATCGGCCGCTGGATCAGGCCTTCGTGGTCGATGCCATGCGCGGGCTGGACGGCTCCCTGGGCGCGGCCATCGACCGGGACAACGTTGCCGTCATTGGCTATTCCATGGGCGGCTATGGCGCGTTGATCTATGGCGGTGCGGGCCTGTCCCAAGCCGCGGTCGACCGGCGGGATCCGGCCTGGACCAACGCCCCGGGCGACCTGCTGGCGCGGCATCTGGCGGGCAGCGACAGCCACGCCGCCTTGATCGAGCCCGCCGTGAAGGCGGTGATCGCCATCGGCCCCTGGGGCCGCAACCGGGACTTCTGGGATGCCGAGGGGCTGGCCGGGGTCGAGATCCCCGTGATGGTCGTCGCCGGAGAGGTGGACGATATCAGCGATTACGGCGCCATGCGGACGATTTTCCAGGAGATGACGGGCACCGACCGCCTGCTGCTGACCTACGAGAACGCCAATCACAACGCCGCCGCCCCCATTCCCGCCCCTGCGGAAAGCTATGCCCTGTCCGAAACGCTCGGCTGGGCGCCGTTCGAGCATTACGCCGATCCGGTTTGGGACAGCGTGCGGATGAACAACGTGCTGGCCCATTTCGCGACCGCGTTCCTGGACCTGCATCTGAGGGGCATGGGCGACCGCACGCCCTATCTGGACGTGATCCCCGTGGCCGCCGATGGCGTGATCGACCGCGACGAAGACGGGACCGAGGGGCCGGACCACACCTATTGGCCCGGCTTCCCGGATCGCTCGGCCGTCGGGCTGCGGCTGGAACGGCTGTCGGCGGGCGAGTGAGACGTGAGGCATTGACGTGCCCCGTCTGGCATAGTCGCTGGACGGCATGATCCAAACCGACCGCATTCCCATCTCGCTGAAAAAATGCCCCGCCTTTCGGGGAGACGTGGATCCTGTGCGCTAACCGACCCTGACAGCGCCAATCGACCTCAACCCCGCCGGTTTCGACGGGGTTTTGTCTTGTTCGTCTCCGGCTTCGACGGACATGGATATGACAGCCCACCAATCCCCCCGCGCGCCCCTGGCTGCCGCTGACCACCCCGTTCCAAGACGGCGATCTGGACGCGGCGCCCCTGCCTGCTGGGCCTGTCGGGCAGCGATACGCGGAAGTGGCCTATCGACGGATATCTGGTTTGCTGCCCCTATGACATGCGGCCGTTGCAGGACGGGTTGTTGGGGCACTTCCACGCGGTGGCCAGTCCGGCCCTTGCGGCCCGGATCGCCCGGTGACGCGCGCCCAACAAGCGCGTGACATTCGCCTGAAAGGGCGCTCTGCAGGCCTTAGCTGCAGATCTCCGAAGGAGGGCCCGCCATGGCCAGAAAGACATTGATGATCACCGGCGCTTCCTCGGGGATCGGGGCGGCGACGGCCATGCTGGCCGCGTCGGATCACGATCTGGCGCTGCACTACAATTCGAATGCAGCGGGGATGGACGAAACCGCCGCCGCCTGCCGCGCCGCCGGGGCCAAGGTCACGATCCACCGGGCGGATCTGGGCGAGCCGGGCCATGTCGAGGGGCTGTTTGAGAGCTTCGACGCCGCCCATGACAAGCTGGATGGGCTGGTCAACAATGCCGGCGTGGTCGACAACGCCGCACCGGTGACCGACTTCACGCCCGACCGGGTGGCGCGCATGGTGACGATCAACCTGACCTCGCCGATCCTGGTCGCGGGCCAGGCCGCGCGGCGGATGGCCCGTGGCGCGGCGATCGTGAACGTGTCCTCGGCGGCGGCGCGGTTCGGCTCGCCCGGGCAATATGTGGATTACGCCGCGACCAAGGGCGGGTTGGAGGTCTTTTCCAAGGGGCTGGCCCAGGAATTGGCGGCGGATGGCATCCGGGTGAACGCCGTGCGCCCGGGAATCATCGCCACCGACATCCATGGCAAGGGCGGCCAGCCCGAGCGGGTGGACCGCCTGGGCCCCACCGTGCCCATGGGCCGCGCTGGCACCGCAGAGGAGGTCGCGCGGGCGATCCTGTGGCTTCTGTCGGACCATGCAAGCTACGTGACCGACACGGTCCTGGACGTCTCGGGCGGGCGATAGACTGCCGAGGCGAAGGCCGCACCATTCCGTGACTGCGTAAAATGGGATAGTGGAAAACCGCTGGCGCACATATATGCGCCGATACAGGGACGGGACCGTCATGGCCCCGTCACACCGACATGATGAAGGGGCGCCATGCGCGACCGTCTTGATCCGCTGATTGCCGAACGGGCCCCCTGGCTCTACCAGGACACGATTCCGGCGCGGTCGGCGCAGGTCGTGCTGCACCGGCTGTTGGCCTATGAACGCACCTGCGAGATCGGCGGCCATTACCTGCATCTGACCATCGACGAGATCATGACCGACCTGGCCCGGCGCATCGCTCGGCGGGTGACCCATGACGGGCTCGACAATGTGCCACAGGACGGCCCCTGCCTGATCGTGGCGAACCACCCGACTGGCATCGCGGACGGCATCATCCTGCACGACCGCCTGATGCGGCGCCGGTCGGACATGTTCATCTACGCCAACAGCGACATCATCCGGGTGCTGCCGCCGTTCGCCGACATCGTCGTGCCTGTGGAATGGCGGCAGGAAAAGCGGACCGTCACCAAGACCCGCGAGACCATGAGCCAGACGCGCGCCGCTTTGGAGGCCGGGCGGATGGGCGTGATCTTCCCATCGGGCCGTTTGGCCAAGCGGCGGGGCCTGCGCCTGCACGAACGCCCGTGGATGGCCTCGGCCGCGATGATCGCGCGGAAGTTCGAATTGCCGGTAATCCCGGTCCATATCCGGGCACGCAATTCCGCGATGTTCTACGCCTTCGACGCGATCCACCCGACACTGCGCGACATCACCCTGTTCCACGAGACGCTGAACAAGGACGTCCAGCCCTACCACGTGACCTTCGGTCGGCCCATCGACGGCGCGCTGCTGCCCAAGGATGCAAATCTGGGAATCGAGGTCCTGCGCGAGGCCACGCTGGCGCTCGGCAATCAGCGGCATGGCGAGATCAAGCTGACCGAGACGCGGCCGGCCTTCCGCCTGTTCCGGCCGCGCGCGGTCTAATCGGTCGGGCCCTCGACGATCCTCGAATATGTCCGGGCCTCGATGCTCGGTTCGGTTGCCTGGGACGACCTCGGTGACCGCCTTGCCGGCGACCCCTTTCGGAGCGCGCGAACGGGTCTTTGCTTTGGTCGATCCCGGTATCTGTCCAAGGGGGCGACGCAGTCATCGCATGCCTGCCGGGACGGCATCATCTCAGGCGCCGGACTTCGTACCGAAGCGATTTCGCTCAGGCGGACCGGCCGCGGGGGATCGTTTGACTGCCCATAGGAGGGCTCCGCCTGTCGGTCGCATCAGGTGATTGACTTCACCGGTCAGACAGGACGCGGCCAGGACCGGCGGCCGACAATGGCCCATCGACGGGCCCACCCAGAGGCCGATCGGAAAGTCCCCCCGGGCTCTGGGGGAGCAGCACCCCGCGGCACCTATTTTTCGGGTAGCGTGATCTGTATCGCCGACGGTATGTGATCCGGTTATCTTTACAATACAGATATTAGAACGGCGTCATGACGTTGCCGTTACGACCGACCTGACCAAAAAGACATGTTGTCGTGAGCGCGTGGATAGGCGAAAAACCGCTTGTGGCGGTTAAAACGTATTACTGATCGCCGCACGTCTTTTTACGTTATTTATTTTTTAGCAACGATTAGTTTAGAATATCACTGGGCTAGGTCTCGTATGAGGCCTAGCCCATCTTTCTTTACAGCGGTGTTTATGGCGATCCTGCGCCACGACGTGTGCCGATACGATGGCGAAAGCCATCAAGACAATCCATCTCCGAGAACTGTAATCGAGCGTCGTAGCCCGCCGCCAAGCCACGGATTTCTGGCCGCCTCCGCCATCCGACAAGCAGGATACGGGCGTCCGAAACGACGAACGCCGCCCCGGGGGCGGCGCGTCATCGCTTCGGGGTGGTGCGGTCGAGAAGACTCGAACTTCCACGGGTGTTACCCCACAGCGACCTCAACGCTGCGCGTCTACCAATTCCGCCACGACCGCATGACCCCGAAGCGTGGCGAGGCCCTACCGAAGCGGCGCGCCGAAGGGAAGACCGAAAATCGCGTCCTCCGGCGCGCCATCGGTCACTCCTGCACGGGCGCGCCGAAGGTCGGCAGCGCGGCGGGCACCGGCTGGGCGGGTGCGGCGGCGGCGGCCCCTTGGGCCGGGGCGGCGGCCCAGACCAGCAGCGCCGTGCGGTCGGACTGGTTCGGCGCGAAGACCGGGGTCGCGCCGCCTTGCAACGCCTGGATCGCGGTGCCGTACCATTCGGCGGCCAAGTCAGGCCTCTTGGTCGTGCCGAAGCCGTCGTTCAGGTGGTGGCCCAGCAATTCCGCATGGGGGGCCGAGCCCATGGCCACCAGCAGCATGGCCGAGCCGAGCGCCACGTCCATGTCATCGCTGCGATACCCCGCGGCCAGGCACAACGTGGCCGTCTGGCGCAACTGCTCGGGCGACATGCCGGTGGTCAGCGCGAAGGCCGAGACCTCGCCCAGGACCTCCGTTTCCGACCGCGACGACAGGGCCGTCAGTTGCGCGGCCATGGCGGGGCCGAAGCTGCCGCATTGGGCCTGGACCATGTCCATGGTCGTGCCGGGCATGGCCGCGACCATCTGCTCGCCCTCGTCGATGGCGAAATTGCGGGCCAGGCAGAACTGCTCGGCCAGGGCCACGGTGCGTTCCCCGCCGGACGACACGTTCACGAAGCCGCCGCGCGTCGCCGTCAGCAGGTTCACCTTGCCGCAATGGCTGGCCAGGGATGGCGCGGCCGCAGCGGTCCCGAAGCTGGGCAAAGCGGGCGCGGCGGCCAGCGTCGTGCCCGGCGCTTCCTCGGCCGGGGCCGGGAAATCGGGCGTCGAGGCGACCAGCGGTTCGGTCGACGGCTGGGCCAGACGGCAGGAGGCGCCGAAACACTCGAACGTGGCCGCCGTGGGCGAATGGGCCAGCAGGTCGTTGCGCGCATAGCCCGACGGCGTCGAGACGAAGACCATCGTCTTACATTCGGCCGCCGAGCACCAGAAGGACGAGCCCGAGAAGGACGTGTCGATGATGTAGTCGTTCTGCCCGTCGCCGTTCAGATCCGACAGCTGGATGAAGCCCGACCGCTGCAACAGCTGTTCGGGCGACGGGTCGGAGGAGGCCGCGACCTCGTCCACGGCGCGGCTGACCTCCAGCGGGAGGCCGGGATAGCCGGTGGTTCGCAGCTGTGGCTGACCGGTGCCGCCGGTCATCAGGTCCTTCTGGGCCTGCAACGCCGCGCGGGCCCCCAGCGGCGAGGTCGAGATCAGGCGGATCGTGTCGGGGTTGCCGGAGATGGCGCGGGTATGGGCGCCAAGCAGGATATTGCGCTCGAAGCTGGTCAACTCGCCGTCGGGCGGCAGGCCCAGGAAGGATTCCATGGACGAGATGGCGGCCCGCGACCGACGCCCCAGCACGCCATCGGCGCCACCGGCATCGAACCCGAAATAGTTCAACGCGGTCTGCACGTCGCGGTTCTGCTGACGTTGGGCCGTCGACACGGTCGGTGCGCGGCGGGTGGTGGTCTGGCGAGTCGTGGTGCGGCGGGGCGCCGTCTGGCGCGGCTGCTGCTGGCGGGCGGAATTGGCGATGGCCCCGCCGATGACGCCTCCGATGATGCCGCCGACGATGTCGTCGGTCCCGGCCAGGGCCATCGGAGCAGGCAATGAAACGGCGAATGCGGTCACGGCGGCAAGGGTGCGATTTGCAAACATGGGCAGAATCCTTCAATCAAACGTTCGAAAACCTAGGCGCGCCAGAATGCCCAAGCCAAGGAAAACCTGACATTGGGTCATCAGATTCTTACCAAGGCCCGGATCGGGGCGCCCGATTGGATCACGTCGGACGCCCCCGTGCCCTATCCGCGGGCACTGACCGAGATGGAGGCCCGCGCCGCCGCCATCCACGCGGGCCGCGCGAACGAGGCGATCTGGCTGCTGGAACATCCGCCGCTTTACACGGCCGGGACGTCGGCGCGGGCCGAGGACCTGACCGATCCCGGTCGCTTCCCGGTCTACGAGGCCCGGCGCGGGGGGCAATACACGTATCACGGGCCGGGCCAGCGGGTGGTTTACAGCATGCTGGATGTGGGCGCCCGGGGTCGCGACGTGCGCGCCTTCGTCGTGGCGCTAGAGACTTGGGTGATCGGCGCCCTGGCCGAATTCGGCCTGCGCGGCGTCGTCCGGCCGGGCCGCGTCGGCGTCTGGATCGAGCGGCCGGACCTGCCCCCCCTGCCCGACGGCACCCCGCGCGAAGACAAGATCGCCGCCATCGGGATCCGTCTGCGCAAATGGGTGTCGTTCCACGGCCTGTCGATCAATGTCGAACCCGATCTGTCCCATTTCGACGGTATCGTCCCCTGCGGCATCCACGGGCATGGCGTCACGTCCCTGGTGGATCTGGGTCTGCCGGTGACCATGGACGATCTGGATGCGGCTTTGCGCCGGACCTGCCCATTCCGCTAGATCGCGCCCCGGATTACGGTCCTGCGGGCCTGACGCGTTGCGGCAAACCGCCCGCGACCGCGACCAATCGGCCCGTTGCTCCCCCTCCCCCCGACGTCTAGAAGACCCCGGACTCGATGGGGCGATTTGTTTTTCCTATCGATTGCGAACACAACGTCCACGGGAGCGACCGCATGGCTGACGCCGCCATTTCCGGCCACGACGCGCACGAGAAGCCCGGCTTCTTCACGCGCTGGTTCATGTCCACCAATCACAAGGACATCGGCATCCTCTATCTCTGGGTGGCGGGCCTGGCCGGGTTCATCTCGGTTGCGTTCACCGTCTATATGCGGATGGAGCTGATGCATCCCGGCGTGCAGTACATGTGCATGGAAGGCGCCCGCCTGACAGCTGCGGCCGCCGGGGAATGCACGCCCAACGGCCATATCTGGAACGTCCTGATCACCGGCCACGGCATCCTGATGATGTTCTTCGTGGTCATTCCGGGCCTTTTCGGCGGCTTCGGCAATTACTTCATGCCGCTGCAGATCGGCGCCCCGGACATGGCGTTCCCGCGCCTCAACAACCTGTCGTTCTGGCTGTTCGTGGCGGGCACGTCGCTTGCGGTGATGTCGGTCTTCGTGCCCGGCGGCAACGGGCAGACCGGGTCCGGCATCGGCTGGGTCCTCTACCCGCCGCTTTCGACGACGGAACAGGGCTGGTCCACCGATATCGCGATCTTCGCGGTCCACGTCTCGGGCGCGTCATCCATCCTGGGTGCGATCAACATCATCACGACGTTTCTCAACATGCGCGCGCCGGGCATGACGCTGCACAAGGTGCCGCTGTTTGCCTGGTCGATCTTCGTGACCGCCTGGCTGATCCTGCTGGCCCTGCCGGTCCTGGCCGGCGCCATCACCATGCTGCTGACCGACCGCAATTTCGGGACGACGTTCTTCGACCCGGCCGGCGGCGGCGATCCGGTGCTCTACCAGCACATCCTGTGGTTCTTCGGGCATCCCGAAGTCTACATCGTGATCCTGCCGGCCTTCGGCATCGTGTCCCACGTCATCAGCACGTTCTCCAAGAAGCCGATCTTCGGCTACCTGCCCATGGTGTATGCGATGGTCGCCATCGGCGCGCTGGGCTTCGTGGTCTGGGCGCACCACATGTATACGGTCGGCATGTCGCTGACCCAGCAGGCCTATTTCATGGTCGCGACCATGATCATCGCGGTGCCGACGGGG
>JBCCCB010000093.1:0-12739 GCA_039033775.1 Pseudomonadota bacterium | reverse complement strand
TGACATCATCATCATGAACCACGCCTATGGCGCGGACGCGCCGCCGCGCGTGATCGCGCCGCCGACCCTGGCCGACGATGGAGAGCAATTGCCATGATCCGCCGCCGCCGCAAGATCCTCGCCACCGACCCGTTCGTCCCCGTGGCTCCCACTATCCCGGCCGCTCCGGCCGCGAAACCGCTCGGGGCACGTCCGAACCCCGAACGCCTGCGTGCCCGGGCCGAGGTGCGGCTGAAGTTCACGGCGGCCTGCTTCGTGCTGGGCTTCGCGGTGATCGGCGCCAAGATGGCCGGCATCTCCGCGTCCGAGGCACGCGAGCCGTCGACCATAGGGTTGGCGGGGGCGTCCATCGTGTCCGACCGGGCCGACATCACCGACCGGTCGGGCCGCGTCCTGGCCACCAATGTGGATGCCACCGCGCTGTATGCGCAGCCCCACAAGATGGTGGACCCCAAGGCCGCCGCCGAAGGTCTGGCCCGCATCTTCCCGGACATGGAGGCCGAAGCGTGGGAGCGGCGCTTCATCTCGGGCTCCAAGTTTTATTGGCTGAAGGGAAATATCTCGCCCGAGCAACAGCAGGCCGTCCACGATCTGGGCGAACCGGGGCTGCTCTTCGGGCAGCGCGAGCTTCGGGTCTATCCGAACGGTCCGCTGGCGGCCCACATTCTGGGCGGCGCGCGTTACGGCGAACAGGACGTGCGCGCGGCCGAGATCAAGGGAGTCGCCGGTGTCGAGGACGTCTTCGACGAATATCTCGCCGACCCCGCCAACGAGGGCGCGCCCCTGCGGCTGTCCATCGACCTGCCCACGCAGACGGCCGTGGAGCACGTACTCGACGGTGGCATGCGCCTGATGAGCGCCAAGGGCGCCACCGCGATCCTGATGGACATCCATACCGGCGAGGTTCGCGCCCTGGCGTCGCTGCCGGACTTCGATCCCAATTCCCGCCCGCGCCCCGCCACCGAGGGCGATCCGGGCGACAGCCCGCTGTTCAACCGGGCGGTGCAGGGGGTCTATGAACTGGGGTCGACCTTCAAGATCTTCGCGTCGGCCCAAAGCCTGGAACTGGGGCTGACGAACGCGGGCACGATGATCAATACCGCGCCGGGCCTTCGGGTGAACGGTCACCGGATCCGGGATTTCCACGATTACGGCGATCAGCTGTCGGTCACCGACGTGATCGTCAAGTCGTCCAACCGCGGCACAGCCCGGCTGGCGCTCGATATCGGCGCCGCCCGGCAGCAGAGCTTCCTGCGGTCCCTCGGCTTCTTCGAGCCCACGTCGATCGAGTTGACCGAAGCCCCCGGCGCCCGGCCCATCATCCCGGACCGCTGGCCGGATATCACCACGGCGACGGTCAGCTACGGCCACGGCCTATCGGCCTCGCCCCTGCATCTGGCAGCGGGATATGCGTCGCTTCTGAACGGTGGGACCCGTGTGCGCCCAACCCTGCTGGCCCGTGACACAGCCCCCGAGCCCGGCCCCCGCGTCGTGTCCGAGCGGGTCTCGGCCGAAAGCCGTCACATGCTGCGCCAAGTGGTCATGCGCGGCACGGCGTCTCTGGGCGAGGTGCCGGGTTACCAAGTCGGCGGCAAGACCGGGACGGCGGACAAGCCGAAATACAATGGCGGCTACTGGGACGATAAGACCATCACGACCTTCGCCAGCATCTTCCCGGCACATGCCCCGAAATATGTGCTGGTCGTCACGCTGGACGAACCCCAGGTCTTCGCGGCGGGCGAAGAGCGGCGGACGGCGGGGTGGACGGCGGTTCCGGTGTCGTCGGAAATCGTGCGCCGTGTCGCCCCGCTGCTGGGGCTGCGGCCGGATTTCGATCCCGATTCCGACGGTTTCGGAGCCTATCTGACCCAAGTCGCCGCCCGCTGAATTGCGGGACGCGCGACGACAGGGTAGGCGGTCGCCAGAGAGGGGCGCCGAGGTGATGAAGACGCTGAGCGAGTTGGGCCTGACCGGGCCGTCGCATATCCGGGTGCAGGGTCTTGCGGTGGACAACCGCAAGGTCCGGCCTGGCGATCTGTTTGCCGCCTTGCCCGGCAGTCTGACCCACGGCGCGCGCTTCGCGGCCGACGCGCTGGACCGCGGGGCGGTCGCCGTGCTGACGGATCGCGCGGGCGCCGACATCATCCCAGCCGGTGCACCCACCATCGTCACCGAAGATCCCCGCACCGCACTGGCCTTCGCGTCGGCCCTGATGGCCGGGTCCCAACCTGAAACCATGGTCGCCGTGACCGGCACGAATGGGAAGACCAGCGTGGCGGCCTTCACGCGCCAGATCTGGGATGCGCTGGGGATAACGGCGGTCAATATCGGGACGACCGGCGTGGAGGGGGCATTCCACGCCCCGTCCAACCACACCACGCCGGAACCGATCACGCTTCACCAGCTCCTGGCCGAGATGGCGCAGTTCGGCATCACTCACGGCGCCATGGAGGCGTCGTCCCACGGGCTCGACCAGCGGCGGCTGGAGGCCGTCCGCTTGGCCGCGGCCGGGTTCACAAACCTGAGCCAGGACCACCTGGATTACCACGGCACAATGAAGGCCTATTTCGAGGCCAAGCGCGGTCTCTTCGACCGCATCTTGCCGGGCGATGGGATCGCGGTCGTCAATCTGGACGACCCTCACGGTCCCGATCTGGCCGCCCATTGCGAGGCCCGCGGGCAGGAGGTGATCGGGGTGGGCGCGAACGAAGCGGCCCGGTTGCGCCTGACCGGGCAACGGTTCGATGCCATCGGCCAAGAAGTTCTGTTCCGCTGGCAGGCGCGGGCCTCTTCGGCTCGATTGAGCCTCATCGGCGGGTTCCAAGCGGCGAATGCCCTGCTCGCCGCGGGTCTGGTCATCGCAGCGGGCGAGGAGGCCGACGCCGTCTTCGCCGCCCTGCCGAAGCTGACCGGCGTTCGCGGCCGGATGCAACTGGCCGCCACGCGCGACAACGGCGCGGCGGTTTTCGTGGATTACGCGCACACGCCCGACGCCGTGGCCACCGCGTTGCAGGCGCTGCGGCCCCACGTCATGGGCCGGATCGTTGCCATTATCGGCGCGGGGGGCGACCGGGATACCGGAAAGCGGCCCCTGATGGGGCGGGCGGCCCATGAGAACGCGGACGCGGTGATCGTGACCGACGACAACCCACGGTCCGAGGACCCAGGTCTGATCCGTGCGGCCGTTCTGGACGGGGCGCCCGACGCAGCGGAGATCGGGGACCGGGCCGAGGCAATCCTGCGGGGGGCGGGGATGCTGGAGCCAGGCGACGCCCTGCTGGTCATGGGCAAGGGGCACGAGACCGGGCAGATTGTGGGCGACATGGTCCTGCCCTTCGATGACGTTGAACAAGCCTCGATTTCGGTCGCCGCCCTGGAAGGGCGCGAGGCATGACGCTCTGGACCGCCGCAGAGGCCGCCGCGGCGACGGGGGGCGAGGCCAGGGGAAACTGGGCCGTCACCGGTTTCGGCATCGACAGCCGCGCGATGGAGCCGGGTCACATGTTCGTGGCGCTGACGGCGGCGCGGGACGGCCATGACTTCGTGCGCGCGGCGTTGGATGCCGGGGCGGCGGCCGCGCTTGTCTCGCGCATCCCGAAGGGCTGCGAAGATGCTCCGTTGCTCTTGGTGCCTGATGTCCAGGCCGCGTTGGAGGATTTGGGTCGCGCCGGGCGCGCGCGCGCCCAAGCCGTGGTCATCGCCGTTACCGGCAGTGTGGGCAAGACATCGACCAAGGAGATGCTGCGCCATTGCCTGGCGGCCCAGGGCAAGACCCACGCGGCCATCAAGTCCTACAACAACCATTGGGGCGTTCCGCTGACGCTGGCCGCCATCCCACCGGACGCCGCCTATGCCGTCGTCGAGATCGGCATGAACCATCCCGGCGAGATCGCGCCCCTAGCTGCCATGGCCCAGCCCCAGGTGGCCATGGTGACGACCGTGGCGCCCGTCCACCTGGAAGCCTTCGAAGATGGGATCGTGGGGATCGCGCGTGAGAAAGCCTCGATCTTCTCGGGCCTGTTGGATGGTGGCGCGGCGATTTGGAACGCCGATGTCGAGACGGCGCCGATCCTGGCCGAAGGCGGCACGGTGTCCTTCGGATCGAACGACGCGGATTGGGTCATCAGCACGGTGAACGCGGCGGCCGACGCCACCACCTGCGCGGCAGCGACCCCGCTTGGCCCGATGACCTTCCGGATCGGCGCGCCCGGCGCCCATTTCGCCATGAACGCCCTGGCCGTCCTGGCCGCCTGCCATGCGGCCGGCGCCGATGTCGCCCGTGCGGCCATGGCCTTGTCGGACTGGGCCCCGCCCGAGGGTCGCGGACGGCGACACGCCGTTCGCCTCTCCCCCGATGCGCCAGCCGTCGACCTGATCGACGATGCCTATAATGCCAACCCGGCCTCGGTGGGCGCGGCGCTGGATCTGTTGGCAGCCACGCCGATCCCCGCGAAGGCCCGCCGGATCGCGATCCTCGGCGACATGAAGGAGCTTGGCCCGACCGGTCCCGACCTGCATGCTGGCTTGGCCGAGCATGGGGCCATCGCCGATCTCCATCAGATCCATACGATCGGCCCGCTGATGCACCACCTGCACGACGCGCTTCCAGCCGATCGGCGCGGCTTGCACACCACCACGGCCGATGCTCTGGCCCCCCGCCTGAAGACCCTGGTCCAGCCCGGCGACGCGGTGCTGGTGAAGGGGTCGCTTTCCATGAAGATGGCCCAGCTCGTCGCGGGCCTGCGTGCGCTCGGCGCACCCGAGGAGTAACCGATTCCCCCATGTTCTACTGGCTCTACACATTCTCGGATGGCGGCGACGTCTTCAATCTGTTCCGCTATATCACCGTGCGCGCCGGGCTCGCCTTTCTGACGGCGCTGCTGTTCGGTTTTCTCTTCGGCAAGCCCCTGATCAACCTGCTGCGCAGGCGCCAGGGCAAGGGCCAGCCGATCCGCTCGGACGGGCCCGAGAGCCATTTCGCCAAGGCCGGGACACCTACCATGGGCGGCGTGCTGATCCTGGGGGCGGTGACGGTCGCGACCCTGCTCTTCGGCCGCCTCGACAATCCCTATGTCTGGCTGGTGCTGGCCGTGACGATCAGCTTCGGCATCATCGGCTTCATCGACGATTACGCCAAGGTTAGCGCCGGGAACACCAAGGGCGTGCCCGCGCGCGTGCGCCTGGCGGTGGGGTTCGTGATCGCGGCCGCGGCGGGATTCGTCGCGCTCTATACCCATCCCGACGATCTTCAGGGCCAATTGGCCGTGCCCGTTTTCGCCGATGTCCTGGTCAACATGGCCTGGTTCTACATCCCGTTCGTGATGATCGTGATCGTCGGTTCCGCCAATGCCGTGAACCTGACCGACGGCCTGGACGGCCTAGCGATCATGCCCGTCATGATCGCCGCCGGGACCCTGGGCGTCATCGCCTATGCCGTCGGCCGCACCGACTTCACCGAATATCTGGGCGTCCACTATGTGCCCGGCACCGGCGAGCTGCTGATCTTCGCCGCCGGTCTGATCGGCGGCGGTCTGGGGTTCCTGTGGTATAATGCGCCTCCGGCAGCCGTGTTCATGGGTGACACCGGCTCTTTGGCCCTGGGCGGCGCCCTGGGGACGGTTGCCGTCATCACAAAGCACGAATTGGTCTGGGCTATCATCGGCGGCGTCTTCGTGGCCGAGGCCTTGTCGGTGATCGTCCAGGTCCTCTACTTCAAGCGCACCGGCAAGCGGGTCTTCCTGATGGCGCCCATCCACCACCATTTCGAGAAGAAGGGCTGGGCCGAGCCGCAGGTCGTCATCCGCTTCTGGATCATCGCCCTGATCCTGGCACTGATCGGGCTGGCGACTCTGAAGGTCCGGTGAGCCGGGTCACCGACAGAGCGGCCATGATCGCGGGCATGTCCCCTGAATTGATACCAGGCGACTGGGCCTTCGTGACCGATCCGCGCCCGAAGGCCGAGGTCCCGGCGACGATCCGCGAGGCCGAGGGTCTATCCGCCATCGTCTCGGTTTCGGACGCGCCCGCCAACGCGCCGCCCATGCGCCAGATCACCCTTCGCGTTCATTCCTCGCTGGAAGGGGGCGGCCTGACGGCTGCGGTGGCACAGGCATTGGCCGAGGCGGATATCGCCTGCAACATGGTCGCGGGGCATCACCATGACCACGCTTTCGTTCCCGCCCGCCATGACGAGCGCGCGATGCAGGTCTTGCGCGCCCTCTCCGCCGGGTGACAACTCCGTTGAAACGGAGTTGAACCTGCCTTGGAACGAAGGTTTGTTGCGCACGATCGAGAAGGAGTGCCCATGACCCGAGCCCTCGTCACCGGCGGCAATCGCGGCATCGGCCGCGCCATCGCCGAAGGCTTGCGCGACCGCGGCCTCGATGTGACCGTGGGCAGCCGCGACGGCACGGGGCCCGATGGATGTGTCGTCATCGCCATGGACCTGCGCAACGATGCCTCGATGGAGGCCGGCCTGGCGCAACTCGGATCGGTGGACGTCCTCGTGAACAATGCCGGCGTCCTCTGGGATGAGGGTCTGTTCGACGATCCCGATCATTTCGATGCCTCGATTGAGGTCATGGTCCGCGCGCCCTACCGCCTGATGCGGGCTCTGATGCCTGGAATGGGGCCGTCGGGGCGCGTCGTGAACATATCCTCCGGCTGGGGCAGCTTCGCCGAGGGGCTGGGCGGGGGCGGGGCCTATGCCGTCGGCAAGGCCGCCCTGAATGCCCTTACGGTCCGCGCCGCCAGTCAAGCGCCGCGCGGTGTCAAAATCAATGCCATGTGCCCCGGTTGGGTGCGGACCCGCATGGGCGGCCCGCGCGCCAATCGTTCGCCGGAAGAAGGCGCCGATACGGCAATCTGGCTCGCCACCCTGCCTGATGACGGCCCCACCGGCGGCTTCTTTCGGGATCGGAGGCCGATCGAATGGTAGATCGCCAACCGCAGAACCCTCTGGCGCTCTCGACGAAGGCCGCCCGTTTGGGCGCGCTGGCCCTCTTGGTCGGGCTCTTGATCCTCGGCTGGCCCGTCTCCCAAGGCTATCGCGCCGCGACGGCGGGTGAACCCAAGCCGTCGCTGGGCGACGGCTGGCAGGAACTCCGCCGCTTCGGGTGGGAAATCGGCGCCGAGGTCACCCGCTGATGCGCGCGTTCTCCGGTCTCTTGTCCGGCTCCATCCCGTGGCTCGACCGCCTGCCGCTGGGCCCCGTGGGCGCCACGGCCATGCGCGCCCGCGTCGCAGGCTTCGTGTGCCTCGGGCCGCTCTGGCTGCTCCCGCTCGGCTGGGGCATCGAGGTGCCTTGGCCCCTTTCCGTCCTCGCCATCGCAATCGCCCTCCTGTTCTTCCGCCGCGGATCGCGGTTGGCGCGCCCATGATTCCCGTCCGCGGCTATGAAGGCGCCATCGTTGCCGTGCTGGGCCTGGGCCGGTCCGGCTTGACGGCTGCGAGGGCGCTTCAGGCGGGCGGCGCCCGGGTCATCGCTTGGGACGACGGGGCGGCGGGCCGCGAGGCGGCCGAAACCGAGGGGATCGAGACCCGCGACCTCGCCAAGCCCGGTGCGCTGGAGGGCGTGGCGACCCTGGTCACAAGCCCCGGCATCCCCCATCTCTACCCCCAACCCCATCCGGCCATCGCTGCCGCGTGGCAGGCGGGCGTGGCCGTCGACAACGATATCGGGCTGTTCTTTCGCTCGCTTGGTTGGGATGGCGAGGCGCCCAGAATCGTCGCCATCACCGGCTCCAACGGCAAGTCGACCACTTCGGCGCTGCTGCACCACGTCCTGACCGATGCGGGTCGCAACGCCCATCTGGCGGGCAATATCGGCCGGGGCGTCCTGGACCTGGACCCGCCAAGCCCGGACGATGTGATCGTTCTGGAACTCAGCAGCTACCAGACCGATCTGGCCCGTTCGCTGACGCCCGACGTGGCCGTCTTCACCAACCTCTCGCCCGACCATCTGGACCGTCACGCGGGCTTCGGCGGCTACTTCGCCGCCAAGCGCCGCCTTTTTGCCGAGGGTGGGCCAGACCGCGCCGTGATCGGCGTGGACGAGAACGAGGGCCGGTACCTGGCCACCCAACTCCAAGAAGCCCAGGGCGACGACCGCGTCATCCGCGTCTCGACCGCCAAGCTGACTACCCCCGGTTGGCAGGTCACGGCCCGCAAGGGCTGGCTGGCCGAGACCCGCAAGGGCCGCCAGGTCGCCAGCGTCGATCTGCGCGACATCTCCGGCTTGCCGGGCCGTCACAACCACCAGAACGCCTGCTGCGCCTGGGCCGCCGCCCGCGCCCTGGGCCTGGCCCCGCGCGAGATCGAGGCGGGCCTGCGGTCCTATCCCGGGCTGCCCCACCGGTCGCAGGTCGTGGCGCAACGCGACGGCGTCACCTTCGTAAACGATTCCAAGGCCACCAATGTGGACGCCGCTGCCCAAGCCTTGGCTGCCTTCCCGCGTATCCGCTGGATCGTCGGCGGCCTGGCGAAAGAGGGCGGCTTCGACGCGCTGCACCCCCATTACGGTCACGTGGCGAAGGCCTATGTCATCGGCCGCGAAGCCGCCGCGTTCGCCGTGGCCCTGGGCGCCGTCGAGACCGAAGTCTGCACCGACATGGCGACCGCCGTCGCCCGCGCCGCGGCCGAGGCCCAGCCGGGCGACACCGTCCTGTTAGCGCCGGCCGCCGCCAGCTTCGACCAATACGACAGCTTCGAACGGCGGGGCGAGGATTTCGCGGCCCAGGTCGCGGCCCTGGATTGATGCGGGCCCGGGCGATCGCCCGGCCTTGCGCTCGGTCAATGTCCAAAACCCGCAAGATCGGATAGGCTCGTTTTCGTACAGGGTCGGTCAGAGGAGGAGCCCATGCCCCTATCCACCATCCGCATCGAGGATGAGGTCTTCGTCCATGACGGTGAGACCGGCATCGGCGCCGTTCGAGAGGTCCGACCCCAGACCCTCCTGGTCTATTTCGAGGGCTACGGAGACGTCCAGATCGGCCCCGAGAACATCGCGTCGGCCCATGACGGGAAGGTCCTTCTGAAGCCGGAAACCCTGCCGCCGGACCTGCAGCAGAAGCTGGACCACATCCACGACACCGAACTTCGTAACCCTGCCCAGGCCGAATATCAGGAGCCGCCCGAGCGCTGACGCGCGGGCTGCCCGGCGCGACTGGGGGCCTGATGTTGCCTCTCGGCCTCCGGGGATCGTCGCAGGCAGGGCCGCTCGCTCGCCGTATTGGAGTGGAGTCGGCTTGGATTGATCCGGCAACGGGCTCGGTCAGGTGATCCTCGGGCTTGACCCGAGGATCTCGACCGACAGGCTGTCCCTAGAGCTTCGGACATTTAATCGTACGCATATTCAGCCGCCTTGAAGTAGTTCCAGCATTCGGATGGACTGAACAGGTCGCAGATGTCGCCGACAGCTTTCCAAAGCGTGTCGAGGGTGCGTGCCTTGATGCGGCGCAGATGTGCTTTCAACTTGGCGAAGGCCATCTCGATCGGGTTGAGGTCGGGGCTGTAAGGCGGCAGGAACAGGAACCAGGCGCCGTGCTCGGCCAGGATCGCCCGTGCCCGCTCACTCTTATGCGCCGACAGGTTGTCAAGAATGACCACGTCGCCGGGCTGAAGCATCGGTGCGAGTTGGGTTTCGACATAGACGTCGAAGGTGGCGCGGTTCATCGGCCCGTTCAGGACCCATGGAGCGATCACCTCGTCGCAGCGGAGCCCCGCGATGAAGGTTTGGGTGCCCCAATGGCCAAAAGGAGTATCGGCCAGGAGCCGGTCTCCGCAGGGCGCGCGCCCGCGCAGACGGGGCAGTTTGGTGGTCGTGAAGGTCTCGTCGAGAAAGACCAGCCGATGCGGCTCTTCGCACATCCTCGGCTGGCGTAGGTGCCGCCAGACATGGCGCTCACGCCGCACACGGGCGCGCCCGCGCTCGGTTGCGATGAGCGATTTTTTTATATGAGTACCCGAGGCGGATGAGGCATCGCGACAGTTCGGCAGGGTCGGCGGCGACATCATGTGTCTCGGCCAACGCCGCAGCAAGTTCGGGCATCGTGATGTCGGGGCGCGCGTCGACAGTTCGGCACAGGAAGTCGTGATACGGGGCCAGCCGCCCTCCGGGTGGCCGTCCCTGACGCGCCGGTTCCAAAGCTCCCGTCCGGCGCCAGCGCCGCATCAGTTTGAGGACGCAGCTCGGTGAGACGTCGTACCGATCCGCCGCCGCACGACAGGAATGACCCGCCTCCACAAAGGCGACGATCCGGCGACGAAGATCCAGTGATAGCGGTTTGCCCATGATCCACCTCCAAATGTGGTGAGTCATAAATCCAGCCCAATCGGAATCCTCAGATTCCCATTTTCAGTCTGATGCTCTAGGTGCTCAGTCCCATACTGTGGTGGCAGAGTTCTGACTACCACGGAGAGGGATGAGTTATGGGCCAAGTTCTGCATGGGAGCGCCACGACCACGCACGCCGTCCGAGCTGCGATACAGCGACCCGCTGCCCGCCAGGGCATTGCATGGCAATGTCCCGGGAGGGGCAAGCTTCGGCCTCGAAGTTAGCGGAACGCTACGGCTTGAACGAGCAGACTGTCCGCAAGGTGCGCAAGCGCAGGACGGTCGAGGACGCACGGATGGGACCGAAAGAGGTGCGCTCTTCAGTTCTCGGTCAAACGGAGCAGGCGATGTGCCTGGCCTTCCGACGCCACACGCTCCTGCCGCAGGACGACAGCCCCTACGCCTTGCAAGAATCGATCCCGTATCTCAGTCGGTCCGCCCTACACCGGCTGTTCCAACGCCATGGGATCAGCCGCCTGCCGGACATCGCGGGCGACAAACCGAAGCGCTCGAAGTTCAAACGCTACCCCATCGGGTATCTCCACATCGATATCGCAGAGCTGCGGACCGACGAGGGGAAGCTCTGGATGTTCGCCGCCGTAGACCGCACGTCCAAGTTCGCCTTCGCCAAACTGGTTCCGAAGGCCGGGAAGACGACCGCCGCCGCCTTCCTGCGCGAGGTTGTCGAGGCGATGCCCTATCGCATTCATACTGTGCTCACTCCCTTTCGGGACATTGCTGAAGCAAGGCCCTGCCGGGCAGCGGATAGCGGCATCTAGTTCACCAACCGAAAACAGGATCGTCATGCTTTCTCGCACGCCTTCCGGATTGCCTGTTCCGAGCACGGCATCGAACACCGGCTGACAAAGATAAACCACCCATAGACCAACGGCCAGGTCGGGCGGATGAACCGCACGATCAAGGAGGCCACCATCAGGCGCTACCACTACGGGGCTCACGATCAGCTCCGAACCCATCTCTCGGACTTCGTCGCGGCCCACAATTTCGCCCGGCAACTAAAGACCCTACGCGGCCTCACGCCCTACGAGCACATCGTCAAATGCTGGACCGAAGAACCAGATCGCTTCACAATAGACCAGCGCCATCACATGCCGGGACCAAACACCGTTTCCCGATCCTTACGGCCCCCGAACAGGATCAGGCGGACTTTACGGCCTCCGCGTCCAACCAGGTCCGGCTCGCAGATCTGACCTGCATCCCGATCCACTACCCGGCAGGGCATCGCGGCACGCGATGTCCCGAGTATCCGTGATGATCAAGATTGCTCCTCGGTCTATGTCCGCCCGTCTCTCAGGAGTGCATTCGCTGTGACGATGAGCTTTCGCATGACGGCCGGGAGGGCGACTTCGGGCGGTTTGCCGTCGGCGACGGGTTGGTCGAATTTCGCCTTGGCTGAGCTGTTGGGCTGGATCGCGCTCAGCGCTGGCATGAAGAGAGACCTTCGAACGGAAGATCGCCCGCCCTGGATGCGGTCGTGCCCCTGCCATCGTCCCGACTGACGGGATATGGGCGCCGGGCCGGCTAGGGCAGCGGCCTGCTTGGCGGACATCCGGCCCAACTCGGGCAGCTCCACGAGAATGGCCGTCGCCGACACCGTCGAGATCCCTGGAAGACCGGTCGGGAGCTCCAGGCGACCACACAGGCCAGGGTCCGCGCGGATGATGGCTTGCGTCGCGCCGTCGACCGATCCGATCTACCGCTCGATCTGGGCTGGGCGCTGAGCAAGAAGACGTCGCAAGAGCTTCAGCCCCGTGGTCTTGAGCCTGGCCTGCGCCGCCATACGATTGCGAGCCCACGCCGATACACCGGCAAGTCCTGGCGTTCGGACAGAGGCTCGGGGCCCCCGGCCGTGGGCTCAAGTTGCAGCGCGCGCCCCATCCTGGCGAAACCTGCGGCCTCCACGCGGTCGGTCTTCGCGACTTGGCCGATCGCTTCGGCGAAGCGGCGGGCCGGGCGCGGATTGACCTTGGCGAATGTCAGGCCCCGATGCGCCAGGGCGCGCTCAAGCCCGCGGTGATGGGCCCCGGAGGCTTCGAACACGACGATCGCGCCATCCTGTTCCGGCGCCCACCGGCACAGAGCCCTCAGCCCTGCGGCATCCTTGATGAACCGCCGATGGACCCCGTTTCCCACGAGGCAGGCATCCAACTGGTCCTGCGACACGTCCAAACCGAGCGCATCGGGCATCGTGACGTCCCTCCACCTCATCTTGGCATGCGGGCCTCGCGCCCAAGTCTCCGTTCAGGTCCAAAGAGACAGACGGGGGCGCCCCTACTCGGGACCGGTCCTTCATCACCAAGAGGGATACGATCCATCCCCCGCCGCCGCACGACCCTGCGCAATCCGCGTGACAACGCCAAAAATGCAACAAAAAATGAAGAATGTA
>JBCCCB010000092.1:0-12757 GCA_039033775.1 Pseudomonadota bacterium | reverse complement strand
CGATAGCAAAATTCGGGACAACGATAGACAAAAAAAGAAAGAGCCGAAGTACAGCTCCGATCGATCATTTCCATTCCGCAAGATAAGACACAGCACCAATAAATACCGGCACTGCTGTAACCGCAAGAGCACGGCGATTCGCCTCTCAACGGGTTCTCAACCGATCCCGTTCCAGATCGACTGGGAGACAACGAAGAGGCCGCCCTAAGCGATATCGCGCCCGATCTGGGGCGCTACGTCATCGAATACCCGTTCGGCGACATCTATTCCCGCCCCGGCCTGACGCTGCCGCAACGTCAGATTGCGACCATCGCCATGCTGGCGGCCATGGGGAATGCGGCGCCGCAACTGAAGGTCCATATCCAAGCAGCGCTGAACGTGGGCCTAAGCCGCGAGGAGATCGTGGAGGTCTTTCTACAGGTCTCTGTCTATGCCGGCTTTCCGGCCGCCATCAACGCGGTGCTCGCCGCGAAGGAGGTCTTTGACGCACAGACCGATGCGGATTGAAGCAGGGCGGCGAGAGGCACGGCCAGACCAGAACGACCGCCGCTGCCCGTCTGCGCGGCCCCCCTCACCCAACCCTCTCCCCCTTGGGGGAGAGGGCTTCGTCCCGCTGAGGCTGACCGTCGCTCTCCGATATACACCGCCGCGCGCGGGGGAGCCGCCCCTCTCCCCTCGGGGAGAGGGGGTGGGGTGAGGGGGCGCTTTGCGGGATGCTTGGAGACGCCTCGCAGCCCGGCAGGTCGGCGGCGCTCCTCGGGGGTCGGCCAGATCACCTGCCGCGCCTCAATCCTTGGCGGAGAACCGCGATCTCTGCCCGATGGGGACGCCCGCCGATATCAAGGATCAGGCTCGGCCCAAATTGCGAAAGGAATCCAGGCAGCAGGTCCATAGCCTCCCACAAGCCGTCCAGATCGGCAGAGACCCTGCAGGTGAGAGTCGTGTGGTCTTCCGCCCCATCCTCCGACCATCCGTCGATATCGGCAAAGTCGACCGCATCTTCCCAGAGCGGCCCGTCCGGCGCCCAGTGGATCGACGCCCCGCATCGCAAGCCGGCGATCCATCGGGCGATCCGGTCTCTCTCCGACCCGGCCGTGAGCGCCCGCGACAGCGTCAGCACGACACCGACCTCGCCCGGACGCCGCTGGGGCAAAACGCCGCCCAAGGGGACCCGGCAGACCTTCGGACCCGGCTCAGAGATGGGCGGCATAGATCTCCTTCAACCGCGCCACCGCCACTTCCGGCGCCATCTCCTCGCTTTCGCCCGTCCGGCGGGAGGTTAGCTCGACTTTGCCGCCCGCCAGCCCGCGCGGGCCGACCGTGATACGCCAGGGCAGGCCGATCAAGTCCATGGTGGCGAATTTCGCGCCCGCCCGCTCGGACCGGTCGTCGTAGAGCGCGGTCAGCCCCTCGGTCGCCAGCGCCTGGTAGATGCCGTCGCAGGCGGAATCCGTCGACGCATCGCCCTGTTTCAGGTTCACGATCCCCGCATGGAACGGCGTCACGCCCTCGGGCCAGATGATGCCCTTGTCGTCGTGGCTGGCCTCGATGATCGCGCCCAACAGGCGGCTGACCCCGATCCCGTGGGAGCCCATATGGACTGGTACGGGCTTGCCGTCCGGGCCTTGCACGGTCGCGCCCAGGGCGTCGGAATACTTGGTCCCGAAATAGAAGATCTGCCCCACCTCGATCCCCCGCGCGGTGCGCCGCCGTGCCTCGGGCAGCTTGGCGAATTCGGCCGCGTCGTGGGTTTCGTCCGTCCGGGCGTAACGGGACGTGAATTCTTCCATGATCCCCGCGCATTGCGCGACGTCGTTGAAGTCGATCTCGCGGTCGCCGAAGGTCAGATCCGTGACCTCGGAATCGTAGAACACCTCCGATTCGCCGGTGTCGGCCAGGACCAGGAATTCATGGGTATCGTCGCCGCCGATGGGGCCGGAATCGGCGCGCATGGGGATGGCTTGCAATCCCATCCGCTCATAGGTCCGCAGATAGGTGACCAGATGCCGGTTATAGGCATGCAGCGCGTCTTCCTTGGTCAGGTCGAAATTGTAGCCGTCCTTCATCAGGAACTCGCGCCCCCGCATGACGCCGAAGCGGGGCCGCATCTCGTCCCGGAACTTCCATTGGATGTGGTAGAGCGTCAGCGGCAGCTGCTTGTAGGAGCCGACATTCGAGCGGAAGATGTCGGTGATCAGCTCCTCGTTCGTAGGGCCGTACAACATCTCTCGGTCCTGCCGGTCGGTGATGCGCAGCATCTCGGGGCCGTAGGCGTCGTAGCGCCCGCTTTCGCGCCAGAGATCGGCCGATTGCAGCGTCGGCATCAGCATCGGGATGTGGCCGGCGCGCTGCTGCTCCTCATGGACGATCTGCTCGATCCGGCGCAGCACGCGGTAGCCCAGCGGCAGCCAGGAATAGATGCCCGCGCTGGCCTGCTTGATCATGCCGGCCCGCAGCATCAGGCGGTGGCTGACGATCTGCGCCTCGGCGGGCGTCTCCTTCAGGACGGGCAGGAAATAGCGGCTGAGCAGCATGGGAGGTCTTTCGGTTGCCAGAGCGTGCCGCCGTCCTTCGCATGGGCCGGGGCATGGAACAAGCCGGGGCGGCGGCCCCGCTTCGCGCCACGACAAACCCCGCCGGTCGCGGACCGGCGGGGTCTTCGGCGCGGACTGGTTACGTTAGGCAATCAGAACATCGTTGGCGCCGAAATCCGTGACCGCGACATTTTCGATCGTGATCAGCTTCCCGTTGACCGACAGCTCCACGTCGCTGCCGACCTGGTTCATCCGGTCGATCAGTTGTTCGGCCCCCACGCCCGGATCGGTGGTGACGAATTGCAGGCGGTCCACCCCGACCTCGAAATCGAGGATGGTGTCGACACCGAGATCCTGTTCGAAGAAGACGAAAGTATCGGCGCCCTCGCCCCCGATCAGGATGTCGTCGCCCACGCCGCCGCGGATCACGTTGTCTTGGGCGTCGCCCCGCAGGACGTCGTCGAAGGCGGTGCCGGTGACGTTCTCGAAGTTCTGCGCGGTTGAGACGGTCAGGGCCAGCTCCGACAGGTCGATGTCGGCCGGATCGACCGGCGTGCCGGCGGGACCGCCGGTCCCGACGACCCCCTCGCCGCTGCCGGAGATCGTGCCCTCGGGCGCCGGAGCACCGGTGGCGATCTGGAACACGTCGCCGATGGTGCCCGCGGCCAGGTCCACGTCGACGCCGGAGGCCGCCTGGCTGAGGTCGAGCAGGTCGATCCCGTCGCCGCCATCCAGGTCCAGCGTGATCTGGTCCAACACGTCATCCACGATCACGGCCGCGTCGTCGCCACCGCCGAAATTGGTCTCCAACGTCTCGGTTTCGCGGATGTCGAGCTGGAACAGCCCGCGTTCGGTCTGGTCGTTCACCTCGATCCGGGCGAATTGCACGCCGTCGTCGGTCACCGAAAATTCGGCCACGTCTTTGTTCTGCAAGTCGTCATTGACGAGGTCGGTGTCGAAATTGACCTGAACCAGGTCTTCGCCCGCGCCGCCATGCATCAGGTCCGAGCCGTCGCCGTTGTTCCAGATCAGATCGTCGTCGCCATCGCCGCCGAAGACGAAGTCGTCGCCTTTGCCCGCCACCAGGATGTCGTCGCCGTCGCGCCCGAAGATCTCGTCGACCCCGCCCAGGCCCGAGAGGACATTGTCTTGCGCGTCCCCGGTGATGGTGTCGTCAAATTCGGTGCCGATGACGTTTTCGAAGTTCTCGGCTGTCGAACCATCCAAGGTGCCAGCGGCCAGATCCACCCCGGCGCCGGACGCGGCCTGGCTGAGGTCGATCAGGTCGATCCCCGCGCCGCCATCCAGATCGAGGGCGATCTGGTCCAGCACATCGTCCACGATCACGGCCGCGTCGTCGCCATCGCCGAAATTGGTCTCCAGCGCCTCGGTCTCGCGGATGTCGAGTTGGAACAGGCCCCGCTCGGTCTGGCCGTTCACTTCGATCCGGGCGAATTGCACGCCGTCGTCGGTCACCGAAAATTCGGCGACATCGTCGTTCCGCAAGTCGTCGTCGACCAGGTCGGTGTTGAAATTGACTTGCACCCGGTCGTGGCCGCGGCCGCCATTCATCAGGTCCGACCCGTCGCCGTTGTTCCAGACCAGCAGGTCGTCGCCCCGCCCGCCGAACATCCGGTCGTCGCCCTTGTTGCCGACGATCCGGTCATCGCCCCGGCCGCCGGAGAGGTCGTCGTCGCCGTTGCCGCCTTCGACGGTGTCGTCGCCCGCGCCGCCGAAGACCTTGTCGTCACCGTCGCCGCCCGAGAGGGCATCATCGCCCGACAGGCCGAAAATCTTGTCGTCGCCGCCGTTCCCGGCGATCCGGTCACCGCCGAACGAGCCGATGATCAGTTCGCCCCGATCCGAGCCTTCGATCTCGCGGCCGCCGAACAGGAAATTGAAAAGGTTGAAGAAAGGCATTTGGACTCTCCGTCTGTGAATCGTTCTGATTGTCGCGGTCCCCCGCCGGCCGATGGCTGGATCCAAGGGGAGTGAGCCCAGGATCGCCGCGCCATCGACCGGCGAGTTAACCGTTGGTCGGGGCAGCGGCGGCCAGGGTTCAAAACGAGACGGATTTTTTTTCGCGACGGCGCGCGGGCGGGTCAGCCATCCGATGCGAAGGATGTCCGACGGCGCTTCGATCCGGTCGCACCGGCGTCGGATTGGCCGGTCACGGGCCGGCCGGGCGGGGCCGCCAAGCGGCCGCGCCGCTGGGCCGAGGGCGGGTCGCCCTAGCCGCCCACCACCCGGACGGTGGGCTCCGCCTCCAGGCTCGACGCCAAGGACTTGAAGCGCGCTTCCGCGACTTCCCCGAACAGGGCCTCGCCATCGCCCTTGGGCAGCGACAGTTCCAGCACGCCCTTCTTGGGGAAGAGCTTCAGCTTCCCCATCAGCGACGGATCCTGGGCCGAGAACATGGCGCCGAAGCGCATCGCCTTGCCCACCACCTCGGCCTGGACGGTGTCCTCGTCGTTCAGCAGGGGGGCCAGCGCGTCGAACGGCGTGCCTTCCCGCTTGTTGCGATAGCGGTGCAGCAGCGCCAGGCCCAGAAACACCCGTTCCGAATGAGTCAGCCCGCCCAGATTTGCGCGCGTGGCGTTGTCGAAGCAGGTCTCGGCCCGGTAATCGGGATGGGCGCGCCAGCTGACGTCGTGCAACAGGCACGCCGCCCGGATCAGGCGCTGCCGCCGCCGCGAGATCCGGCCGAAGAGCGGCGCCACGAAATGATACAGCACCCGCCCGAAGCCGGGAAGGCGCGCGTCCTTGGCCTCGGCGAAGCGGCACGATTCGATCAGCGGATCGCGGGCGCGCAGCACGTCCGGCATCTGCTCGTAGAGCAGGCCCTCCCGGATCCCGTAGGCCGAGATCGCGATTTCCTTGGGATGGAAGGTCTTCAACACCCGGCTGAGCACCTCGGAGGCGATGGGCACAAGCGACATCCGCGCCGCCGACGTGGAGGTCCGCTGCCGCAGGTCATCCAGATCGGACTCGGCGATATGATCGAACGTGGCGCGCAGGTCCTTGGGCGTCATCGTGTATTCGTGCAGCACATGCAGCGGGTAGCCGCGCCGTTCCATGTCGACGCGGGCGATGGCCCGCCAGGATCCGCCGACAAGGTAGATCCGGTCGTACCGGTCCCGGCCCAGCACCTTCGCCATCGCCGCCACGCCTGCGTCGATCTCGCGCTTACGGCCCGACCTGCCACCGGCCCCGACCAGTTTCAGCGGCCCCAGCTTGCCCGACACCACCGCGCCGACCGCGCCGCCCGACAATTCGGCCAGTTCCATGGACGAGCCGCCGATATCGCACATCAGCCCCTCGGCCTCGGGCCAGCCGAGCAGAACGCCCTGGCCCGACAGCCGCGCCTCTTCGGTCCCGTCGATGACCCAGAGCTTCAGGCCGGTCTCGGCCTCCACCTCGGCCTCGAAGGCCGGGCCATCCTCGGCCTCGCGCACCGCCGCCGTGGCCACGGCGGTCAGCGAATTGACCGCCATCCCCCGCGCCAAGATCGCAAACCGGCGCAGCGCGACCATGGCCCGCGCGCGCCCCTCGGGGTTCAGCTTGCCGGTCTCGGCCAGGCCCGCGCCCAGGCCGCAGAGGATCTTCTCGTTGAAGAAATAGGCGGGCGAGCGCGCGGCGCCGTCGAAGACCACCAGCCGGACCGAGTTCGATCCGACGTCGATCACACCCACCCGCCGCAGCGCCCGCGCTTCGGGGCCATCGAACAGGGGCGCGCCGAAGGGGCCGAACTCCTCCGGCTCGAGACCGTCATCCATCATCTTCGGTCCGTCCCCCCGGGCCGCCTTCGGTAACGGCGATGTGACATGGCGCGCGACCGACGGTCAATCGCCGACCATACGTTACAGCCTGTCGCCTTCGACCGAGTTCCCCGGACAGGCCGACCGGGTCGTGCGATGCAGACGCTGCCTCGGCCCCGCCCCTTGGGCCAGGGGCGCGTGTTCACCAACGGGGCCGCGGCGGTTCCACGGATGTCCGGTCAGGCCCATTCATCCAATCATGTGAAGGTCCGGCCTCAACCCGGAGGCTGGCGAAGGGCCGGCAGGCCGACCCCTGTCGCCTCGAAGCCGCCATCGGCGGCCAGCACCTGCCCGGTCACATAGCTGGCCTCGGCCGAGCAGAGAAAGGCGATCGCCTCGGCGATCTCCGTCTCGGAGCCGTAGCGGTTCAGGGGGATCGCATCGTGGTAGGCGTCGATGATCGCCTGATCGTGGACCGCCATGGCCAGCTTCGTGCGCACCGGTCCCGGGCAGACGCAATTCGCCCGGATCCCGAATTCCCCCAATTCCACGGCCTGCTGCTTGGTCAATTGGATCACCGCCGCTTTCGAGGTGCCGTAGGCCGTCCGCAGGGTCGAGGCCCGAAGCCCGGAGATCGACGCGATGTTGACAATACATCCCCGCGCCGCCGTCAATGCGGGCAACGCGGCCTGCGAGACCAGGAAGACACCATCGAGATTGGTCGCCATGACGCTGCGCCAGATCTCGAAATCGGTGTCCCCGATCGGCCGAAACTCCGCCACGCCGGCATTGTTGACCACCGCGTCGACCCGGCCGAACGCCTGGGTGACATCCGCCATCATCCGGTCCACCTGACCGGGCACCGAAACGTCGCAGTCGAAGGCCCGCACGTCGGCCAGCGGCGCCGACGCGGCGCGAAGTTCCGGGATGTCCCTGTCCACCATCGCGACGCGCCACCCGCGGCCCGTCAGCAGCGTCGTCAGCGCCAGCCCGATGCCGCGCGCGGCCCCGGTCACCAGGGCGGTCTTCCGATCCGTTCTCATATCCCGGCCTCGATCCGTGGTCCGCCCTTGGGCCCCGCCGCCCGACCGTGCCGGGCCAAGAAACAGGGCCCGGCCGCCGACCGGCAACCGGGCCCCACCTGGGTCAAGGCCGGATCACTCCAGAAGGCCGGCTTCCACGGCGGCGGCCGTATAGGCTTCCTCGACGGCGGCCAGCGCTTCCTCGGCGGTGCGGTCGCCGGTGAAGAAGGCGGGCAGTTCGTTGCCGAGGGCCGTGTGCATCAAGCCCATCTGGCTGGTCGACGGATAGCTTTGCGGCGGCGGGCTGGCTGTGGCCGTGGCGATGGCACCGGATGCCATGGCATCCGGCGCGTAGCCGTTCACCAGCCAGATCGCCGCGCTGTTGTTGGCCTGGACCATCTCTTCGTCGAGTCCCTCCATCGCGACGCGGAAGGCCGCCTCGGCCTCGTCGTCGGGGATGTTGGCGGCGACCACGATGCCGTCCCACCACAGGGTGGTGGCAGGCGGGTTGCCCGCGACTGCGACGGGCGCGGCGGACGAGCCCACGAGGCCGACGACCTGGCTTTCGGCCTCGTCATTCATGGCCCCCCCGCGCGAGGCCCAGAGGTTCGCCATGGCGATCTTGCCCTGCTGGAACTGCTGCTGGACGTAGGTGGAATCCGAGACCAAGTATTCGGGATCCATGTATTCGGTCAGCGCCTTCATCTTTTCCAGCGCGGCGATCCCGGCTTCGGAATTCACGGCGGGCGTCGAATCGTCGTTGTAGAACGTCCCGCCGAAGCCCAGGAACATGTTGTTGAAATCCTGCGCCAGGTTCCAGCCCGACTGCATCGTCGCGCCCAGCGGGTAGTCCACGACGCCGGCCTCCTGGATGGCGGCGGCGGCGGCCAGCACGTCGTCATAGGTCGCCGGCGGCTCCAGCCCCAGATCGTCGAAGATGTCCTGGCGGTACATCATGTGTTGGGTGTTCACCATCATGGCCACGGCCATGATCTGGCCGTTCACCCGGATCAACTGGTTGGGGCTGAGGTTTTGGCCGTATTGTTCGACCAGATCGTCCAGCGGCCGGATCGTGCCCGCGTTCAGAAGCGGCGTGATCGTCCCATTGGACACGCCGCCCAGGTGATAGAGCGACGGGTTCGCCGCGAAGGCGGCGGGCTGCTTGGTGCGGAATTCCTGGTCCAGTTCGGCCTGCACGTTGCCGCATTCGGCCATGGCGTCGGACACGGCCTTCCAGGCCTCGAAGCCCGCCGACAGCATCCGGATTTCGGTCTCGGCCTCGAACGAGCAGGCCATGGCCGCCGTCGACGCGCCCAGCGCGAATGCGCCCGCAAGGGCCAGTCTCTTCATCAGCATCGAATTCTCCCTGTCGTCTGCTGTTGTCGTGGTGCCGGTTGGCCCGGCCTCCCTGGTGCCCACCCTACGGACGGGCGCCGGTTCGTCCAGGGCGAAGCCCTCTTTTCGAGCGCCGCGCGACATGACACATGTTCTGCCTGCATACGCTTGCAAGGACGCTAGCCGCGGGTTCGACCGCCATGCAAGCGCGAAATCGAGGGTTCCATGACCGACTTCCGCGCCGACACCGCCGCCGGGCTTGCCGGATTGCTGACCGGATCGCCCGCCATCCTGGCCCCCGGCGCCGTCTGGGATATGATGGCGCCCGTGGGCCGGGTCGAGGGCGCCGACGCCATCCTGGACCAGGTCATCGCCCCCCTGCGCCGGGCCCTGACCGGCCTGCACCGCCGCGACGAGATCGTCATCGGCGGCCAGAACCGCCGCGCCGAGGGCGGCCGCTGGGTCGCCTGCGTGTCCCATTACGTGGGCACCCAGGATGGCGATCTGTGGGGGGTCGCCTCGTCCGGCCGATTGGCCTTCCTCCGCGCGGGCGAGTTCCACCGGCTGGACGAGGACGGCCGGATCGTGCTGAGCCGGATCATCCTGGACCTGCCCGATCTGATGCGGCAGGCCGGGCGACGGCCCTATGCGGAAATCCTGGGCACCGAGATGCTGTTCCCCGGCCCGGCGACCCATGACGGCGTCTGCCCGGCGCGGGGAGATGGGGCGGCCAGCCTGGACTTGATCGAGCGGATGCTGGGCGATCTGCATGTCTACGATCCCGAGACGAAGGCGTCGCCCGGCCAGACCGGCGCCGATGGGAGCTGGGCCGACGACATGCTGTGGTATGGCCCTGGGGGGATCGGGTCGAATTACCGGTGGGAGGGCTTCGTCAAGGATCACCGGGCGGCGTTCCTGGCCGCCTTTCCCGACCGAAAGGGCGGCAACCATTATTGCCGGATCGGCGATGGAAACTATGCCGCGATCTCGGGCTGGCCGTCCATGACGATGACCCATCGCGGAGCCTATCTGGGCGTCCCGGCGACCGGAACGCCGCTGACGCTGCGGGTGATGGATTTCTACCGCTGCGCCGACGGCCGGATCGCGGAAAACTGGGTGCTTCTGGATTATGTCGACCTGTTCGCGCAGATGGGACGCGACATCCTGGCGTAAAACGCCGGCCGAGCCGGTCGCTTCAGCCCGTCCGTGCATGTCGTTCCGTCGCGGGTTCCGGGCGTGGGCCCGGCCTGGTGCTGCCGATCTGTCTGGCCATGGCAGATGCGGTCGGCCAGCTTACATCGCTGCGGTCCGACTGCCGAGGGATGGAGATTGCCCGACCCCGCTCAAACGCGGCGACCCCGCGGGGTCGCCGCACTCTCCCTGAGCCCATCATCCGGATCGAAGCCGAGACCGCGCCGCGACGGATCGTCGTCTCCGCGGGCCGGAGAACCCAGACCGGCACCGGTCATGGGAGCGACGGGCCGGCGGCCCAGGACCAGCCGATCCGGCCGTCCCGTCAGGCACGGTGCGGGGGAGGCGCCGGCGGAGCCGGTCGCCCTCAGGGCATCGGCAAAAGTTGGAGGCCGACCGGGTCCGGCCCCATGTCAGGCCGCGTGAAGCCGCGTCAAGCCGTCGCGCGCGCGTCCAACCAGGCGGGCAGGCCGGTCACGTCCTCCAGGACCACATCCGCATGGGGCGCCAGATCGGAACGGTCCAAGGCCCCTGTCAGCACCGCGACGGCTACCATTCCGGCCGCCCGCGCCGCGCCCATATCGGTCATCCCATCGCCCACGATGGCGATTTCGGCCGGGTCCAGACCCAGATCGTCGGCAAAGGCCAAGGCCCCCGCCGGATCGGGCTTCGGCCCATAACCGCTGTCGCATCCGATCACCCGCGCCAGGTAAGGTAGCGCGCCCAACTGCCCCAGATGATGAATCGCCTCGGCCTCGTCCGCGTTGGTCAGGACGCCCAAGGTCAAGCCCCGGCCTTGCAGCGTGGCCAGGAAGGGTCCGGCCGGCGTGACGGCCACCTGCGGCACGGCCCGGAAGCGGACGGCGAGCCAGCTGCTCAACCGATCGGCCGGCCATCCGGCCTCGGCCGCCATCGCGGCCGCCGTCTGACGCCCCGTGGCCGTCACGAACAAGGCCCCGGAGCGGATCCGGCCCCTTGCCAGATCGAAGCCGATCGCGTCGCCCAGCCGCCCGGGATCGGCCCCGCTTTCGCGGGCCAGGTCCCGCAACGCGCCGGGCAGCCACCGCTCCCACGTAGCGCGGAAATCCGTCAGCGTGCCGTCTTTATCGAGAAGAATCGCCCGTACCATATCCGCGGCCTAGCGCGCGCCCGGACGATCAGTCCAGCTTCACCGCGCCGATCACCCGCCCCGGCATGCCGTTGACGATGGATTGGGCCAACACGACTTGATAATGTCCCTCCGCCGCCTCGGGCAGAGCCATCACCATCGGCGCCCCATCCCAATCGGCCAGGACCGCCCAATCGCGGACCACGTTGTGATAGGTGACCTCGCGCCCCGCATTCTCGCCCCGACCGATCTGGACCGTGGCCTTGGGCAACACTTCCGCCAGGACCAGCCGCGCCGGCACGCCACCGGCATCGGCCTGGATGGCGGCCCCGCCGCTGCCCGTCGCGACGGCCTTGAGAACGTCATCCGTGCTGCCTTCGTGGGCCGAGATCCGGCTTACCAATTCCATCGCGGACGGCCCGGCCACCTGGTCCATCCCGGCGATCACGAATTGCGGGGTGTAGACGACCGAGGTCCCGGCGGCCTGGGCATAGGACCTTTGGCGGGCGGTGTAATCGGCCGTGGCGAAAGTATCGGTCCAGCCGATCCAGTCCCAGTAGTCGACGTGCCAGGACAGGGTGATCACGTCGTCCCGTCCGGACAACTCGCCCAGCAGGGCATCCGCCGGCGGACACGAAGAGCAACCTTGCGAGGTGAACAACTCCACCACGACCGGGTCAGCGGTCACAGGCGTGGCAGCAAGTGTCAGTGCAAGGGCAGTGGCCAGGCGCATGAAGGTCTCCGGTCGGTCTTCGGTCCGCAGGATCCTGCTATCGGAACGTCCGGTGCCACGCCAATCACCCTCTGGTGAAGTTCCGCCGCGACACGGGTCAATGCAACGACGAAGCGGGGCCCCAGGGGGACCCCGCCGATGAGCGTCTGCAAGGACGCGAAGAGGCTCAGGCGGCCTGGGCCAGATTGCGCAGCACGTAATGCAAAACGCCGCCGTTCTTGATGTAGTCGATCTCGACCTCGGTATCGATCCGGCACTTCAGGGTCACCGTCTTCTCGGACCCGTCCGCCATCGTGATGACCGCCTCGACCTCCTGTAACGGCTTCACATCGCCCAAGCCTTCGATGGTCACTTCTTCTTGACCCGTCAGCCCCAGCGACTTGCGCGTATCGCCCCCGGTGAACTCGAACGGGATCACGCCCATCCCCACCAGGTTCGACCGGTGGATCCGCTCGAAGCTCTCGGCGATCACCGCCTTCACGCCCAGCAACGCCGTGCCCTTCGCGGCCCAGTCGCGCGACGACCCCGCGCCATATTGCTCGCCCCCGAAGATCACCAGCGGCACGCCCTGATCCTGCCACGCCATGGCGGCGTCATAGATCGAGGTCTGCGCGCCATCGGGCCCCAACGTATAGCCGCCCTCGACCCCATCCAGCATCTCGTTCTTGATGCGGATATTGGCGAAGGTCCCGCGCATCATGATCTCATGATTGCCGCGCCGCGACCCGTAGGAGTTGAACTCCCGCGGGGGCACCTGCCGCTCGGTCAGGTACTTCCCGGCGGGCGAGGTCTCCTTAAACGACCCGGCGGGCGAGATATGGTCCGTCGTGATCATATCCCCCAGCATCGCCAGCACCCGCGCGCCCTTGATGTCGTGGATCTCGCCGGGCTGCGTGGACATCCCTTGGAAATAGGGCGGGTTCTGCACATAGGTCGACGTGGCCGGCCAATCGTAGGTTTCCTGCTGGGGCACGTCGACGCCCTGCCACTTCTCGTCGCCCTTGAAGACGTCCGCGTACTTCGTCTGGAACGCCTCGCGGGTCACGGTTTTCTCGACCAACTCCGCGATTTCTTGG
>JBCCCB010000091.1:0-12864 GCA_039033775.1 Pseudomonadota bacterium | reverse complement strand
GCATTGATTTCGATTGGGTCACCTAAACTTGTTCCGGTACCGTGAGCTTCTATATAATTTATCTGCGATGGGTCAATATTACTGTTTTGTAGCGCTTGGGAAATTACCGCTTGTTGTGAAGGGCCATTAGGAACGGTTAATCCACTACTACGGCCATCTTGATTAACTGCTGAACCTCGAATTAATCCCAAGTCGGAGGGATTCAACCCGTGAACGTGACCCGCGAAGGGCTCGAAAATGAGTTCCGAGAGGTAGAAGGCCAGGATCGACAGGAAGACGAAGCCGGTGAAACGGCGGGCTCTGGGGTCGGTCCAGGTCTCGCGCAGGGCGGCCATCAGGGGCGGGGTTTGGCCGACCTCCGCCGTTTCGCGGTCCATGCCGATTGTGGCGAAGACCGTCAGCAGGAAGGCGGCGGCTGAGACGACGGCGACGACCGCGGTCAGGCGCTCGGGAGAGTAGGGTTCCAGGGCGGCGCCCGTGCCGACCGAGGCAGCGATGGCGCCGACGATCAGCATGAGCCAGGCGAGCGTGGCCGAGGCGCCGCGCTTGTCTTCGGGTGCGGCGGTGGCGAGCAAGGCCAGGAAGGACGTGCCGGCCGCGCCGATACCGATACCGATGGCGGCATAGGCCAGGATCCAGACGAGGAGGGCCGTCCCGGTCGGCAGGCCCACGGCCCAAGCAGCGGCGGTGACGGCGCAGGCCAGAAGGGCCATGCCCCAGAGGATGACGGGGACCCGGCGACCTGCCGCGTCGGATCGGTGGCCCCAGGCCGGGCGGCTGATCTGGACGGCGTAGTGGAGTGCGACGAGGAGGCCCGGGAGGATCGCGGGCAGGGCAAGCTCCACGGTCATGAGCCGGTTGAACAGGTTCACCGGCAGCGCGGCCATGGCGCCGATGGAGGCATTCACCAGGCAGAGGCGGAGGATACCGGTCCAGCCGAGCATGTCAGAGCCCCCCCAAAGCGGTGGCGGCGACCATCATGCCCGAGACCGACAGCAGCACGCCCGTGCCGTTGAACCAGGGCGCCAGCGCCTTGGGATCGCGGAGCATCTTGCGCATGGCGAGCAGTTGCAGGGCCACCAGGACGGCGATGATGGCGCCATGAATGGGGCGGTCCCAGGCCATGAGGGCCGCGATGACGACGAGCTGGGGCACCAGCATGATAGCGCAGGCGACGCGGGCCGCGCGGTCGGGGCCGAGCGTGACGGGGAGCGAATTGATGCCCATCTCGCGGTCGCCCTCCAGCGCCTTGAAGTCGTTGAAGGTCATGATGCCGTGGGCGCCGATGCCGTAGGCCAGTGCGACCACCAAGATGCGCCAATCCGGCGCGCCTGCCAGGACGACGGCACCGGTGATCCAGGGCAGGGTTTCATAGCTGAGGCCAACGAGGCCCGGGCCCCACCAGCCGGAGCGCTTCAGGCGAATCGGCTCGACCGAATAGGCCCAGGCGGCGGCGACGCCGACGAGGGTTGCCGCAAAGCCCCAGGGCCCCAACGCCCAGCCGACGGCCAGGGACAGCGCCGACATGGCCAGGGCGATCCACAGGCCCCAACGACCCGGGACGCGGCCCGAGGGGATCGGGCGGTCGGGTTCGTTAATGGCGTCGACATGGCGATCGCACCAATCATTGGCGGCCTGGCTCATCCCGCAGACGATGGGGCCCGCAAGGACCAGGCCCAGAACGACCAAAAACGGAGAGGAGAACGGCGAGACACCGGACGAAACCGCGCCGCAGAGATAGGCCCACATCGGCGGAAACCACGTCACCGGCTTTATCAGGCGCAGCATCGCCGCCGGTTCGGGCCAACGTCTATCGGGAAACGTGGAGGTCGCGGTCATGAATCGAGATTACTCGATCCGCGAAAAGTGTCAAAGTAGATTTACACTTCGAGTGTCAGTCTTCGTCGCGACTTAACAGCCCATACTTACGCAGTTTGACGTAGAGGCTCTGACGGCTCAGCCCCAGCATTTCCGCGGCTGCGACGCGATTGTTGTTGGTCAATTCGACCGCCCGCGCGATGCATTGCTTCTCGATCACGTCGGTCATCGACGCGACGATATCGCGCAGGGGCATCGAGCCGACCAGTTCGGTCATGCCGGACGCGACCTCCGCCGATGGCTCGCCCGATGTCGCGCCGTCGCGGATCGCCTCGTGGCCGGACGTGTCCCGGATGACGAAGGCATGACCGCCGGTCTTCAGTGCGGTCGCCGCGATTTCGATGGGGACGCGTACGCCATAGGTCGACACGAATCGGGTCGCGTAGATGCCCGGGCGCGACTGGTCCGCCATGGTCTTGAGGTCAACGACGCCCCGGCCCAGAAACGTGGAGAAATCCTTGCCGCGCACGCTGTTGAGTCCATCGGCATCGGCAAGGGACAGGAAGGCTTCGTTGACATCGGTCAACCGGCCCTCGGCATCCAGGAACGCCACGGCGTCAGGCATTTTTTGATACAGATCGGCCAGTAGGCCCGACGTCTCGCTATCCGCCGCGATATCGTCGCCCGGTAAGATCCGGCAGAGCAGAACCCGCTCGCCCGCATTGCGGAAGACTTGGGGAACGATCCGGACGGTATCTGCCCGCCGGGTTTCGACCAGAATGCCCGAGCCGTCGCCCTGCGCGGCGAGGCTGCAAAGGGATTCGATGAATTCCGCCCGGCGGCGGCCTTCGAATTCCTGGGTGAAGGCGACGCCGGTCAATGGCTGATCCCCCGCGCCCAGCAGGCGCGCGGCGGCGCGGTTCGCATCCAGGATGCGGCCGCCGGCCACATCGACCAGTGCCAGACCGTCGCGCGACGCCTCCATCACGACCCGGAAGCGGGTCTCGATGACGCGTTGGGTTTCGTAATCGCGTTCGAGGGCCATTTGGGCCTTGACCAGACGCTGCTGAAGCTCGGCCACCGGCCGCAGGTCGCGGCCCAGCATCAGAATGCGGCCTTCGCGCCCCGTCTGGTGGACCGTGTACCGGATCGGGAAATCCCAGGTCGCGCCATCGGCATGATTCACTTCGATGGCCACGGGGCGGTCGGCCTGGTCTTCGATAACCGCCGCGAGATGACGGAAGACCTTCTCTTCGCTGTCGCGCGCCAGGAAATCCTTGATGTTGCGGCCTTCCCAATGATCCATCCGGCCCAATGCGGAGTTCAGCGGGTTGGTCATCACCGACAGGACACGCCCATTCGCGGATAACAAAATTGCGAGGTCCGCCGCCGTGGCGACGATATCGGCGAAATGCTCGGGCGCGATCCGCGGACCGTAGCGTTCGTTCCAGAAGTCGCTCTCTCGCGTGCTCATCGACCGATGCCATCCCTTGCGGTTTTTCGGCGGTTATATGCACTACACATTGGTAGCCGCTAGTTCGCCTTTAAGAGGAGATAGCGGGATTTTGCAAAAGCCCAAAGCTTTCGAAAAGTTATTTGTCATTAAGTCCGCGCCCCGTGGACAAAGAGACTCAGTCGCGTCGATGGCCGCCGCGCCGCCAACGACGATGGGCAGAGCCCGGGACGTGGCCTGCCGAAGGCTGGCCAGAAGATCGGGTGCCCGTTCGCGCGCTGCCTCTCCGCTGATGGACACCATGATCGCCTGTATCGGCGCGCGCGCTAGGATCGAAGCGATCACGCCCGTCGATGGGCCCGTCACGATGCGGACGTGGGCGCCCAGGTCCCGCATGGCCTGCGCCGCAAAGGCGGCGGCCAATGTGTGCTGCTCCCACGGAGGAACGATCAGCGCGACGGATGCCGCCTCCGGCGAGGGCAGCGCGATGCGTCCGAATATCCGGACGGCATCTTGCAGCCGCGCGGCGGCGATCGTGACGTCAACGAAGGACAGGCGATCCTCGCCCCACCCGGTTTCGAGCCGGCGGGCGACCTGCGGAAGAATGTTGGCCATCAGACGCGCCGCGAAGGCGGGGTCGTGCTGGCCGCGCGCCAGAAGGGCGCGGCGCGGCGCCTCGTCGTCATGCAGAAAAATCTGTTCGGTCAACCGGATAGCGCTGTGATCGAGCAGTAAAAGTTCGCCACCCGGACGCGCGCCAAGTTCGATCGCGTCGATCGACGCAACCAAGTCGGCGACCGATGGGTCGCCATGACCCTGAGGCAGCACGATTCGTTCCCAGTCTTTCTCGGACGTCATGCTGAGTCCTCCTGTCGGACAAGCCCTTCAAATAGCGTTTAATCTAGCCGACATGTCAACCCAAATTGACATTCTCGATGACATTTTGGCTTCTTGTGTTCTGCCACAGCCTAAGGCAACATGTAAATGTAAGTTGACATGTGACGCGTAACCGTCACGATACGTTTATCAGAAGGTGGGGGAGTCGTCGCGATGACCGGGCCGATCCGAACCCGCAGGCCAATCCGGCTATATACACCGGAAGAGCGGGCAAGACGCGATGCGAGCGTCTGGACCTTGGTCCAGGGTATCCTGGCACCGCTGCAATTTCTCGTCTTCCTCGCGTCGCTGGCATTGGTCGTGCGGTATCTGATCTCCGGCGCCGGGTACGAGGCAGCGACGATCTCCATCGTTATCAAGACGATCGTGTTGCTGACGATCATGGTGACCGGCTCGATCTGGGAGAAGGTCGTCTTCGGCCATTGGCTCTTCGCTCCGGCCTTCTTCTGGGAAGATGTCGTCAGCTTCGGCGTGATCGCATTGCACCTCGTCTATGTCTGGATGGTCCTTCGCGGCGGCTTCGCCCCAGCGGCCGAGATGGCCGTCGCGCTGGTCGCCTATGCCGCCTACCTGATCAACGCGGGGCAGTTCCTGTGGAAACTGCGCGCCGCGCGTCTGGAGATCACTGCATGAACGACCAGGCGATCATCGGCTGCACAAACACGCCCGTCATAAAGGAGCGCGGCCAGCATGAGGTATTCTGCGGGCTGACCGGGATCATCTGGCTGCATCGCAAGATGCAGGATGCCTTCTTCCTGGTCGTCGGCTCGCGCACCTGCGCGCATCTGCTGCAATCGGCGGCAGGGGTGATGATCTTCGCGGAGCCGCGCTTCGGCACGGCGATCCTGGAAGAAGGCGATCTGGCCGGCCTAAAGGACGCCAATGACGAACTCGATCGGGAGGTCGGGCGGCTGTTGGAGCGCCGGCCGGACATCCGGCAGTTGTTCCTGGTGGGATCGTGCCCGTCGGAAGTCATCAAGCTGGATCTCGCGCGGGCGGCCGAACGCTTGTCGTCGGCCCACGCGCCCCATGTGCGCGTCCTGAACTATTCCGGAAGCGGGATCGAGACCACCTTTACCGAGGGCGAAGATGCCTGCTTGGCCGCCATGGTGCCGGGACTGGCGAAGACCGACGCGTCCAACTTGCTGCTGGTCGGGGCGCTGCCCGACGTGGTCGAGGACCAGGCCCGGACGCTTCTGGCCGATCTTGGCATCGAGACCGTCCAGGTTCTGCCCGGGCGGCGCGCCGATCAGGATCCGCAGGTTGGGCCGAACACGCGCTATGCGTTGCTGCAACCCTTCCTGGGCGAGACGGCGGCGGAGCTTGACAAGCGCGGAGCAAAGCGGGTCGCGGCGCCGTTCCCGTTCGGCGAGGAAGGCACGACGCTTTGGTTACGGGCCGTGGCGGCGGCCTTCGGGATCGGTGACGCCACGGTGGACCGAGTCACCGCCGCGCCCCGTGCCCGCGCCCGCAAAGCGGTCGCCGCCGCCGCCGAGACACTGGCGGGCCAGAGCATCTTCTTCATGCCCGACAGCCAGCTGGAATTGCCCCTGGCCCGGTTCCTGACCCGCGAATGCGGGATGGAAGCCATCGAAGTCGGCGTGCCGTTTCTGCATTCGAAGATCATGGCCGATGAATTGGCCCTTCTGCCTGGCGGTCCCCGCATCGCAGAGGGCCAGGATGTCGACCTGCAACTGGACCGCGTCCGCGCCGACCGCCCCGATATCACGGTCTGTGGCCTGGGCCTCGCCAACCCGTTGGAGCGGGAGGGGCTGACCACCAAATGGGCCATCGAACTGGTCTTTACCCCGGTTCATTTCTACGAACAGGCTGGCGATCTCGCCGCTCTCTTTGCACGTCCGTTGCGCCGAAAGGCCATCCTGGAGGGCACGGCATGAAGCTGACGGTCTGGACCTATGAGGGCCCGCCCCATGTGGGCGCCCTGCGCGTCGCGACGGGAATGAAGGGTCTGCACTACGTCCTGCATGCACCCCAGGGCGACACTTATGCGGACCTGTTGTTCACGATGATCGAGCGGCGTGGGAAGCGGCCGCCGATCACCTATACCACTTTCCAGGCGCGCGACCTCGGCTCTGACACGGCGACCCTGTTCAAGGACGCCTGCCTGGCCGCCTATGAGCGCCACAAGCCCGAGGCGCTGATCGTCGGCGCGTCCTGCACGGCCGAGCTGATCCAGGACGATCCCGGCGGCCTGGCCGAAGCCTTGGGCCTGCCGATCCCGGTCATCGCGCTGGATTTGCCGAGCTATTCCCGGAAGGAGTTGTTCGGCACCGACGAGACGTTCTACCAACTCTGCCGCGCGCTGGCGAAGCCGATGGACCGGACACCGGAGGTGTCGTGCAACATCATCGGCCCCGTTGGTTTGGGCTTCCGGCATCGCGACGATGTGGTCGAGGTGACCAAGCTGCTGGAAGGGATGGGGATCGCGGCGAATGCCGTTGCCCCCATGGGCAGCCGCCCGGCGGATATCGCCCGGCTGGGCGCGGCGCATTTCAACGTCTTGCTATATCCCGAGCATGCTGAAAATGCCGCCCGCTGGCTGGAGCGCGAGCATGGCCAGCCCTACACCAAAACTGTTCCAATCGGTAGCGATGCGACGGCGGCTTTCGTGGTCGAAGTTGCCAAGCTGGCGGGCGTGAAGCCTGCCATGGACACCGACGCCCTTCGCCAACCGTGGTGGAGCGCGTCGGTTGACAGCACGTACCTCACCGGCAAGCGCGTTTTCATCTTCGGCGACGCGACCCACGCCATGGCCGCCGCCAAGGTGGCCCGGGGCGAGATGGGGTTCGAGGTCTGCGGGTTGGGGTGTTACAACCGCGAATTCGCCCGGCCCCTGCGGGCCTTGGCGAAAGAGCTGGGCGTCGAGGCGACGATCACCGACGATTACCTGGAGGTCGAGCGCGCCATCGCCGCCGCCGCGCCCGAGATGGTCCTAGGCACCCAGATGGAGCGGCATATCGGGAAGCGACTGGGGATTCCCTGCGCCGTCATTTCGTCGCCGGTGCACGTTCAGGACTTTCCGGCCCGGCATTCGCCGCAGATGGGGATCGAAGGTGCGAACGTCCTGTTCGACACCTGGGTGCATCCGCTGGTGATGGGCCTGGAAGAGCATCTGCTGACGATGTTCCGAGAGGATTTCGAGTTTTCCGACGAGGCCGGTCCGTCGCATCACGGCGGTCATGCACCTGCCGCGACGGATGCGGGGGCTGCAGCCCTCCGTCTTGCGGACGGCCCTGACGATATCTCCGAAGGAAAGACGGAGCTGCAGGTCGTCTGGGTTCCTGCGGCGGAGAAAGAGCTGCGCAAGATCCCGTTCTTCGTGCGCGGGAAGGCCAAGCGGAACACGGAGGCCTTTGCCATCGAGCGCGGCGTATCCGAGATCAGCGTCGAGACCCTTTACGAAGCGAAGGCCCATTATGCGCGGTGACGGTCCGCTGCCCTACCGGGTCGCGATCGTGACCCTGGATGCCCATGCCGCGGGGCCGATGGCACGGGTCGGCCTGCGCATGGCCGACGAGTTTCCGGGCCTCGAAGTCACTGTCCATGCGGCAGCCGAATGGGCGGAGACGCCGAAAGCTGCCGAGGTGGCGCGCGCGGCCGTGGCGCAGGCCGATATCGTGATCTGCGGGCTGTTGTTCATCGACGAGCATATTCAGGCCATCCTGCCCGCGTTGCGCGACCGCCGCGACCAATGCGATGCCATGGTCGGCATGGTCAGCGATCCGGCGATCGTGAAGCTGACCCGCATGGGTGATCTGGACATGGCACAGCCGTCTTCGGCGGCCGTGCAGCTTCTCAAGAAGCTTCGGGGATCGAAGTCACCCAGCGGATCGAGCGGCGAAAAGCAGATGAAGATGCTGCGGCGCCTGCCGAAGTTGCTGCGCTACGTGCCCGGCAAGGCGCAGGATCTGCGGTCCTGGTTCTTGTGCATGCAATATTGGCTGGGCGGGTCGGACGACAATTACGAGGGCCTGCTGCGGTCGCTGATCGGACGGTACTCCGACCGCTTCGACACCGAAGCGGCCGCGCCCGTCGAATATCCCGATGTCGGCCTCTACCATCCGGACCACGGCATCGTCACCGATGCCGACCAACTGCCCGGATCGGGCAAGTTGACCGTGGGTCTGCTGCTGATGCGGTCTTACGTCCTGGCGGACGATGCGGCCCATTACGATGCGGTGATCCGCGCCTTTGAGGCACGGGGCGTGCGGGTTTTGCCCGCCTTTGCGGGCGGACTCGATATGCGCCCGGCCATCGAATCCTATTTCTCCGGCGGTCGGGTCGATGCGCTGGTGTCGCTGAGCGGGTTCAGCCTGGTGGGTGGGCCTGCCTACAATGACAGCGACGCGGCCGTCCAAGTGCTCAGGGGGCTGGACGTGCCGTATGTCGCGGCCCATCCGCTGGAATTTCAGACCTTGGGGCAATGGGGGGCTTCCCATACGGGCCTTGGGCCGGTCGAAACCACTATGCTGATCGCTTTGCCGGAGATCGACGGGGCGACAAACCCGATCCTGTTCGCCGGGCGGCACGATGCCAATGGCTGCGCCGGGTGCGGGCGCAAGTGTCAGGGCGAGACCTCGCGGGCGATGGCGCCATGTCTGGAGCGGATCGAGCACCTGGTGGAGCGGTCGGTGCGTTTGGCTGAGTTGCGCCGGTCCCGGGCTGCGGACCGGAAGGTCGGGATTATTCTGTTCAACTTTCCGCCCAATGCCGGGGCCAGCGGGACGGCGGCGTATCTGGCCGTCTGGGAATCGCTGCTCAACACGCTGTGGCGGTTGAAGGTCGAGGGGCACGTCCTGGATGTCCCCGAGGATGTGGACGCGCTGCGGGTCGCCGTGTTGGAGGGCAATGCCGCGACCTACGGCCAGGACGGCAATGTGGCCGACCGGATCTCGGCGGATCGCTTGGTGGCGGAGGATCCTTGGCTGGCCGAGACCGAGGCCGCCTGGGGGCCCGCGCCGGGGCGGCAGCAATCGGATGGGGCCGGGGTGTTCGTGCTGGGCGCGCGGTTCGGGAATGTGTTCGTGGGGCTACAGCCGAGCTTCGGCTATGAGGGCGACCCGATGCGGTTGCTTTTTGAACAAGGCTTCGCGCCGACCCATGCGTTCAGCGCGTTCTACCGCTGGCTGAAGTCCGATTTCGGGGCCGATGTGCTGCTGCATTTCGGGATGCACGGGGCGCTGGAATTCATGCCCGGGCGGCAGGCTGGAATGGGCGAGGCGTGCTGGCCCGACCGGCTGATCGGCGACATGCCGAACGTGTATCTCTATGCGTCGAACAACCCGTCGGAGGCGTCGCTGGCCAAGCGGCGGTCGGGCGCGGTGACGGTGACCCATGTGACGCCGCCTTTGCTGGCCTCCGGTCTCTATAAAGGGCTTTTGGCTCTGAAAGAGTCTGTGCAGCGGTGGCGCGGGGGGGACCGCTCTTCGGATTTGGCGGTCCTCATCGCGGATCAAGCCGCCGCCGTCGATTTGCAGGGGGAGCCGGACGATCTGTGGCTGGCGTTGCTAGAGACCGAAGCGGCGTTGATCCCCGATGGGCTGCACGTGGTGGGCGGCGATCTGACATCCGCGCAGGTGGAGGCGTATCTCGCCAACATTCCCGAGAAGGCCCGGGCCAGGGCCGAAGAGGGGCTGCGCTCGGGCGCGGAATTGGACGGCATGATGCGGGCCTTGGCGGGCCGCTATGTCTCGCCGGTGCCGGGCGGGGACTTGATCCGGTCACCCGAGGTGCTGCCGGCTGGGCGCAACATCCACGCCTTCGATCCGTTCCGGATGCCGACGGCCTATGCGTTGCAGGAAGGTGCGGCCCAGGCGGATCTGTTGCTGGCGGCCCATACTGCGGTGCCGCGCTCCGTCGCGCTGGTGCTCTGGGGCTCTGACAATATCAAGTCGGACGGCGTGCCGGTGGCGCAGGCCTTGGCACTGATGGGCGCGCGGCCTCGGTTCGATCATTACGGGCGGCTGTGCGGTGCTGAATTGATCCCGCTGGAGGACCTGGCGCGGCCACGGATCGACGTCGTGATGACCCTGTCCGGCATCTTCCGCGACCTGCTGCCGTTGCAGACGCGGATGCTGGCCGAAGCGGCTTGGCTGGCGGCCAGCGCCGACGAGCCCGAGGCGCGGAACTTCGTCCGCGCCCACGCCATCGCCTATGCCGAAAAGGTCGGCTGCGATCTGGAGACGGCGGCTCTGCGGGTCTTCTCGAATGCCGAGGGCGCCTATGGGTCGAACGTCAACGCGCTGGTCGATAGCGGTGCGTGGGACGACGAGGGCGAGTTGGCCGATGCCTATGAGGCGCGGAAGTCCTTCGCCTATGGCCGCAACGGCAAGGCGGCGCGGCAGGCGGATGTGTTGCAGGCCGCGTTGGGCGATGTGGACCTGGCCTATCAGAACCTGGAATCGGTCGAGTTGGGGGTGACCACGGTCGACCATTACTTCGACACGCTAGGCGGGATTTCCCGGGCCGTGAAGCGGGCCAAGGGGTCCGAGGCGCCGGTTTACATCGGGGACGCCACGACGGGGTCGGCCAAGGTGCGGACCTTGCAGGACCAGGTGGCGTTGGAGACGCGGTCGCGGTCGCTGAACCCGCGGTGGTTCGAGGGCATGTTGAAGCATGGCCCAGAGGGGGTGCGCCAGTTGGAGGCGCAGGTGACCAACACGCTGGGGTGGAGCGCCACCACGGGCGCGGTCGAGCCGTGGGTCTACCAGAAGATTTCCGAGACATTCGTGCTGGACGAGGAGATGCGCCGCCGCTTGGCGGAGCTGAACCCCAAGGCCAGCGCGCGCATGGCGAACAGGCTGCTGGAGGCGGGGGACCGCCAGTTCTGGCAACCGGATGCCCAAACATTGGCTGCGCTGCAGGATGCCGCTGACGAGCTTGAAGACCGGCTCGAAGGCATCGTGGCGGCGGAATAGGAGGAGCGACCCCATGCCGAAGGATATTCCTGACCTGAAAGGCTTGGACGGTGAAGGCTCCGTCCAGGTGCATCAGGACGACGCCGCGAAGATCGAGGGCGCCAAGGTGTTCTCGGTCTATGGCAAGGGCGGGATCGGGAAGTCGACGACCGCGTCAAACCTGAGCGCCGCGTTCACCAAGTTGGGCAAGCGGGTGTTGCAGATCGGGTGCGACCCGAAGCATGACTCGACGTTTACCCTGACCGGGAAGCTGCAATCGACGGTGATCGACACGTTGAAGGAGGTCGATTTCCATGCCGAGGAATTGCGGCCCGAGGATTTCGTGACCGTCGGCTATGGCGGCGTGCAATGCGTCGAGGCTGGTGGCCCGCCCGCTGGGACAGGCTGTGGCGGATATGTGGTCGGGCAGACGGTAAAGCTGTTGAAGCAGCATCACATGCTGGAAGACACCGATGTGGTGATCTTCGACGTGCTTGGGGATGTGGTCTGCGGGGGCTTTGCCGCGCCACTGCAGCATGCGGATCGGGCCGTGATCGTGACGGCGAACGATTTCGACAGCATTTATGCAATGAACCGGATCATCGCCGCCGTTCAAGCGAAGTCGAAGAACTACAAGGTGCGGCTGGCCGGATGCGTGGCGAACCGGTCGCGTGAGACGGATGAGGTGGACCGGTATTGCGACACCGTCGGCTTCCAGCGGATCGCGCATATGCCGGATGTGGACGCGATCCGGCGGAGCCGCCTGAAAAAGAAGACCCTGTTCGAGATGGACGACGAGGAAGACATCGTCCGGTGCCGGGCCGAATATGTGCGGCTGGCGGAGACGCTGTGGAATGGGACCGAGGGGCTGGCGCCGGATCCGTTGCCGGATCGGGAAATCTTCGAGTTGCTGGGGTTCGATTGATGGGTGCGACGCCCGCATATGACGCCACGCGCGACCGGGTCGAACATTATTTCGACCGGACGGCCACTCAGGTTTGGGAGCGGTTGACGTCGGACGCGCCGGTGTCGCGGATCCGGGCCACGGTGCGGGCTGGGAGGGACCGGATGCGGGCGGTGATGCTCGGATGCTTGCCGCAGGATTTGACCGGGGCGCGCGTCTTGGATGCCGGATGCGGTGCCGGCCAGATGACGGCGGAATCTGCAGCGCGGGGGGCCGATGTGGTGGCCTGCGATATCTCTCCGGCACTGTTGGAGATCGCGGCACAGCGGTTGCCGCACGACTTGCACAAGCAGGTCCGGTTCGAGGCGGGGGACATGTTTTCCCCCGATCTAGGGTCTTTCGACGCGGTCGTGGCCCAGGATTCGATGATCTATTACGACCGGCCCTCGCTGTCGGACAAGTTGAACACGTTGACGGACCGGGCGGGGCAGGTGGTGTTCACCGTGGCACCGCGGACCACGCCTCTGATGGCGATGTTCTGGGCCGGGAAAGTGTTCCCACGCAGCGATCGGTCGCCGGTGATGGTGCCCCATGTGCCGGGCCGGTTGGCGCCGATGCTGGAGGGCGAGTTGCGGGAGGTCGAGCGGGTGACCTCCGGGTTCTACATCTCGACATGTTTGGAGCTGCGGGCTTGAGCGCGCTGCGCGCCATAACCTTGCGGTTCGTGCCGTTCGCGGATGCGGGGTCCGATGCCCTGCCGCTGTCGCAACTGTTGCGGCTGTCGCTGTTCCAGGTGTCGGTGGGCATGGCGGCGGTGATGCTGCTGGGCACGCTGAACCGGGTGATGATCGTCGAGTTGGGGTTGCCCGCAGTGC
>JBCCCB010000090.1:0-12914 GCA_039033775.1 Pseudomonadota bacterium | reverse complement strand
GGGCGGCGGTCGATCTGACGCCAGGGACGGATGGAATGCAGCGACATGGGCAGCGGCCTCGTGCAGGGAATCCACGTTAGGACAGCTAGGCCGGAGGGGGCGGTCGTGCAACCGCCCGAGGGTCACTCGGTCTCGGATTCCGTGCCCGGCAGGGTGGGCTCGGCCTGAAGTTCGGCGACGACCCGGGCTAGGTCCTGATCCTCGCTCAGGTCGGCGACGGCATATTGCTGGGCCACGGTGTCGGCCGAAATCTCGGCATTGGTGACCTGAACGCCCGGGGCCACGGGGCCATAGGTCTGGCCCGCGACCGAAAAATACACGGCGCCGGAATTGCCGGTGCGCAGCGTATAGGGCGTTTCGGCCGCCGGAATCTCAAAGGTCTCGCCCGGGGCCAGGACCTTCTCGAAGAGCGTGTCGCCTTCGGCGGTGCGGACCCGCACCCAGGCTTCGCGCGCGGCGACGACCATGATCGCATCGGGTTCGGCCGCCAGGACCTGGGGCGTATCGGGGGCGCCGTCCGCGGCCTGGACGTCGCGCAGCGCGTCTTGCAGCGCGGCGTCGACGGCCAGCGCCATGGGATCGGCCGATTGCCCGGTCGCGTCGGTCAAGGGCGGGGGCGTCAGATCGGGTTGCGCATTCGCCAAGGCCCCGACAGTGCCCGGCCGGATGGTGGCGATGGGCGCGTCGCGGGCGGTCAGGATCGGCGTTTCCAGCGCCTGCGGGCGGTAGAGACGGGCGAGCGAATCCTGCGTGGGCGTTTCGACCTCGGACCCATCGGGGGCGGCGAGGCCCGGCATCGCGGCGGTCAGGGGATCCAGTTCGGCCTGGAGTACGGGCGCCTCCTCGACCGGGGCGACGTTGACCCGCTGGATTTCCTGGACGACGGTCCAGCCGCCATAGCCGATGCCGCCGACCAGCAGCGCCAAGACGACCAGAGAGCCGAGCGCGCCCGGTTCGACGCCCGCGAAGATCGGGCGGGACTTGTTGGCGAAGGGGTTTCCCGCGCCCAGGAGCGGGTCCACCTGCGCCGCCGTCTTCCGCTTGGGCTTGATCGAGATCTTGGCGGGAGCGGCAGCCAGATCAGGCCCCAGCGCGGTGCGGCGCGAGACTTCCGATTCCATCGGTTTCAGGGCGTTGATGCCGCCGAAGCCGGATTCCTCGCAGAAACGGGCGAAGACGATCTCCGGGTCCATGTCCAGATAGCGGGCGTAGGATCGCACATAACCGGCAACGAAGCTGAGCGAGTCGAAGGCCGTCAGATCGGTATTTTCGATGGCGGCGATGTAGCTGGCCTTGATCCGCAGCTCGCGCTGCACGTCCATCAGCGATTTTCCGAGGGTGGCGCGTTCGCCGCGCATTTCGTCGCCGAGCCGCAACTCGAAACTGTCGTAACCACGATCTGGGCTTTCCGCCCTGGATAACAACTTGCTCTTCCGGCCGAACATGTCCGCCTGCCCCGCGATGTTGTGGACGCGCCTCTGCGTGCGCATTTCCGCTTCGATTTGCTCCGCCGACTCCCCATCGGCGTCTTCTTGCCGTAGCTACCGTAGCAGTTATTCACCGACAATGCACGGATTGCTTACCCTCACGTTGATGGGCGGTTCAGCGCGCAGTGGCGGGATGTCGCGGCCTGATCTGTCGGCACGTCGCGCGGCGGTATGGACCGGATGGGGACATGCCGTATGCGGTGTGATCATGAGCCATATTCCGATGTCTGTTTCCGCGGGCGGCGCCGATCTCTTGCCAGCCGAAAGGCGGCGGCCGTCGGCGGTATCGGCCCGGAGCCGATTTCAGAATGTCGGATTTTGAGCGGCGATGCCCGATCCCGATGCGGCCCGCGAAGGCGGGTGCGGTCCGTCGCCGCGTTCGGCACGGAGGCGTGCGGGGCCGGGCCCGCATCACAGCAGGTCCAGCGTGCCGGGCGGGACCGCTTTCACGTCCGGCAAGGCGGAATTGTCCGGTGTGTCGGTGCCGTCGGCGGCCAATCGGCGCATCATCGTGTAGCGCGTGCTGCGCAGATGGGCCGCGGCGATGACGTCTTCGGCATGGCAGGCGGCGGCATGGGGGCCGTCGCCGGACCGAAGGGCCAAGTGCTCCAGCATGCGGACAAGATCGTCCAGGGCCTGGCTGACCCGGTCGAACGATTGCAGTTCCATCAGCAGCGAATCGGCCAGGCCGGTCTGGGGCAGATGCCGCGCCAGCATGGCCTCGACCCGCCCGATATCGGCCAGGGATACCCTGACATGGTCCGCCAGGGCCCGGTAAAGACGCGCCGCGTCCGCCGCGGATTGGGACTCGGCCGGCATCAGAGACGGCCGGCGACGGCTTCTATGCAGGTTTTCAGATCGGTGGCGTCGAAGGGTTTGGTCAGGAAATTGTTCATCCCGAGCTTCCGTCCCGCGTCGATCACCGCCGGATCGGCCCGGCCGGTCACCAGGATGAAACCGGTTCGCTGGGTCGCGGGATCGGCCCGCAGCCGTTGCAGCAACTGGAGACCGTTCATCTCGGGCATGTAGAGATCCGAGAGGATGAGATGCGGGGGCGACCGCTTGGTCCGCTCCACCGCGCGGACGCCGTTTTCCGCGTATTCCACCTGCGCGATGCCGAGCTTGTCGAGCATCTGCAGCAGGATCCCGCGGCTGGTCGACATGTCGTCCACGACCAGGACGCGAAGTTTCTCGCGGACGCCCATCAGGAGACCCGCCCGCCGCGCGTCGCGCGTGCCCGAAAGGCCGTGCGTCCGATGGACGTCACCGACCGGACGCCGTCATGCAGCCGCTCGGAATGCCCCAGGAACAGCAGCCCGTCGGGGCGCAGGGCCTTGATCAGGTTCCGATGGGCGATCTCTTGGCAGTCGCGGTCGAAGTAGATCGTGACATTCCGGCAGAACACCATGTCGAAACCCGCCGGCCCGGGCGGCGGTCCCAGCACGTTGTGGCGTTGCAGGACCACGGCGCGCGACAGGGCGCCGTTCCAGCGCCAGGCCCGGTCGATGGCGACCGGGGCGCCAGCCGCCAGGTCGGACAGGACGCTGGTATCGAGCTTCGCGGCACATTCGGCCAGCACGTGGCGATCCACATCGGTGCCGAGGATCGAGACCGCCCGGGCCCAATTGACCCCCACGATCGCGCGGCAGGTGGCGGCGATCGAGAGGAGTTCCGCGCCCGAGGCGCACCCCGCGGACCAGATCCGGATCGTGCCCGCTCCACGCGGCTCCGCCCCCCGGAGGCGCTTCAGGCCGTCCGCCAGAAGGGCGAAATGGTGCGGCTCGCGCCAGAGCGAGGTGACGTTGGTGGTCAGCGCGCAGATCAAATCCTCCCGCTCGCGCAGCCCGTCCGAGTCGGAGCGGCGGGCCAGATCCAGGTAGGCATCCACATCCGACAGGCGCGAGGCCCGAAGGCGTTTCTGCAACCGCGCGGCCAGGAAGGTCTTCTTGGCCGGCGGAAAGTCGAGCCCGGCCTCGCGCCGGGCGATGTCGGCCAGGGCCTGGAACTGCCGATCCGTCATCTGGATCATGACAGCGTCCCTTCGCCGACCTGCATTCGGGCGGGAAGGACATGATCTATGGACAGGATCTGGATCATGGCGTCGTCCTCGACAAAGAGCTTCTCGGCCATGTCGACCTGGTCGGCGCCTCCCGATGGCGGCACGTCCTGGAGCTGATCGAGGTTGGGGTGGACGATGTCGGAGACCGCATCGACCAGCAGGCCATGGACCCGGCCGCCGATCGTGACCACGATAATCACGTTGCGCGGATGGTCCGGGGTCGGTGGTGCGCCCAGCCGCTGCGCCAAATCCATGACCGGCAGGACCGATCCGCGCAGATTGACCATCCCCAACATGTAGGGCGGCGAATGGGGAAGGGGGGTCGGCGGGCTCCAACTGCGGATCTCGCGCACATTCATGATGTCCACGGCATAGGCACGTCCGCCGCAGCGGAAGGTCAGAAGCTCCACATGGCCCGATGCGCCCAAGCCGGGCTGATCGGTGACGGGGTCTGCGGATGGGGTCGGTGGGGTCATGCCACGATCTCCAGAGGTGCCGCACGGGCGGCGGCGCGCGCGAGGCCGGCGGTTTCGGCGAGGCTGGTCGGATCGACGATCAGCGCCACCTGGCCGTCGCCCAGGATGGTTGCGCCCGAGACGCAGGGGACCCGGCCGAACGTGTCGGCCAAGCCCTTGATGACAACTTGTCCCTGGGACTCGATGGCGTCGACCTGCAAGGCGTAGGCCGCCGCTTCCCCGGGCCGGAGGAACAGGATGGCGCGGTCGTCGTCGCGGGTGTCCGTGGCTGCCGGGAAGCCCATGCCCTTTGCCAGATCCACCAGGGGGACGAAGACGCCCTGCAAGCCCGCGACGTCGCGGCCGGGGCCGAGATTGCGGATCTTGGCGGCGTCCAGGGTCTGGGTCTCGACGATGGCGGAAAGCGGGATGACCATCCGCTGGTTCGCCGCCCTAACGACCATTCCGTCCAGGATGGCCAGGGTCAGCGGCAGGCTGGCGGACATGACGCATCCGGCGCCCTCCTCGGACGAGATGGTGAGCACGCCGTTCAAGTCGCGGATCGACTTCTGGACCACGTCCAGGCCGACGCCGCGGCCCGACAATTGCGACACCTCCTCATTGGTCGAGAAGCCGGGTTGGAACAGCAGGCGGTCGATTTCCTGGGTTTCGAGCCGGGCATCGGCGCCGACCAGGCCCCGCGCCACGGCGCGGGCCAGCACGCGCGGGCGGTCGATGCCGCGGCCGTCATCGGCCACTTCGATGATCACCCGGTCGGATTGCTGCGACGCGCTGAGCCGGACGATGCCGGTTTCGGGCTTGCCGGCCGCGCGCCGTTCCTCGGGGGTTTCGAGGCCATGATCCACGGCGTTGCGGATCATGTGGGTCAACGGATCGGCCAGGCGTTCGACGACGGTCTTGTCGATTTCCGTGCCTTCGCCGACCACCTCCAGGCGGACATCCTTGCCGGTGGCCTGGGCCGCCTCGCGGACGATGCGGGTCATGCGCTGGAAGAGCGACTTCACCGGCTGCGCGCGGATCGACATGACGCTGTCCTGGATGTCGCGGGTGAGTTGCTGCAACTCGTCCAGCCCGTCGACCGCATCGGATTGGCCGTCATATCCGGCCAGGGATATGGATCGGGCCAGCATGGATTGGCTGATGACCAGCTCGCCGACCAGGTTCACCAGGCGGTCGACGCGGTCCAAGTCGACACGGATCGTCTTGGCGGCGGGCGGGGTGGCGAAGGTGGCGGCGGGCGATGGAGACGGGGGCGTCGCGGTGCTTTGGGCTGGGGAGGTCGGGGCGTCGCGGGCAGTCGCAGTCTCGACGGGCGTGGCCGTCACCGGTTCGATGGCGATGTCGCATAGATCCTCGGCGAATTCGAAGATGGCTTCGATTTCGGTCTCGGTCAGGTCGGTGGCCGACGGGGTCAGCGTGACGACCCAGACCAGAGATGCCAATTCGGGATCGAGATTGGCCAGGTTCGGCAGGGCGGAATCGTCGGTCGTCACCGCCAGACGGCCCAGCACGGCCAGGGCGCGGAACAAAAAGAGCGGTTCGTTCCCGCTGGAGAAAAGCTCGGCATGGGGCCGGAACGTGATGCGCCAGGCTGTGACGCCGCGGGCCGGTGCCGCCCCGGGGGGCGGGTCGGCTGCTTCGATCCCCGGCGGGTCCAGGTCCAGCCCGAGATCGAGCGCCACGGCCGCGAAGCCGTCGGACCGGCGCGCGGCATCCGCCAAGTCGCGCAGATGGGCGTCCAATTCGTCGAAGCGATCCGTCGGCTCGCGGCCGTCGCGGGACAGCTCGATCAGGTCGGACAAGCGGTCGGCGGCGCGCAGCAACGCTGAGATCAGCGCCGGGGTCTGGCCGACGCTGCCGGAGCGCAAGCCGTCGAGCAGGGTCTCGAAATCATGGGCGAAGGCGACGAGCGGTCCCATGTCGAAGGCGCCGGCCCCGCCCTTGACGGAATGGACCGCCCGGAAGATCGAATCGATCGTATCGCCATCGGAGGTGCCGTCTTGCAAGGCGAGCAGGCCGGCCTCCAAGGCCTCCATCAATTCGGCGCATTCCTCGAAGAACCCGGCGCGAATGGTCTCCATCGGGTCGGACATTCAGAGCCCCGTCACCGTCCGCAGCGCGCCCACCAGCCGCGCGGGATCGAAGGGCTTCACGATCCAGCCGGTGGCGCCCGCTTCGCGCGCGCGCTGCTTCATGGATTTCGCGCTTTCGGTGGTCAGGACCAGGATCGGGATGCCCGCATAGCTCGGGTTTTCGCGCACCTTGTTGATGAAGCCGAAGCCATCCAGGCGCGGCATGTTCACATCCGTCAGGATGGCATCGGGGCGCGGGTCGAGCCCATCCAGGACCTCGAGCCCGTGGTGGCCGTCCTCGGCCAGTTCGATCTCGATCCCTTCGCGGGTGAGGGCCAGCTTGACCATGTCGCGGATGGTCCGGCTGTCGTCGATCGCCAGCACCCTCATTCCGCTGCCCCCGCCTTGTCGACGGTGCAGATGTCGCGGCGGGTCGCGCCCAGCACCGCCAGGCAGTCGTCGAAGGCGGACGAGGCCATGGCCAGGGTGATGTCGCGCCCGCTTTCCCCATAATCGCGCCGCGCGGCCATCAGCACTTGCAGGACCGGCGAGGTCAGAAGCTCCACCTCGCCCGCGCGCAGGATCACCCCCGCATCCGCGTCCAGCAGGGCCGCGCGCAGCGGGCGGGCGGAGGTCAGGTCCGACCGCTTCGGAAGGTCGATGGGAATCTCGGTCTGGGCCATGGGTGCCAGCGCGCCGCCGCGCCGCCTCCTGCAATCTGCGATGGAGACGGCGATACCGTGCCGAGGGTTTAGAAACCGTTACCGGCGCACCGCTTTCAGGCCGCGCGTTCCGCCAGGAATGCCGCGCAGCCCGTCAGCGCGGCGAAATCGTCGGTGACCAGCGAAACCGGAAAGTTCGCCATGAACCCGGCGAAGCGGCCCTTGTCGCGGAACGCGTCCTGGAAGCCCATTTCGCGCAGATGGGGGCCCATATGCCGCGCCACGCCGCCCACCAGGAACACCCCGCCCAACGGCAGGTGGATCAGCGACAGGTTGCCCGCAACGGTTCCCAGAATACGCACGAACTGCGCCACCGCCGCCGTCGCCCGGGGGTCGTCGTGGACGCGGGCCATGATCTCGGCGGCGAGGTATTCGTCGTCGGACCCGGCCTCGGACGACAGCCAGCGATAGACCTGTTCCAGACCGCGTCCCGACAGGACGTCCTCGACGGCCGGAAACCCATGGGCGGTCGACACGAAGGTGCACAGCCGCAGCTCGGCCTCGGTGCGAATGGGCAGGTTTGCATGCCCCGCCTCGCAGGGCGGCACGAAGCGGCCGGAGGGCGTGTCGTGGACGGGCGCGGCATTGAAGCCGGTCCCCACGCCGATGACCAGGCGGGCGGCGCCCTGGCGCTCGGCCGCTGGAATGACGGTCTCGCAAGCCTCCGGGCTCAGATGGCCAAGGGCGTGACCCTGGGCCTGAAGGTCGTTCAGGATGTCGCCGCCCTGCGCGCCCGTCGCCTGCAGAAGACGGGGCCGGTCGATGGACCAATCCAAATTGGTGAGGGTCGCGACGCCGTCGGCGACGGGTCCCGCGACGGCCACGCAGGCGCCGTCGGGGTCGGGGCCGCCGGTGTCTTCGCGGTAACGGCGCAGCACCGGGGCGAGATTGGCGAAGTCGCGGTTCCGGTAGCGCCGGATGGTCTGGGCCAGCACCGACCGTCCGCGGGCCATGGCCACGCGGGTATTGGTGCCGCCCACATCGGCGACGAGGAACAGGGGCGCGTCAGACATGGGGGCGGGCTATCAACGGGCCAGCGCGCGGGCAAGGGCGCGATAGCTGGCCTTGGGCGTGCGGATCTGGGTGTCGAAATCCACATGGACCAGGCCGAAGCGCTTGTCGTAGCCCAGGGTCCATTCGTAATTGTCCAGCAGCGACCAGACCGTATAGCCCTGGATCGGGACGCCGGATCGGATCAGGTCCAGCACCACCTTCAGATGGGCGTCCAGATAGGCGATGCGCTCGCCATCGGGGCGCGTGGCCGTGTCGGGGTTGGCGAGCCCGTTTTCGGTGATGAAGAGCGGCGTGTCGCCGGTGAAATCCCGGACCAGCGGCGTCAGTAGCCAATCGAGGCCATCGGGGCAGATTTCCCAATCCATATCCGTCTTGGGCAGGGGGCCCGGCACCGTCGCGATGTCGGGCCAGGGCCCATCGCCCCAAGTGAGCCGCTTGCAGGTGTAGTAGTTCACTCCAAACCAATCAAGCGGTTGCGAGACGATCTTCATGTCGTCTTGCCAGCCCGCCGGCATGTGCGGCGCCAGGCCGTCCAGCACGTCGTCGGGATAGGAACCGGCCATCATCGCGCCGGGGAACCACCGGTTGTAGATCCCATCGTAGAGTGTGGCGGCGGCGCGGTCGGCATCGGTGTCGCGGGCGGGCAGGGCATATTCCATGTTGCAGGCCGCGCCCACGTTGGGGACGCCCTTGGCGCGCAGGACCTCGACCGCCAGGCCATGGGCCAGGCCCACGTGATGCATCGCCTTGGTGGCGGCGCCCAGGTCGGCCAGGCCCGGCGCGTGATAGCCGTGATAATGCGACAGCCAGGCGACGCACCAGGGTTCGTTCACGGGCGCGACGGAGAAGAGCCGGTCGCCCAGGCGATCGGCCACGATGGCGGCGAAGTCGGCGAACCGCTGGGGCGTGTCCCGCACGGTCCAGCCGCCCTTGGCGGCCAGCGCCTCGGGCAATTCCCAATGGTAGAGCGTGGCCATGGGGCGAATGCCCCGCGCCACCATGCCGTCCAGAAGCCGATCATAGAAATCAAGGCCTTCGGGGTTGACCGTCATGCCATCGGGCAGGATCCGCGCCCAGGAGGTCGAGAAGCGGTAGGCGTCGAATCCGCCGTTGGCGATCAGATCCAGGTCCTCCTCCCACCGGTGGTAATGGTCGCAGGCGATGGCGCCGGTTTCGCCGCGATCCACCTTGCCCGGCGTCTCGGCGAAGGTGTCCCAATGGGTGCGGCCCGCGCCGCCATGGGCGTGACCTTCGATCTGGTAGGCGCTGGTCGCGGTGGCGAACAGGAAGCCCGCGGGGAAGTCGCTGCGCGCGACGCTGAAATCGGCCATCGGTTTGAAAGTGTCAGCCATGGATCGTCTCACGTTGCGGCGCCGGGGGCGCGGGATGGCGCGGGATCAGTCCGGCGCCGGGCCGGTGGAGGCGCCGAGGACCAGATCGCTCTTCCAGACCTCCTGCATGGGGCCGTCATCGGGCGCCGCGACGCGGGCCAGCAGGATTTCGGCACATCGCCGGCCGGCGGCCCGGACGGACGACCGCGTCGCGGTGAAGATGGGGACATCGCCGCCATTGGTGAGGTAGCTGAGCATATCGTCATGGGTCACGATAGAGACATCCCGCCCCACCGTCAGCCCACCATCCTGGACCGCCCGCCGCCCGCCCAGCGCCATGATGAGCGACGACACAACGAAGGCCGTCGGCGGACGCGGGGCCGCCAGCAGGCGGCGCGCGGCGTCGTATCCGGCCTGTTCCGACATCTCGGAATGCCGGATCGAGGCCCTGTCCACCGACAGGCCCCGGGCGTCATGGGCCGACACGAAGCCGTCCAGGCGCCGGCGGGCGAAATCCATATGGACCGGGCCGTTCAACAGGCCGATCCGCCGGTGGCCAAGATCGAGCAGCAGATCGGTCGCCCGCCGGAACGCCCGGGCATTGTCCACATCGACGAAGTCGTAATCCGGCTCCGATCCGGGAAAGCGGCCGTGGACGACGAAGGGCGTGCCGGTTTCGCGCAGCAGATCCAGCCGGGAATCGTGTTCGCGGGGGCCGTGGACGATCATGCCGTCGACCCCGCGATCCATGGCCAATTGCCGATAGGCCATGGCCTCGTCCCCGTCCGACACGACGGACATCGTCATGTCGTAGCCCGCCTGGGCATAGACCTCGCCCGCGCCCGCGATGAAGTCGGCGAAGACGGGATTGACCATCTCGTTGCCCTGGTTGGTGGGAATCACGTGGCCGATGGCCATCGACCGGCCCGTGGCCAGGGCGGCGGCGCGGCGGTTCGGGCGGTAGCCGTGTTCGGCGGCGGCGGCGCGCACGCGGCGGCGTGTCTCGGCGCCGACCTCGGGATAGCCGCCCAGGGCCCGGCTGACGGTCGTCGTGGACAGGCCGAGCAGGTCGGATAATTCCTTTAGGTTCAATCTGCATCCTCCCCCGGCCCCCAAAGCGCTTTGGACCAGCGGTGCATGGGGAACGGCCCGTGAACCGTGGCCCGGACAAGGGGCGGCTGGCAAGGGGCAATCCATCCGCGGTCCGATGCGGCGACGCGGCGTTGACATTTTCGCGAGGCTGTTCACAACGTAATGGCATCAAAGCGGTTTGGCGGCGGGGCGCGGTCCCGGGCACCGAAACGTCACGATACGGGCGTCGGGGAGATCGGCGTCTTCAACGACATGCGGGCCACCCGCAGGGAGGACAAATGAACAAGTTTCTGACCGGCACCGCCATCGCGGTGCTGTATACCGGCGCCGCGTTGGCGGACGGTCACACCGCCGTCTTCACCCCCGGGGAAGGCCCCCTGGATTGGGACAGCTACGAGGCCTTCGCCGAAGCCACCGACCTTTCGGGCCAGTCCGTCACCGTGACCGGTCCCTGGACCGGCGACGAGAAGGCCAAGTTCGACGTCATCATGGCGTTCTTCGCCGATGCGACGGGCGCCGAGGTCAACTATTCCGGCTCCGACAGTTTCGAGCAGGACATCGTCATCTCGGCCCGCGCGGGATCGGCCCCGAACCTGGCGGTCTTCCCGCAGCCGGGCCTGGCCGCCGATATGGCCAGCCAGGGCCTGCTGACGCCGCTGCCCGACGGGACCGCCGATTGGGTCGCCGAGAATTTCGCCGCCGGCCAGTCCTGGGTCGATCTGGGCACCTATGCGGGCGAGGACGGGTCCGACGCGCTGTATGGCATGTTCTACCGCGTCGACCTGAAGTCCCTGGTCTGGTATTCGCCCGCGGCCTTCGATGAAAGCGGCTACGACATCCCCGAAACCATGGAAGAGCTGAAGGAGCTAACCGACCAGATCGTCGCCGATGGCGGCACGCCCTGGTGCATCGGTTTGGGATCCGGCGCGGCCACCGGCTGGCCCGCGACCGATTGGGTCGAGGACCTGATGCTGCGCACCCAGCCGCCCGAGACCTATGACGCCTGGGTTTCCAACGAGATGCCGTTCGACGCGCCCGAGGTGGTCGCCGCCATCGAGGAATTCGGCTACTTCGCCCGCAACGACGATTACGTGTCCGGCGGCGCGCAATCGGTGGCCAACACCGATTTCCGCGACAGCCCCACGGGTCTCTTCGACATCCCGCCGGGCTGCTACATGCACCGCCAGGCGTCGTTCATCCCGGCCTTCTTCCCCGAAGGCACGGTCGTGGGCGAGGACGTGGATTTCTTCTACTTCCCGGCCTATGCCGATCAGGACCTGGGCTCGCCCGTGTTGGGCGCCGGCACGCTGTTTGCGATCACCAACCCGTCCGAGGGGGCCGAGGCGATGATCGAGTTCCTGAAGCTGCCCATCGCCCATGAGATGTGGATGGCCCAGGGCGGCTTCCTGACGGCCCATGCGGGCGTGAACTTGGACGCCTACCAGGACGACAGCCTGCGGGCGCAGGGTGCGATCCTGCAGGACGCGACCACGTTCCGCTTCGACGCGTCCGACCTGATGCCGGGCGAGATCGGCGCCGGGGCCTTCTGGACCGGCATGGTCGACTACGTCACCGGCGCCTCGGCCGAGGACGTGGCCGCCGGCATCCAGGAGCGCTGGAACGCCCTGAACTGAGGCCAGGCCTCATCGACCCGTCCCCCTGCGGGGCGGGTCTCTTCGGCCCCTCTGGGAGGGAGGGGCCGAACACCACCGGGACAGGGAGGAACGGGCCATGTCGCCGCTCTTGCAGGGCATCTTGACGGTCATCATCGGCGTCGGCGGATGTATCGGCTATTTCTGGACATCCAACTTCGTCCTGGACAAATACATCTTCCCGCCGAAGGGGAACGATGCGGGGCGTAATATCAACCGGGCCAATGCCGTCCGGCCCTGGCTGTTCCTGCTGCCTGCCATGGCAGCGTTGGGTCTCTATCTGGTCTATCCGGTCTTCGGCAGCTTCTGGCGGTCGATGTTCAACCGGGCGGGGGACGAGTTCGTCGGCCTGGGCAATTACGCGCTGCTGTTCGGGGACGGTGAGTTTCGAACCGCGCTTTTCAACAACTTCCTGTGGGTCCTCGTCGTGCCCGCCGCCGCCACCTTCCTGGGGCTGCTGGTCGCGCAACTGACGGACCGCCTGTCCTGGGGCAATATCGCGAAATCGCTGATCTTCATGCCCATGGCGATCTCGTTCGTGGGCGCCTCGCTGATCTGGAAATTCGTCTATGCCGTCGACCCGGAGATCGGGATCATCAACGCGATCCGCGACACGATCGGCATGGCGCCCTTGGACCCGATGCAGGTGGGGTTCTGGAACAACTTCTTCCTGATGGTGATCCTGATCTGGATCCAGACCGGCTTCGCCATGGTCATCCTGAGCGCCGCCCTGCGCGGCATCCCTGAAGAGACCATCGAAGCCGCCATCATCGACGGGGCAAGCCCTGTGCAGATCTTCTTCAAGATCAAGGTGCCGAAGATCATGGGCACCATCGTGGTCGTCTGGACGACGATCACCATCCTGGTGCTGAAGGTCTTCGACATCGTCTACACGATGACGGGGGGCAATTTCGGCACCCAGATCCTGCCTAGCTACATGATGGAATACATGTTCCGCGATGACGGGCGCGCGACGGCCGTCGCCTTCGTCATCATGATCATCGTCCTG
>JBCCCB010000089.1:0-12940 GCA_039033775.1 Pseudomonadota bacterium | reverse complement strand
GAAGACAAGGTCGGCCGCCGCGCCGTCCGCGTCGCCGACCTGGCCGACGCCGCCACCCTGGAAACCCGCGTCGACCGAGCCTTGGTCCATCATGACGCGCTTCGCCGGGGCCTTGGGCTGACGCCCGTCGACCGCGATGCGCTGCTCGACGCCCTGCGAGAGGTCGCGCCCACCGTTCTCGAATATGCCGCCCCCGTCTGGAAGATCCTCGACGAAAAGCGCCGGGCCGGTCGCCGCATCCTGTTCGAGGGCGCCCAAGGCGCGCTGCTCGACATCGACTTCGGCACCTATCCGTTCGTCACGTCGTCGAACGTGATCGCGGGCCAGGCCGCCACCGGCACCGGTATTGGCCCCGGCGCCATCGACTTCGTGCTGGGCATCGTAAAGGCCTACACGACGCGGGTCGGCGAAGGCCCCTTCCCGGCGGAACTCGAAGACGCCGACGGCCAGCGCCTGGGCGAACGCGGCCACGAATTCGGCACCGTCACCGGGCGCAAGCGCCGCTGCGGCTGGTTCGACGCGGTGCTGGTGCGCCAGACCTGCGCGACCTCGGGCATGAACGGCATCGCGCTGACCAAGCTCGACGTGCTGGACGGGTTCGAGACCCTGAAAATCTGCGTCGGCTATGACCTGGACGGCACCCGCATCGACCACCTGCCCACCGCCGCCGACGCCCAGGCCCGTTGCACCCCCCTCTACGAGGAGATGCCCGGCTGGTCCGCCTCGACCGAAGGCGCGCGCAGCTGGGCCGACCTGCCCGCCGAGGCCATCAAATACGTCCGCCGCATCGAGGAACTGGTGCGGTGTCCCGTCGCGCTCCTCTCGACCTCGCCCGAACGCGAGGACACTATCTTGGTGACCGACCCGTTCGAGGATTGACCATGACCTACAAGGCCCGCAAGCGCTGGGCGCTCTTCATCCTGCTCGTCGGCCTGCCGGTCTATATCGGGCTGGTCGTCGGCGTGATGGGCCTGGTCTACGACCGGTTCGGCCAATTGCCCGTGCTGCTGGACCTCTCGATCTACGTCGTGGCCGGCATCGCTTGCGTGTTTCCGCTGAAGCGCGTCTTCAAAGGACTCGGCCAACCCGACCCCGATGTGCCTCCGGAAGACTGAGCGAGCGGGCCATGCCCGGTCGGCCCGACCTGGCGGCGCGCTTCGGACATGTCGGATAGAGGGCCACCCGGACGGCCCCGGCGACGGACCGGCGCCCAACGGGTTTTGGTCCGACCCAGGGCCAAGCGCGGATGTCCGGCCAAGCCCGGACATCACCGATTGCTCGACCCTGGTCCCATCCGGGATGCGCCGATCCGTCGCTCGGGCGAATCTCGACCGTGTTTCAGCGGCCGGACGAGCCGAATCCGTGATCGGCGAACCGGGGATCAGCGCCTGCGCGACACCGGAGGTCCAGTCTTGCCCGTCTGCCACGACCGCTCGTCATCGGGTTTGTCCCCTCGGCTCCGAACCTGTCAGGCTGGACGCAGACCGAGGCTCCGGGCTCGACCGTGCGATGATCCAGGTCCCCCGAGGGCGGGCCATTGCGCGGACGGGCGGGCTTCGGTCCCGATAGGCCTCGTCCGCCCCCGGCGCTCCGCCCTTCGGCGACGCGGCGGAGAGGTCCGATCCAGCTCCAGCGGCTCTCGACCCGACCGGATCGTCGGCCGTTCGAGAGATGTCGCCACCTGATTGCGATGCCGAGACGTCCTCGGAAATGCCGAAGCCGGTTTTCCGAAAACCGCGATAATTCGTGCCCCGTAATTCGTGCCCCGTTCAATCCAAGCCACCGCACGGCCTGACCGCGTTGCGGCACGCACAGGCTGGCCCGGCTTGCCGGTGACTCCGTGACCCGGGTTGAACGCGACACGCTACCAGCAAGCGGTGTCGATGCCGACATGGCCGTCGCGGAGGCCGGGTGCTCCTCCTGGGGGCATGGAGTAGGCAAGGCAGGTCGATCCCCGCCGACGCGTCTCGCGGTGTCATGTCTTCACCAGACCGTCCAAGGCTGCGTTTGCATCGCACAACGCGGTCGGGCCCTGTGGTGACTGCGATTGAACGACACACCCTCCAGACGAAAACGGCCCGCTGCCTGGGGCAGCGGGCCGTGTCGTCTCGTCGGATCGGCGCCGCGTCAGCCCGCCTGGCGGTCCGCCGAGGCGGCATAGCGGCTATCGGCGCTCAGGGCGAACTCGCCGCGGCTGACCTTGCGGATCGTGCCGTCGCGCAGCAGCTGGCCGAAGCCCCGCAGCCCGTCTTCACGGCTCATGTCGTCCACGGCCTCGGCGGCCAGGTGCAGCAGGCGGGGGCGCGAGAAGTGCTCATTGCCCATCACCTTGGCCGAATAGACCGCGGCGGCTTCCAGGATATCCGGCAGGTCCACGGCGCCCAGATCGGCGGCGAACTGCTCGAAATCCTCGGCCGGCGTGGCCTTGGGGGCCGCATCGCCGGACGCGGTCTGCAGGGTCTCGGCCTCGCGGACCTCGTCCTCGCTCAGCCGCTCGGCGCGGCGCGGGCGCACCGGTTCCGCGTCTCCACCGGTCTCGGCCTCGACGCGCTGCTCGGAGACGAGCATCAGGGGCGCCGGGCGCTGCTCGGGGCGGGCCGTCGCGGTCTCGGTAGACTTGGTGGCACGATGCGGGCGCACCGTGCTGGCCAGGTCCTCGCGGTAGGCGTCGGCCCCGTCGACGGCCGCTTCGGCGGACGGGCCATCGGCCCGGCGCGCGGCCACGGCGGCCTTCAGGTGCGAGATATTGGCATGCCGGCGCGACATGTCCTCGCCCGAGAACCGGCTGTCGGTCGCGGCGAACAGACGCTCCATGTCGCGGTCGGCGGGAACCTGGGCGCCGGGTGCCGAGTCCTTCGCGATCTCCGCGTCGTCCAGCGCGTCTTCCTCGGCCTCCTCCGCCACGCCGGCTTCCGCGGTGGCCTCCTCCTCCTCGTCCGTCGCCATCTCGTCTTCGGCATCGGCCAAAAGGTCGTCTTCGGGCGTCTCGGACGCCTGGATCGCGGCCAATTCGGCCATCAGGTCGGCATCGTCGTCCTCGATCTCCGCGTCGGCCGCGGCGACGGGCTCGTCGTCATCGGACGCGGTCTCGCGGCCGGTGGCGTCGCGGTCCAGTTCAGCCTCGATCGCCGACAATTCGGCCATCAGATCGTCCTGTTCGGGGACCTCGACCGTCTCGGCCGTCTCGACCGGCGTGTGGGGGTCGCCTGCCTTGGCGACGTCGTCCAACGGGGTCTCCGGCATCTCGGCCGTTTCGGTGACATCCATTTCGGTGGCGGCGATTTCCGCTTCGGTGCGGCGCACCTTTCTGACGCGGATGCGTCGGAACAAGCGGGCGGCGCCGCTTTCGGGCTTCGCTGGCGCGGCCTCTTCCGAGGCCTCAGCGACGTCGTCCGCGGCATCCGCCACCTCGGTGTCTTGCACCTCCGCGACGGCCTCCTCTGCTGCCGCGACGGCGTCGTCCGGCGTTTCGGCGGCCAGGTCGTCGCGCTCATCGGCCTCGTCCTGCGCCTCGGCCGACATCTCGTCCACGGGGGTCTCGTCCATCTCGGCGATCGCGTCATCCGCGACCGGCCCGTCGGCGTCGCCGCCGATGGCGTCCGTCTCCGGCGCGTCGTCCGCGACCGCGTCGGCGGCCTCCGAGACCTCATCGGCCACGTCCATCGTGTCCGACGGCGTTTCATCCGTCAGGACCGCGGCCAGATCGGCGGCCATCGCATCGTCGGCCGCATCGTCCAGATCGGCGATCTCGGGCTCCGCGATCTCGTCCACATCCGCCGTGTCGAACGCGTCCTGTTCGAACGCGGCGGTGAGCGTGTCTTCCGCGTCGTCGAAGCCGTTGCTCAGAACGGAGCTCATCGAGTCCTCGTCCTCGTCGCCATACGCCTCCACCGCGTCGCGGTCGGCGGCGACCACGTCACGGATGCGGGCCAGCTTGGCGGCGGCGCTGTCGTCCAGCGCGGCCGCGTCCCCGGTGACCTCGTCGGCGACCGGCGCGTCCTGTTCGGCCTTGTCTTCCCAGACCATCTCGTCGGTCGGGGCGGCGGCGTCTTCCATGTCCACGGCTGCCGGCGTCTCTTCGACCGCGACCATCTCTTCCGGCGCGGGCGCCTCTTCGACGGACGCAATCTCCTCGGCGGCGTCACCGGCGGCGTCGACCTCCGACGGGATGTCGGTCGCGGTCTCGTCGGCGGCCACCGCATCGGCGGCATCGGCCGCCGTCTCGGCATCGGCCGTCACCGGCGCGGCCTCGGGCGCGGCCTCCATCGCGGGCGCCTCGTCGGCGGCGGGCCGATCCTCGACCGCCCGATCCTCGACCGCAGGCGCTTCGGGCGCGATGTCGGCGGCGGCCGCCACGGCGGCGGGCACGGCGGCCGGGCGCAGCGTCACGCCGGTCTCGTCCGGCCGGGCTTCCACGGCGCGGTTGGCGCGGGCTTCCGCGATCGTGCGCAGCATGGCCATGTCCGGGGTCGGAGGCTCGGCGCCGAAGAACCTGTCTTCAGCCGCCAGATCGCGGAAATATTCCGCGATGTCGGTCATCGTCGAAAACGGATCGTCGAACCCCTCCAGCGTGCAGGAGAAGGTCCCATAGGCGACCGTGAGAATCTTGTTGGCGGGAACCATCAGGGCACCATCACTTTCTTCCCGGTTGGGAATCCTGTTTCACTTCACCCAGCACTTAACAGGACGATTCCAGTCAAATCGTGCCGGGTTCACGACCATTTGGCGATAGCGGGGGCGGATTTTTGCCAGATTCGATACGGTCACAGGATGGCCAAACTCTTGTCGGTGGTGCCCCGGTTAGCAGACGAGTCCTTGAAAAAGCCCTAATGCGCGCCCCTCGACTGGTTGCGGCAGACGGGGGGGCGGACACAATTCTGGCGGCAGGGTTAACGCCTGAGTCGGTGATCGGCGACATGGATTCGATCTCGCCCGAGGCCCGCGCCGCCTTTGCCAGCCGCCTGCACGCCATCGCCGAACAGGACAGCACCGACTTCTCGAAGGCCCTGCGCAGCACCGATGCCCGCTTCACCCTGGCGGTGGGCTTTCTTGGGGCACGGGTCGATCACTTTCTGGCCTGCCTCAGCGAACTGGCTCGGACGCGCGCGCCGGTAATCCTGCTGGATGAGACGGATTGTATCTGTATCGCCCCGCCCCGGCTCCGCCTCACTATGGCGGCGGGCGCCCGAGTCTCGCTCTGGCCGCTGGCTCGGACGACCGGGCGCAGCACCGGGCTGCGCTGGCCCATCGACGGGCTGGTCTTCGACCCCATCGGCCGGGTCGGCACCTCGAACGAGGCCACCGGCCCCGTCACCCTGGACATCGACGGCGGCCCCATGGCCGTCATCCTGGACGCCGACGCGTTGGACACGTTGCTCGACGCGCTGCAATTGGCCCCTCGCGGCGACGGGGGCGGGGCGGTATAACCCCGCCCAGGGGACAGAGGACGGATCAGATGAACGGCAAGGCCAACCCGATCGACATGGCGAAATACGTCTCGGCGAAGCGCGCCGTGGATTACGTGCAGGACGGCATGCGCCTGGGCCTGGGCACCGGGTCGACCGCCGCCTGGATGGTGAAATGCCTGGGCGAGATGGTGCGCCAGGACGGTCTGCGCATCACCGGCGTGCCCACCTCCACCCGCACGGCCAATCTGGCGCGCGAGGTCGGCATCCCCGTGGCCACCCTGGAAGACGTCAAATGGCTGGACCTGACCATCGACGGGGCCGATGAATTCGACGCCGACCTCAACCTCATCAAGGGCGGCGGCGGTGCGCTTCTGCAGGAAAAGATCGTGGCCACCGCGTCGGACATGATGGTCGTCATCACCGACCGGTCCAAGGCCGTCGAGACCCTGGGCGCCTTCCCCCTGCCGGTCGAGGTCATCCCCTTCGGCTGGCAGACCACCAAGGCCCTGATCGAGGAGAGCCTGATCGGCATGGACGTCTCGGGCCGGTCGGTCACGCTGCGGCTGAACCGCGACGCGCCGTTTCGCACCGACGAAGGCAACCTGATCCTGGACCTGCACCTGCGCCGGATCGGCGATGCCCGGCAATTGGCGCTGATGCTCAACCAGATTCCCGGCGTGGTGGAAAACGGGCTCTTCCTCGATGTCTGCGATATCGTCGTGATCGGCACGGCCGATGGCGGGGTCGAGGTGCGCGACATGGGCAACGGCTCGGTCACCCATGAACGGGTCGAATTCGACGAGGACGACAACATCTTCGGCGAGATCGCGGAGTAAGGGTCGGGCTCTCGAAATCGGGAACCGGGCTGTGCATCCGCGGCGTTGCGGTCGCGTGCCGCACGGCGTAACCCCGGGGCGGCACCGGTCGGAGGAGCGCAACCATGGATTTCGATTACGACCTTTTCGTTATCGGCGGCGGTTCGGGCGGCGTCCGGGCGGCCCGGCTGACGGCGCTGGACGGCCACAAGGTCGCCATCGCCGAGGAAAGCCGCATGGGCGGCACCTGCGTAATCCGCGGCTGCGTGCCCAAGAAGCTGATGGTTTTCGCCTCCGAATATCCCGAGGCCATCCATTACGCCCGCGATTACGGCTGGTCGGCCGAAGTGGGCAACTTCGACTGGGGCAAGTTCTCGGGCCACCTGCACAGCGAATTGGACCGGTTGGAGCAGATCTACCAGACCAATGCCGAAAAGGCCGGGGTCGAGGTCATCAAGCAGCGGGCCGTGGTCAAGGACCCCCACAGCGTCGAATTGGCCGACGGCACCACCAAGACGGCCAAGCATATCCTGATCGCCGTGGGCGGCCATCCCGTCGTGCCCGAGATGAAGAATGCGGATCTGGGCATCGTGTCCGACGACGTGTTCCACCTGACCGACATCCCCGAGAAGATGCTGATCGTCGGCGGCGGCTATATCGGCTGCGAATTCGCCGGCGTGTTCAACGGCCTGGGCGCGCAGGTCAGCCAATTCGTCCGCGGCGCCCAGATCTTGCGCGGCTTCGACGAAGAAGCCCGGGGCCATGTGGGCGATTGCATGCAACGCCGGGGCGTCGATCTGCATACCGGCTGCGCGCCCACGGCCATCGAAAAGCGCGGCAACCGCATCTGGGTCAAGGGGTCGAACGGGCACGAGGACGAGTTCGATTGCCTGCTCTGGGCCACGGGTCGGCGGCCCAACACCAAGGGCCTGGGCCTGGAAGACGCGGGGGTTGAATTGAACCGCCAGGGCGCCGTCTGCGTCGACGAATACGGCCAGACCGCCGTGCCGTCGATCTTCGCGCTGGGCGATTGCATCGGGCGCGTCGAACTGACGCCGGTGGCCATCCGCGAAGGCGTGGCCTTCCACAAGACGGTGTTCCAGGGCGAGCCCACCAAGATGGATTACGACCTGATCCCCACCGCCGTCTTCACCCAGCCCGAAATGGGCACCGTCGGCCTGACCGAGGAAGAGGCCGAGGCCCAGGAACCCACCCTGGTCTACGCCACCGCCTTCCGTCCCATGCAGCAGGCCTTCGCGGGCGGCGAGGAGCGCGTCCTCTTCAAGCTGCTCGTCTCCAAGGAAACCGACAAGGTCCTGGGGGCCCATATCGTCGGGCCCCATGCGGGCGAGATGATCCAATATGTGGGCATCGCCCTGAAGATGGGCGCCACCAAAGCCGACTTCGACCGCACCTGCGCCGTGCACCCGACCATGGCCGAAGAGATCGTGACCTTGAAGGAGCCGGTGCGCACACTTGCTTGATAACCGACCGTTGCGGCCCAATCTTAGGGCACAGGACAGACACACAAGACTTATCTGGAAGGAACGAGCCTGATGGCAGGAAATGGCGGCCCCTGGGGGGGTGGTGGCGGTAAGTCCGGCGGCACTGGCGACGGACCCCGTCGCCCCAATGGCGGCGACCGGCGCCCACCGAACCGGGGCCAGGGCCAGATGCCCGAAATCGACGAGATCGTCCGCAAAGGCCAGGACCAGCTGCGCGTCCTGATGGGCGGCCGTGGCGGCGGCCCCCGCGGGCCGGGCGGCGGTGGCAGCGGCGGCCCGGGATTCGAGTTCAACCGGGTGACCGCCGGCATCGTCGCCGCCGTGGCCGTCGGGGCCTGGCTGTTCTCCAGCTTCTATACCGTCCGTCCGGAAGAGCAGTCCGTGGAATTGTTCCTGGGCGAATTCTCCTCCACCGGCGGTCCGGGCCTGAACTTCGCGCCCTGGCCCGTCGTCACCCACGAAGTCATCCCCGTCACCACCGAACGCACCGTGGATATCGGCGTCTCGCGTCAGCGCGGCGATGACGGCCTGATGCTGACCGGCGACGAGAACGTGGTCGATATCGACTTCCAGGTCGTCTGGAACGTCAACGACCCCGCCCGCTTCCTGTTCAACCTGCGCAGCCCCGAGGCGACCATCGCGGCGGTCTCCGAATCGGCCATGCGCGAGATCGTCGCCCAATCCCAATTGGCGCCGATCCTCAACCGCGACCGGGGCATCATCGCCGAACGCCTGCAAGAGCTGATCCAATCGACGCTCGACAGCTACGATTCGGGCGTGAACATCCTGCGTGTGAACTTCGACCGCGCCGACCCGCCGCAGCAGGTCATCGACGCCTTCCGCGAAGTCCAGGCCGCCGAACAGCAGCGCGACCGCCTGCAATCGGAAGCCGACGCCTACGCCAACCGCGTCCTGGCCGGCGCGCGCGGTGAAGCGGCCCAGCTTCTGGAACAGGCCGAAGCCTACCGTGCCCAGGTCGTCAACGAAGCCGAAGGCGAAGCCAGCCGCTTCAGCGCTGTGCTCACCGAATATTCCCTCGCGCCCGACGTCACGCGCCGGCGGATCTTCCTGGAAACCATGGAAGACGTCTTTGCCGACGTCGATAAGATCATCGTCGACAGTGCCATCGGCGGCGATGGCGGCGGCCAGGGTGTCGTCCCCTATCTGCCCCTGAACGAACTACGCGGCGGCCGTCCGAGCGGAGGAACCAACTGATGAACCGGTCCATCTATCTCCTCGGTGCCGCCGCCGTCGTGCTGGTCGCGCTGTTCTCGTCGCTCTTCGTGGTCGACGAACGCCAGAAGGCCCTGGTCCTGCAATTCGGCCGCGTCGTGGCCGTCAAGGAAGATCCCGGCCTCGCCTTCAAGCTGCCGCTGATCCAGAACGTCGTCTATTATGACGACCGGATCCTGTCCCGCGACGTGGACCCGCTGGAAGTCACGCCCTCCGACGACCGCCGCCTGGTGGTCGACGCCTTCGCCCGCTACCGCATCGCCGACGTGGAACGGTTCCGCGAAGCCGTGGGCCCGGGTGGCGAATTCGCCGGCGAACAGCGGCTCGACTCGATCCTGCGGGCCGAACTGCGCGAAGTCCTGGGCTCCGTCTCGTCGGGCGACATCCTGTCCGAGGACCGCATCACCCTGATGAACCGCATCGCCACCGGCGCCCGCGCCGAAGCCGCCGCCCTGGGTCTGCAGATCATCGACGTGCGCCTGAAGCGCACCGACTTGCCGCCCCAGAACCTCGACGCCACCTTCGCCCGGATGCGGGCGGAACGCGAACGGGAAGCCGCGGACGAGATCGCCCGCGGCGAGGAAGCCGCCCAGCGGATCCGTGCCCAGGCCGACCGGACGGTGGTCGAACTGACCTCCGAAGCGACCCGCGAAAGCGAGATCGCCCGAGGCGAGGCCGATGCCCGCCGCAACGCGATCTTCGCCGAGGCGTTTTCCAGCGATCCGGAATTCTTCGAATTCTATCGGTCCATGGCCGCCTATCGGCGCGCGTTGCAGGGCTCGAACTCGACCCTGGTCCTGTCGCCTGATTCGGAGTTCTTCGACTACCTCCGCACCGACGGCTCCGACGCCCGCGCGGCCGCCGATGCCCTCGCGCCCGCCGCCTCGCCGCTGCAAGACGACGCGGCCGCGGATGTGGTGCCTACGACCGAGGCCGATGACGACGCCCCAGCGGCGGTCATTGAAAGCGACGCCGAAGCCGGGGCGCCCGCCGACGGCTGACCGCACCGGCATCGACGGTTCAGGGCCCCGCTCCGGCGGGGCCCTTTTCGTTCGGGCCCCGCGTGGCGGGATCGGCCGCGCTCCGCCGGGCGGGGGCCAAATCGCCGACGATCGGCCCGGCCATCTTGAATGGTCACCCCCGATCACCCCATCTGATGCGGGCACGCCATCGGACCGCGTATCCCACGCACCCGCCGACCTGGCACCAGGTCGGTCGAATAGTGGTCTATCTCCAGCTCGCCCTCGGGTTCGTTCTTCTGGTCACGGGCGGCGAAGCCTTGGTACGCGGCGCCGTTTCCCTCGCCACCCGCTTCGGGATGTCCCCGCTGCTGATTGGCCTGACGCTCGTCGGTTTCGGCACCTCCACGCCCGAACTGGTCACCAGCCTCCAGGCTGCGTTCGACGGCCTGCCGGGCATCGCGGTCGGCAATGTCGTCGGCTCGAACCTCGCGAACATCCTTCTGATCCTGGGCCTGGCCGCGGCGATCGCACCCATGGCCGTCGATCCCTTGGCCTTCCGCCGCGACGGCACGGCGCTGGCCGGGGCGACCCTGCTGGCCGTGGGCGCGGTCCTGGTGGGTTCGCTCGACCGGTGGCTGGGGGGGATGCTGCTGGTGGCGCTGGCCGTCTATCTCGTCGTGGCCTATCGCAGCGACCGGATCTCGGTCGCCGCCGCCGCGCCGGGCGGGGCGCCGGACGTCGCGCCCCTGCCGGGCGCCGTCTGGCTCGCCCTTGGGTTCGCGGTCGGCGGCATCGCCATCACGATCCTGGGCGCCCGGTTGGCGGTCGACGCCGCCGTCGATCTTGCCACCCTCTGGGGCATCGGCGAGACCGTGATCGGCCTGACGGTGGTGGCCGTCGGCACCTCGCTCCCCGAATTGGTCACCTCCGTCATGGCGGCGCTGCGGCGGGAATCCGGGCTCGCCTTCGGCAACGTGGTCGGCTCGAACATCTACAACATCCTGGGCATCCTGGGCGTCACCGCGCTGGTCCGTCCGATCCCGGTCCCGCCGCAGATCGGCCAGATCGACATCTGGGTCATGGCCGGCGCCACCGCCGCGCTGATCGCGGTGGTCCTGGCCCGGCGGCGGATCGGGCGCGGTACGGGCCTGCTCTTCCTGGCCGCTTATGCGGGCTACACCACCTGGCTCGTGACGGGGGCTTAGATGCACTTCGTTCGCCAATTGCACTTTCCCACCAACAGACGGAGACGGACCCGATGACCAAGACTAACGGACTGGCCGTCCGATGGGCGATGGCGCTGCTTCTGAGCGGCGCCTCTGCCGTCGCGGCGACCGCGCAGGACACCGACCGCTCCGGCGACATCACGTCGCTGGGCGATTGCGAAGGCTGCGTCTTCCGGGATCGCGATTTCTCCGAACGTCGGCTCATGGGCCTCAATCTGGAAGGGGCCGACCTGTCCGGGATCGCGTTCGACCGCGCCGGCCTGGGCATCGCGGTGTTCGACGACGCCGTGTTGGAGCGCGTCAGCTTCGACGGCGCCGATCTCCGGGGGGCCAGCTTCGTCGGCACCCGGCTGGTGGACGTGACCTTCGTCGATGCCGATCTGCGCGGCGCGGTGTTCGAAGGCGCGATCCTGGATGGCACCGACCTGCAACCGGCGCTGCTGTGCAACACGCAGATGCCCGACGACAGCATGGAAAACTCCGATTGCGGATAGGGCCGCCGGTGCGGTCGGATCGCCGCGAATCACCGGCGCATACACGCGAACACGACTCTGTTGCACAATTCCGGCGCACCGCGCGCGGGGGGTGTACGTTTGTCTGTACGGGGGGTGTACGCCGGGTGTACGGGGGGTGCCCCCCATTTCGACCAATGAAGAAAGGCGTTCCGGCCCCTCCGCGCCCGCCGCGCCGAAAAATGCATCGAACTTTAGCGACCGCCCCCGCCACCCCGCCGACGGGGCCGTCCCGGTCATCTTTCGAGGCAACTCGCCCTGTTCAAATCGCGGCCGAGCGCCTACCTTCCAGGGCAGCCGTATCTCACATCCATGTGATACACGTTTCGTTGTAAACCACCGGACCGATGCGGATATGCACCGGACCGGACGCCGGGCCAAACCGGCGCAGACAGGTTAGTCTCAGGAGGAAACCTTGTTCACAGACACCGCACCGCTCCGGCCGTTTGGGGACGCCATCCGCGTCGCCTCCGTCCGCGTGGCCAATGCCGCGACCGCCGCGTTCCTGGCGCTCGTGATGCTGGTCGCCACGGCCGTCACCGCCGCGGCCCAGGGCCGCCCCGACAGCTTCGCCGACCTGGTCGACCAGGTCGCCAATTCCGTGGTCAACATCACCACGAACACCTCGATCTCCACCGCCAATGCCGGCCCCAATCCCGGCAACCCGCTGGAGGATTTCTTCGAGGAATTCCGCCGCCGCCAAGGCCCCGACGGCGCCCCCGAAATGCCCAACCGCCGCCGTGGGTCCGCGCTCGGGTCGGGCTTCGTGATCTCGGAAGACGGCTATGTGGTGACCAACAACCACGTCATTGAAAACGCTGACGAAATCCTGATCGAATTCTTCTCGGGCCAGGAACTTCCGGCCGAAGTCATCGGCACCGATCCCAACACCGACATCGCCCTTCTGAAGGTCGAATCCGACACGCCGCTGCCCTTCGTTCCCTTCGGCGACAGCACCGCCATCCGCACCGGCGACTGGGTCATGGCCATGGGCAACCCGCTGGGCCAGGGCTTCTCGGTCTCCGCCGGCATCGTGTCGTCCACGGGCCGGGAGCTTTCGGGCGCCTATGACGACTTCATCCAGACCGATGCCGCCATCAACCGCGGCAATTCCGGCGGCCCGCTCTTCAACCTCGACGGCGAGGTCGTGGGCGTGAACACCGCGATCCTGTCGCCCAATGGCGGCTCCATCGGCATCGGCTTCGCCATGTCGTCGAACGTGGTCACCAACGTGGTCGCCCAGCTGCGCGAATTCGGCGAGACCCGCCGGGGCTGGCTG
>JBCCCB010000088.1:0-12974 GCA_039033775.1 Pseudomonadota bacterium | reverse complement strand
GCCCCCGCCGCCCCCACCCCTGGTTTGGGGCACCCCCACACCCGTTCGAGCATTCCTCTTTTTCGTTTAATAATAAGCCGGCTGGGGGGTTGTTGTACAACACCGCGCGGGGGCGTTGGGGGCTCTAGGCCCCCTTCGCCCCGTCTACTCGGCGGCGTCGCGGTAGGGCGCGCCCTCGCCGTAAGGCACGTTCACGCCGCCATAGCGCCGGACGCGGATGTTGCATTGCTCGGCATGGCCCACGAAACCCTCCAACATGCACAGCCGCGACCCATAGGCCCCGATCTCGGCCGCCGCCGCATCCGTCGTCACCTTCTGATAGCTGTGGGTCTTCAGGAACTTGCCCACCCAGAGCCCGCCGGTATAGCGCCCGGCCTTCTTGGTCGGCAGGGTGTGGTTGGTGCCGATGACCTTGTCGCCATTCGCTACGTTGGTGCGAGGGCCCAGGAACAGGGCGCCGTAGGAATGCATGTGCTCCAGATACCAATCGTCCCGGTCGGTCATGACCTGGACATGCTCCGAGGCGATGAAATTGGCCTGCGTTAGCATCTCGTCATGGTCGGCGCAGAGGATGACCTCGCCGTAATCCTCCCATGACTTGGCGGCGGTTTCGGCGGTGGGGAGGATCTCCAAAAGACGGTCGATCTCGCGCAACGTCTCCTCGGCCAGCTTGCGGGACGTGGTCAGCAGGACGGCGGGCGAATTGTAGCCGTGTTCCGCCTGGCCCAGCAGGTCGGTGGCGCACATCTCGGCGTCGACACTGTCGTCGGCGATGACCATGGTTTCGGTGGGGCCCGCGAAGAGGTCGATGCCGACGCGCCCGTAAAGCTGGCGCTTGGCCTCGGCCACGAAGGCGTTGCCGGGGCCGACCAGCATGTCGACCGGATCCATGCTTTCGGTGCCCAAGGCCATGGCGCCCACGGCCTGCATGCCGCCCAGCACCCAGATCTCGTGCGCGCCGCCCAGATCCATGGCGGCGATGACGGCGGGGTTGGGTTTGCCTTGGAACGGCGGCGTGCAGGCGACGATACGGGGCACGCCCGCGACCGAGGCCGTGGCCACCGACATATGGGCCGAGGCGACCATGGGGAACTTGCCGGCGGGGACGTAGCAGCCGACGGATTGGACGGGGATGTTCTTGTGGCCCAGGATCACGCCGGGCAGCGTCTCGACCTCGACATCCGTCATGGAATCGCGCTGGATCTGGGCGAAGTTGCGCACCTGGTCCTGGGCGAAGCGGATATCGGCCAGGTCGCGGGGATCGACTTCGGCGATCAGGGCGTCGATCTCGGCGCGGGTCAGGCGGTAGCTCGGGGGAGAGTACTTGTCGAATTTCTCGGCCAGTTCCCGCACCGCGGCGTCACCCCTGGCCTCGATATCCGCCAGCGTGGTCTCGACGATGGCGCGGACCTTGGCATCGTCCTCGGCGCGCTCGGTTTCCGGTTTCGCATTCTTCAGATGCTCGGCCATGGCGATGATCCTCTCCCAATGATTGGGCCGAGGATAGGCGCCGGGCGGGCGCGGTCCAAGGGCCATTTGCATACGCTTGCATCTTGTCGCGGGTCCGCCGTCGCGGCGACCGGGCGGCAGGGTTTCGTGGCATGGCCCGTACCCGGGATCCGTGCCGACTGAATCCTATCGGGAGGCGCGGTCCGACGACGCCGGAAGCTCGGCGATCCATCGGCCGATGGCGCCGATGGCTTCGGGCGTGTGGGCGGGGCTGAGGATATCGCCTGCGATCACGTGGTGATCGGGGTCATCGCCCGGCGGCAGGTCGATGCGCGCAACCGTCGCCGGCCCGCCCCAGCGCGCGGCGACGGCTTCGGTGGCGCGGGCATCGACGACGGCGTCTTCGGGTGAGAAGTAGAATAGCGCTGGGATGTCGGTGGCGGCGTAGTCGAGATCCTCGGCGTGGTCGATCAAGGCCTGGACCGGCAGGACCGCAACGGTCGGATAATGGGTCGTCCAATGGTGGGCATGGCGATCGTTCTGTGGCTGGAACCCGCGCGACTGGCCGACCATCATCGGCACGCCGATTTCCGCCCCCGGCATGGACATGGCGAAGGCCGCCGGATGCATCAGGCGGAAATTGGGGGAGATCAGGATGACCCCCGCCAGGTCGTCCCGCAAGGCCGCCAGGGCCGGATCGGCGGCGGCCAGGGCCGCCAGGGTCGCGCCGGTGGAATTGCCGATCAGGACGACCCGGTCGCCCAGGCGGCGGCCGACGGCAACCGCTTCGGCCAGATCCTCGATCCAGGCGCTGGCGCTGCCGTCCAGCATGGCGTCGCCGTCGCGGCCGTGCCCCGTCAGGCGGGTGTAGAAGAGATTGGCGCCCAGGTCCTCGGCGATGCGGTCGGCCAGCGGTCGGGTTTCCCAAAGCGTCGCGGAAAAGCCGTGGATATAGACCAGCGCCAGGTCGGTTCGGCGGCCGGGCGGGCCGTCCCACAGGATGCGCTTCGTGTGGTCGGGATCGACGTCCGGGACCATGCTTTCACGGTCGGCCAGCCAGAGGTCGACGTCGCCTGGGATCAGGGAGGCGTCGAACTCGACGCCCATATCCACCCGTTCGGGCGGGGCCACCACCCAGAGGCCCAGGCCGGCGATGGCCAGCCCGCCCAGCAGCCAGAGCCCGGTTCGAATGATGCGTCCCATGGCGATCTCCCCGGCCCCTTATGGCGCGCCCGGGGGGGGCCGGGTCAAGCCGCCACGCAGGCGGCGATGTCGGCGATGCTCTGTTCGATCAGCCGCAGGCAGGGCGCGTCCGAGAAGCGGTGATCGGCGCCGTCGACCAGGGTCAGGCGCAGGTCGGGGCTGTCGATATGGTCCAGCAGGCGCAGCGCGGTCTGGACCGACACATCGGCATCGGCGGTCCCTTGCAGCATGCGGATCGGCACCGGCAGCGCCAGCGGGTCGCGCAGCACGAGGCGGTGGCGCCCCTCCTCGATCAGGTGCTGGGTGATGATATAGGGCTCGCCGTATTCCGACGGGACGGGCACGCGGCCCTTCTCGAACAGCTCCAGCCGCTGGTCTTCGGTGAAGCCCGCCCAGAAGCCGTCTTCAGTGAAATCCGGCGCGGCGGCGATGGTGACCAGGCCCGCCACATGCTGCGGCTGGTCGCGGGCGATCAGCAGCGCGATCCAGCCCCCCATGGACGAGCCGACCAGGATCTGCGGCCCCGTCGTGGCCTGGGCGATGATTGCCAGGGCGTCGTCGTACCAATCGCCGATGCAGCCCGCCTCGAACGTGCCGTCCGAGATGCCGTGGCCGGAATAGTCCAGCCTGAGATAGGCCCGGCCTTCGGCCTTGGCCCAGGTTTCCAAGGCGACGGCCTTGGACCCGTTCATATCCGACTTGAACCCGCCGAGAAACACGATGCCGGGGCCCGTGCCGCGTGTGCGGTGGTAGGCCAGGCGGTGGCCGGCGCGACTGATATGTTCTGGCATTGGGTCCTCCTGCCCCCGGTATCTAGGGTGGCGGAGGGGCGGCTGCAAACAGGTGACTCCATGGTCACATGTCTTGACAAGTGACCATGAAGTCACCTATCAGATTGCCCATGGATTCGGTCTTCAAGGCCCTTGCCGACGCCTCGCGGCGCGACCTTCTGGATGCGTTGCGCCGCGAGGACGGGCAGACGCTATCCCAGCTGGAGGCGGCGTCGCCGCTGTCGCGTTTCGGGGTGGCCAAGCATCTGGGCGTGCTGGAGGCGGCGGGCTTGGTGACGCGGGTGAAGCGGGGACGCTTCACCCACCATTACCTGAACGCGGTGCCTCTGGCCGAGGCGTTAGGCCGGTGGATCGAACCCTATCGCGTGGCGCCCGCTGTCAGGGGCGTCCTGGATTTGAAAGCTCGATTGGAGGGCGGCATGGAGACGAAACCGGATTTTGTGATGAGCACGTTCATCCGCTGCACGCAGGACGCCCTCTGGGCGGCCCTGACCGAGGCGGAGGATATGGGGAAATGGCATTTCCTGGCCGCCGAGGTGCGGCGGGACGGGGATGTCTTCGATTTCGACCGCGCCCCGGGGGACACGATGCTGACCTGCCGAACGCTTGAGACGGACCCGAAGACGCGCCTGGTGACGACGTTCGAATTGCACGGCGACGGCGTGGGCGCGCCGTCCCGCGTGGTCTACCGGATCGCGCCCGAGGGCGCCCATTGCCGCCTGACCCTGGAGCATTACGACCTGACCTTCCCGGTCATCCCCGGCGAAGGCGTGGCCGACGGCTGGGAACGCTGGGCCGCCGGTCTGAAGACCTGGCTGGAAACCGGCGAGGCCACGCGCTTCCGCGAAGACGCCTTGGCCTGAGCCCCACCCCTTGTGACGACCATCCCGCCGCCCCGATCGTCCGGGACGGCGCCCCTTCCCTGCCGCCTAAGGAGATTTGAGGCATGGACCAGAAACCCGATTACGTTTTGCGGACCTTCATCCGCTGTAGCCAGGACGCGCTCTGGGCGGCGCTGACCGAGGCGGAGGCCGCGAAGAACTACCATCCCTTCACACCGGATACGGTCCGCGACGGCGACGCGCTGGTCTACAAGCTGCCCGACGGCAACGACATGCTGGTCTGCCGCGAGACGGCGCTGACGCCCAAGACCCGGATCGAGGCCAGCTTCGAGCCGAGATGGGAGCCGGGCATCCCGGTGTCGCGCTTCGTGTGGATCATCGACCCCGAGGGCGAGTATTGCCGCCTGACGCTGGAGCATTACGACATCCCCGAGGGCGGCGAAGGCTATGCCGACGGGTGGGAACGCCTGGTGTCCGGCCTGAAGACCTGGCTGGAGACCGGCGCGGTCGCCAAGATCGGGGGGATGGGCCGATGACCCCTGAATTGTGGTGGATGACCTGGACGGCGATCATGGCCGGGTCGCTGTGGATCCCCTATATCGTGGGCATCAACACCGCTCCCCAAGGATCGCTGCCCGAGGGTGCGGATCCGTTCGCCAAGCCGGTGGATCCGGGGCTGCACCGGGCCTGGGTGCATCGGGCGTTCCGGGCCCATCTGAACCTGTTGGAACAGTTCCTGCCGATGCTGGCGCTGGTGCTGATCGCCCATGTGGCGGGGGTGTCGAACGCCATGACGGTCTGGGCGACGGGCCTGTTCTTCGCCCTGCGGGTCGCCCATGCGGTGGGGATGATATCGGGGCTGGCGCGGATGCCGCTGCGGCCGCTGATCTTCACGGCGGGCTGGGTCTGCATCCTGGCGGTGGCGGGGGCGATCCTGATCGCCGGATAGCGGGCCCCCGGCTGGTCCGTCCCGGACCCGCCGGGGGCGGACGGGCCGCTCGCGGTCCGTCTTGCCGGGTCAGGGCGGATTGACGGGGCATGGACCAGAGGGCGCGCAAAGGTGCGGCGGTTCGCCGGCGGGGGCATCGCACGGCCGAACACCCATGCCGCGCCCGCCGGAGCGGCTTAGGGGACCGGCGCCCCCCGCGCCTTGCCCTGCCCCGCGCACCCGGCTAGTCCGGCACCGATGTCCGGGGGACGACCATGACCGAGATGCCGCAACTCTACCTGGTGACCCCGCCCGAGATCGACGCCGGCTTCGCCGATCGCCTGGCTGCCGTGCTGGACGCCCATGCCATCGCCTGCCTGCGCCTGGACATGGCGACCCGCGACGAAGACCGCGTCACCCGCGCCGCCGATGCCTGCCGGGAGATCGCCCACCGGTTCGACGTCCCCCTGGTCATCACCGACCACGCCGGGCTGGTGGACCGTCTGGGCCTGGACGGCATCCACCTGACCGACCCGCGGTCCCTGCGCAAGTTGCGGGCCGATTGGGGGCCGGACCCGATCATCGGCGCCTTCTGCGGCACGTCCCGTCACGACGGCCTGAATGCGGGCGAGGCCGGGGCCGATTACGTGACCTTCGGCCCGGTGGGCGCCACCTCGCTGGGCACCGGGGACCGGGCCGCGCCGGACCTGTTCCAATGGTGGTCCGAGATGATCGAACTTCCCGTCGTGGCCGAGGGCGCCCTGGACGTCGCCACCGTCGAAGCCCTGAAAGACAAGGCCGACTTCCTTTGCATCGGCGAGGAAATCTGGTCCGCCGACGATCCGGCCGCCCGTCTGACGGCGCTTACGGCCCCCCTGCGCTGACCGTGGTCCTGTCGGTCCCCTCGCGCAGGTCGGGGGGCGGGTCTCCGGCGCCGTCCACCGATCCGTCCGCTAGAAGCCCCGCGCGCACCGCCGATTGGGCCGCCCGTGCCAGGGCCTTCCGATCGGCGAACTGAGCGACGGGCAGAGGCGGGTGATAGATCACCTCCACCCGGCCGTGGCGTCGCGCCGCCAGCATGGCCAGAGCATGGCCCCCGAACGACATGTCGCCCCACCATCCGTAAAACGTCGCCGCCGCGTCCCGAGGCGCGCGGTAGGCCAGCGTCACCGGCTGCACCTGCAGGTCCGGCAGACCGTCCGAGAAGAACGCGGCGAACAGAGTCGGCTTGAACCCCAGGACCTGGCGGCCGTCGGTGCTGGTCCCCTCGGGGAAGAACATCAGCCGGTGCCCGGCGCGCAGGCGCGCCTCGATCACCGCCTTCTGCGCCGCCGCGTCCCGGGCGTCGCGCCGGATGAAGACCGTCCCTGTGGCCCGCGCCAGCCAGCCGATGCCGGGCCAGCCGGCCACCTCGGACTTGGAGACGAAGTAGATCCGCTTCCCCGCGTTCAACGCGAAGATGTCGAGCCAGGACACATGGTTCGCCACCGCCGCGCCCAGGCCCGTCAGCGGCCTGCCCCGGCAGACCCGGCGCATCCCCAGCCAGAAGAACGCGGCCTTGCAGACCGCCTGCGTGATCCAGGGCGTCACCGGCCGCCGCAATCCGAAGAGCGGTCGTTCCACGAGCCGCACCGCCAGCAACAGGACCAGCCCGCCGAAGACGGTCGCCACCAGCGGCACGCCGCGCCGCGCCACCCTGAACCAATCCCGCATCCCCAGCCGCGGCCGGGGCGGCGGCGGCGCCCCGGCCCAGGTCATGCCCGGGCCGGAACCCGCGCCTGGGGCAGCGGCGGCAAGCGCAGCCGGTCCAGATCCAGGACAACGCAGATATCGACGGTGTTAAAGGCCGGGTCGCGCCAAGCCCCCTGGCCGACCCAGGCGCCCGCGCGGATATAGGACTTGATCAGCGCGGGTACCCCTTGCATCGCCGACCGGGGCGCCTCGCCCGCGATTTCGATCGCGTTCGGCCCGCTGGCCACGGGCCGCAGGGCGGGCGGCGCCAGCGCCTCCTGTGTCAGGCGCCGCAGAGCGGGCAGATGCATCTGCGGATCCGCGCCCGGGAACGAGGCCGCGCCGACCACCACCTCCGCCCCGAGAAGGGCCACGTGATCCAGGGCGGCGCGCAGCAGAGTGAAGGCCGCCGTCCCGCCGCGATAGGCGGGGTGCAGGCAGGTCCGCCCCATCTCGGCCAGGGGCCGGCGGCTGCGCATCAATGGGCCCATCTCGAATTCCCGCTGGGTATAGCGCGCACCGCGGGCGATCCGCGTCGTGGCCACGATGCCCAGATCGGGCCGCGCCGAGTCGCGCAACACCAGATGGTCGGCATCCGCGTCGAAGTCATCCGTCTCCAATCCGGGCGGACCCGGCCGCGCGCCCCATTCCGCCACGAAGACATCGTGCCGCAGCGCCTGGGCGGCGCGCACGAGCGCCGGATCGCGGGTGACGAGGGGGATCAGCTGCGCCATGGCGGCCCCCTACCATGCGAGGATCGCCGCCGAAACACTTGGGCCGCACGGCGCGCCTTGGTGGCGTCTCAATCCTTTCTTAACCATATTCTGGCAAAGGCGGATCATTCGAAGATGGGAACCAGAACGATGCGCGATCCGTCGATGACCTGTTTGCCCATATTCTCGAAATTGACCGTGATCCGGCCCGCGATATTGGATTGCACCTGCCCGCGCCCCCAATCCGGCTCCGACGGATGCCGGACTAGCATCCCGGGTTCCAACATGGCGTTCAGGTCGGCTGACATGGAGGACTCCCGATGACCAATATTGCGACGCAGGAGCCTAGCCCGATGACCACCGACGACGAGCCCGATCTGGTCGCCCTGCTGGGATCGCGGCTCTGCCACGATCTGGTCAGCCCGATCGGCGCCATCGGCAACGGGCTGGAATTGCTGGAGATGTCGGGCGCCGGCAGCGACGAGATGGCGCTGATCCGCCATTCGGTCGATGCGGCTATGGCCCGCATCCGGTTCTTCCGCATGGCGTTCGGTGCCGCCAAGGGCGACACGCCCATCCCCGCGCGCGAAATGCGCGACGTGGTCGGCGCCATGTATCGCGACACCAGGACCGAGGTGATCTGGCGCGACGACGAGGACCGCCCCCGGTCCGAGATGCGGCTGGCCTGCCTGGCGCTGTGCTGCGTCGAGGTGGCGACCCCCTGGGGCGCAAAGGTCGAGTTGACCCGCAATCACGCGGCCTGGGTGATCCATGTGGACGCCAAGCGGCTGAAAATCGACGCGACGCTCTGGCAAAGCCTGGGCCGCGCGGCCCTGCCGCCCGACCTGTCGGGATCCGAGGTGCAGTTCGGCATCTTGGCCAAGCTATCCCGCGACCTGCGCCGCCCCGTCTCGGTCAGCGCCGACGACAGCCATCTGAGCCTGATCGTCTGATCCCGCGCGACCCGGCGCTGGCGCCAGGTCCATAGCGGGTCCCCCGGCGATGCGCCTCAGGCTTGCCGGAGGCCCGACCGGAACCGCTTCGCATTGGTGCGATACCCGGCCGCCGAGGTCAGCAGTGCCGCCCTGGCATCGGCATCCAGCTGGCGCACGACCTTCCCGGGCGCGCCCATCACCAGCGACCCCGGCGGAATGACCTTGCCTTCGGTGATCAGCGCCCCTGCCCCGATCAGGCTGCCGGCGCCGATGACCGCGCCGTTCAGGATCGTCGCCCCCATGCCGATCAGGGCCCCGTCTTCCACCGTGCAGCCATGCAGCGTCACCCGGTGCCCGACGGTGACGTTGCGGCCGACCGTGCAGGGAAAGCCCAGATCGGTGTGGAGGACGCAGGCCTCCTGCACGTTGGTCCCGTCGCCGATCACGATGGGCTCGTTGTCCCCGCGCAAGGTCGACCCGAACCAGACCGAGGCCTCTACCCCCAGCACCACGTTTCCGATCACCTTGGCATCCGGCGCCACCCAGGCATCGTCGGCGACCACCGGCACGACGCCGTCCAAAGCATAGATCATGTCGTCTCCCTCTGGCGGAACTCCTCCGACAGGCCCCGCGTGAAATCATTCAGCCAGGGCTGCCGGTCCCGCCGCAGCCGCTCGGCGGTCAGGATCGTGCGCAGGCGTTCCTCGCAGGTATCGGGATCGTCGTTGACGATCACGTAATCGTATTCCGCCCAATGGCTGATCTCGGCCTCGGACTTCTGCATGCGCCCGGCGATAACCTGGTCCGCGTCCTGCCCCCGTTCGCGCAGCCGCCGCTCCAATTCCCGGATCGAGGGCGGCAGGATGAAGATCGACACCACGTCCCGCCCGAGGGCGGAGTTGCGGATCTGCTGGCCGCCCTGCCAGTCGATGTCGAAGATCACGTCCCGCCCGGCGGTCAGCGCCGCCTCGACCGGCGCCTTGGGCGATCCGTAATGGTTCCCGAACACTTCGGCATGTTCCAGCATCTGGCCATCCAGGACCATGCGGCCGAATTCGTCCTTGGTCCGGAAGTAGTAATGCACCCCGTCTTCTTCCCCCGGCCGGGGCGGCCGGGTCGTGGCCGAGACGGAGAAGCTCAAACTCGGGTCCCAGGCCATGAGCCTGCGGGCCATGGTCGACTTCCCCGCCCCCGAGGGCGAGGAGAGGATGACCGCCAAGCCCCGCCGCGTGCCCTGGATCATGTCGCGTCGCTGCATGGCTTTACTCAACGTTCTGGACCTGCTCGCGCAGGCGGTCGATGGCGGCTTTCAGGGCCAGACCGATGGTGGTCAACTCGGCCATGTTGGCTTTGGAACACAGCGTGTTTGCCTCGCGCATGAATTCCTGGGTCAGGAAATCCAGGCGGCGGCCCACGGGCCGTTCATCGCCCAACAGGTCGCGGGCGGCCGTGACATGGGCGCCCAGCCGGTCGATCTCCTCGGTGATGTCGGCTTTCACCGCCAGGGCCGCGACCTCTTGGGCCACGCGGGCCGGATCCATCGCCGCGTCCGGCGCGCGGTCGGTTAGGCGGTCCAACGCGGCTTGGAACGTCCCGGCGATGTGATCCGCCCGCGCCTCGGCCAGGCTGGCCGCCTGACCCGTCAGGTCGGCGATCTCGTCGACCTGACCGGCCAGGATTGCGCGGAGCGCGGCCCCTTCCCGCGCGCGGTCCGCGTCGAAGGCGGTGACCAGCTCGGCCAAATCAGCACTCAGTCTCTCCAGCGGGATCTCGGCCTCGCGCCCCCGGCCGGCCGCCAGGGACAGCACATCGGCAGGCGTGGCGGGCCGCAGGTCCAGCCCGGCCTGTCCGGCGGCGGCCTCGACGGCGATCAGGGCGCGGGCGGCTTCGGCGAGGGCATCATCAGACGTCGCAGCCGTCGCGGCCATCCGCAGGGACAGCGTCACGTTCCCCCGCACGACGCCCGCCAGGGCCGCCCGTGCCGCCGGTTCCAGCCCCGCGGGCCGATCCGGCAGCCGCAAGCGCAAATCCACGCCGCGCGCGTTCACCGATCGCAGCTCCCAGCGGCGACCGTCGCGGTCCAATGCGGCATATCCCGTCATGGATTTCATCGCTCCCGCCTAGCCCGCGGAAACGATGGCGGCAAGCGGGCGGGACTGGCCACGAAGCGGCGATTGGTTAACCTTTCCGTAAGGAATTGCGGGCATTTTGTGGCGCTCTGCCTTATTTCTGCCGTCGGGTGGCGGTGTTAGCCTTATTCATGTCCAAAAGCGGACAGGACCGGGCCATGGAAGGTAGGAGCGGGAAAATGGCGGGGATCGGAGGCAGCCGGGGCGAGACCGGCGATGGCGAGATACATGACCTGATGGGAGAGCGGATGACCCGCAAGAGCCCGCTGCTGGAAGAAACCTGGCGCTACTGGTCTTCGCTGCGCGACGGCCAGGCGATCCCCCGGCGCGACGCGCTGGAGCCGCGGTCGATGTCGTTCACCCTGGGACATTCCATGATCCTGGACCGCGTGCGCCCCGGCACGATCCGCGTGCGGCTGGGCGGCCGGATCATGCAGGACATCATGGGAATGGAGGTGCGCGGCCTGCCGATCCGCGCCTTCTTCGACCTGGAGGCCCGCACCCGCGCGACGCATCTGGTCGAACAGGTGTTCGAGACGCCCGCGACGCTGGAGATGGACCTGATATCGGATGGGCAAGGCGGCGGTCTGCGCGGCCAATTGCTGGTGCTGCCGCTGCTGGACCATGTGGGGCAACCGACCAAGGCGCTGACGTGCCTTGGCCTGGACGGTCCCGTCCTGGAGCCGCCACGCCGGTTCCGGATCGTCAGCCACCGTCTCTCGGCGATCCGGGCGGGCGCAGCCGCGCCGAGGCGGCGGGCGGACGATGCCCTGCCCATGGAATTCGCCGAACCGACGCCCGCCTTCGCGCCCTCGCCGGTTCCTTGGCTGCGGGTGGTCAAGTAGGCGGCGGCAGCGCCCCGTTCGATCAGGCGCGGTCGATCGCCCGCATGGCGGCAACCATGACGATGCCGTAGAGAACGTGGCCGACCAGAGCGACCCAGGTGATGCCGGTGAAGTTCAGGAAGAACGGCAAGCCCGCGATCATGGTGATGCCGCCGATGGCGAAGACCCAGAGGCCGTAGCCATAGACCGCCGATTGCACGAACCAGCCGCCCGCATCGCCCAGCACCCGCGCCCAGAGGGGACGGAAGACGAACAGCCAGCCCACCGGATAGCCGATCAGTCCGACCAGGTAGAAATGGACGAAATAGCCCGCGAAATCGCCGTTGGGCAGCCCGACCGTGCCCAGAAGGCTTTTGGCGAGGCCGTGCGGCGACAGGGTGGCAAAGCCCAGCGCCGGGCTGATGACCTGCCCCCATAGATCGAAGGCCATCGTCGCGAAAAAGCCCGCGATGAACATCAGGCCGAGTGTCTGGACCGAGATCGACGGCAGGTCGCCGCCGGAGGTCTGGATATGCGTTGTTGAAGCCATGATCCGGTCTCCCGTGATGTTGCGAGTTCTGACGCCAATCTCGGGACTGGCATGCGGTCCGTCAAAGCGATTTGACAGGTCTCACGTCAACTTGAGCGCTTCTCACGTCTCCGTCGGCCCGGGAACCCGGCGTCCCTATCGCCGCGCGGGCTGGAAGTCCGGCCCCTCGAACCGGCGCAGTGCCGCGCCTCGGGTGACCGCGCCATGGAGCGCGTGGGCCTGGTCCCGCACCGCGGCCTCGGCTTCCGCCCGATCGGCGGCCACCAGTGCCGCCAGCCGGGCGAGCGCCGCCGCGCGGTTGCGGTGCTGCGATCGTTCGGCCCGGACGACGACATCATAGCGCCGCCCGCCCGGATCGGTCCAGCTGGCCCGCACGGCGCTGTCGGTCGTGTTGACGTGCTGGCCGCCTGGCCCACCCGCGCGCAATGTTCGCATCTCGACGTCTCGGGGGTCGATCTTCGGCAGGACCGGCGCGGGCGGCAGGCCAAAAACCTGCACGAACCAGTTCCGCCGCTTGTGTCCAGGCCGCAGCGCGCTGCGGCAGACCCATTGCACCGGTCCCGTCCAGTCGTCGGCGAAGGCGTCCGCCCCCTCGCCCGTGATGGTGACCACCGCCGAACTCGGCCCGTGGGGGGCGTCCCGGGCGGCGATGTCCAGATCGAGCCCGGCCAAGTCCGCCGCGCGCGCCAGCACAGCCAGCAGATGGGCCACGGCTTGCCGGCATTCCCCGGGGCCATCGCCGCTGCTGACCAAGAGGGTCCGGGTCATCGTCCCCCCTCCGCCCGCGCCCGCTTATAGGTCAGAAGCGGCGTCATCGTGGCGACGATGCGGGCCAGCCCGAACGCTTCCAGATCGGCGGCGACGGCGGCGGCATCCTTG
>JBCCCB010000087.1:0-13023 GCA_039033775.1 Pseudomonadota bacterium | reverse complement strand
TCTCGTCGAGTGCTTCTTCAACAGGCTCAAACGGTTCCGGCGGATCGCGCTGCGATGCGAGAAGACCCTGACAAGCTTCAAGGCCTTCGTCGACATCGCATGCGCCATGGACTGGCTCAGATAAATGCAGACGCCGCCTAGTGTCCATGCCATCTTATTCCCAGGTCGAAGACGTCGCACGGCTCGGCTTCTGGGGATCCAGCGACGGTATCACGATCTGCCCACGCGGCCGGGCTTCGCCGCCCTGATTTCGGCCAGCAAGGACCTGCCCGCGCCTTGGGACGAGTGGTACGCGAACGAATTATCGAGCTTCGCCGAACTTGGCTGGAGCCCTGCCATAGAGGATCCCGCCTCCGGGGATGGACAGTTGTTGATCCGGACCGAGGCCGTCCGTGAGGGCAATACCGGGCTCGTCGACGTGGAGGCGTGGTCGATGGGGCGTCGGGGGCGCCGCGAGAGACTGTCCGTTCGCAAGCTGGCCGTGCCGGGACAACCGCATATGGTCGTGACCTTGTCGGGGGACACCAGCGCCCGGGTCCTGGTCCGGGCTTCGGTCCGGGGTACGCGCACCGGTGTCGATTTCGAGACCGAGCGAGAGTTCGATAACCCATGACAGACCCGGCCGTCCGGCGGATCGTTGACCAAACCCCCAGCCGAGGCGTCCGCCGCGTCGCGCCCGGCGTGGTCGAGATCGTCGCCTATGCCGGGCGCGGGGCGATGCTGGCCTGGCTGGCCGCCATCGCCGTGGTGATCGCCATGGGCCAGCAATTGCTGTTCGGATCCGGCGCCATCGTCGACCGCATCCAGCACCTGTCGGGACATGGCGTCCTCTGGGGGCCGACCGGCAACGATATCGGCTACCGGGAATGTCGCAGGGTGGTCGATTTCTACCCGGGCTGCCATCCCGACATCACACCCGAAGACTACTACTTCGATGTCCTGCTTCCCCTTTTCGTCGCCAATGGAACGCTGGCCGAAACGGTCCTCGCGACTGGTTTCGTGCTGGCGCCGTTTTTCTATCTTCTGCTCTGGCGGCGTCCGCCGCCGCTTCGCCTCGATGGCGTCCGGCGCGTCGTCTATGCTTGGCATCCAGCGCGTTTCTTCGGTCTGGTCCCCGGGCGGCTCTATCTCGCGCCGGTAAATCAAGCGCTGATGGACCGGCAGCTGCGCCGCTACGATGCCGTGGCCGGGGGGGACGAAAGCGGGCCAATCCTGCTGACGCTGCACGACGCGTTCGATCCTACCCGCCAGCGCGTCTTCAAGGCAGGGCCCTTCGCAGCACTGCCTGGCTAAGCGCCGGCCGCGAAGATGTGGGCGCGGGCCAAGGGTGTCTTCGCGGTGGATCCGGACGGCACCGCCGCCAAGTTCCCCCAGGCCTTTCACCTGCCCTGGTGGCAGCGGACCAGCCTTCTGGGTATGCGGCGCCTGCCGCGCGGGATCGACGCCGACGTGACGCGCGCCCTTGGGCAATTCACCTGATGGTTTTGGCGTTTAGCCTGCGGCAGCAACGAAACACGAAACGCCCACACCATAGGGCTTTGCGTGGCGAAACGATTCAGGCCGGTTTCCCTCAGCCCGGATAACCGAACAGGCGCGGCAGCCACAGGACCAGACCGGGCGACAGGATCATCGCCGCCAGCGCCAGTATGAGCACGATCAAGAACGGCCAGACCTCCCAGATGATCTCCGCCAACGGGATGCGCGTCACGGCGTTGATGACGAAGAGAAGGATGCCATAGGGCGGCGTGATCAGCCCGATCATGCAGTTGACCACGGCGACCACACCGAAATGCACCAGGTCGATCCCCAGTTCCCGGCAGGTCGGCAGGAAGAGCGGGATGATGACCAAAATGATCGTCGTGGCGTCCAGGATGCAGCCCAGCAGGAGCAGCAGGACGTTGACGCCCAGCAGGAACAGCAGTGGATGGATGTCGAGCCCCACCAGGCGCGCGGCCAGCAGGTTGGGAATGTTTTCGGAGGCGACGACGTAGTTCAGGATCAGCGCGCCCCCGATCACCAGGCCCACGGCCGCCGACGACCGGGCGCTGTCCACCAGGATTTCGCCCAGGGCTCGGAAGCTGAGCGCGCGGTAGAAGAACCCGGCCAGCACCAGGGCGTAGAAGGCGGCCACGGCGGCGGCCTCGGTCGGCGTCGTGACGCCGCCATAGATGCCATAGAGCAGGATCGCCGGCATCAGCAGGGCAGGGAAGGCGGTGACGGTTCGGCGGGGCAAGTCGGCCAGGGGCACCGGTTCTTCCAAGGCGAAGCCCCGGCGGTGCGAGATCCAGCTATTCATGGACATCAGTACCAGGCCCATCATCAAACCGGGCACGATGCCGCCCAGGAACAGGTAACCGATCGAGCTGTTGGAGACGAGCGCATAGAGCACCATGGGGATCGACGGCGGGATGATCGGCCCGATCGTGGCCGAAGCTGCCGTGATCGCGGCGGCATAGCCGCGCGTGTAATGGCCCGTCCGGGTCATCATCTGGATGATGATCTTCCCGATGCCCGCCGCATCCGCCACGGCGGACCCCGACATGCCCGAAAAGATGAGCGAGGCCGCCACGTTCACGTGGCCCAGCCCACCCCGGAACCGGCCCACCAGCGCGACGCAGAAATTCAGTAGACGGTCGCTGATCGTGCCCGCGTTCATGATGTTCGCGGCCACGATGAACAGCGGCACGGCCAGCAGGATGAAGCTGTTGTAGAGCCCGTCCATCAGGACCTTGCCCGCCAACCCGATATCCTGCCCGGCGGCGGCCATATAGACCAGCGACGCGATCAGGATCGCATAAGCGATGGGCATGCCGATCCCGGCAATGACCAGAATCGTGCCGATGCACAGAAGGAACGCGACGCTCATTCGTCCATCCGGCCGGGTCCGTGATGGACCGGCGGTTCAGCCGCGCCGCGGATCGCCTGCAACGCGGCCCAGGCGTATCGCAGCGACACCGCGACCAGGAACAGCATGTAAATCCCATAGATGTCCCGCATCCGGATCCAATCGCCGAACAGGCCCGACAGCGTCGCCGTCCGCTTCAGTCGCAGGATGTGGAACTTCTCCCAGGTGGGGCCCATCGACGCCAGCAGGCCGCCGGCGATGGCGATCCCGCCCAGGATGACGAACCAGCGCCGCAGGCCCGGGCGGACATGGTTGTAGAGCACGTCGAAGGTGACGTGATCCTGATCGCGCACCACGAAGGCGCAGCCCGCGAAGATGATCCAGACCCAGAGAAGCAGGCAGAATTCCAAAGTCCAACCGTAAAGCGACGGGTCCAGCAACGGGACCGCCTCGGCCATCCAATCCAGCCGGGCGGTGTAGCGGATGGCGATCTGCAACACGAATGTCAGGAACATCAACGCCATGAGCGCGCCCACGAACCATTCGGCGGCCCGGCGCAGGACTGAGACCACTCGCATCACGTCAGCTGCCCCTTCCCAAGGTGTGGGCGGCCCTCAGGGACCGCCCGCCGCGGGTCAATTGCCGAGCGCGTTGATCTGCTCGAGAACGCCATCGGGCCAGGAGGCCGCGAATTCCGAGCCCACATACTGCGCCTGCACATGCTCCCGGAAGGCGGTCAGATCGGGCTCGTAGATGGTCAGGCCGTTGTCGCGCAGGAAGGCGACCAGATCCTCCTCCTTCTGGAGCTGCGCCTGGCGGCCCGCTTCGGCGGCGGCATCGGCGGCCTCCTGAACCGTCGCCTGCTGCTCGGGCGTGAATCCGTCCCAGACGGCCTTCGAGAAGGCGATATAGTTCAGGTCCACCAGATGCGAGGTCAGCGCGATCTGGCAGGTCACCTCGTAGAACTTCGCGTCCACCACCGTCGGCAGCGGGTTGTCCTGGCCGTCGACGGACCCGGTCTGCAAGGCGGTATAGACCTCCGTGAACGCCATCGGCGTCGGATTCGCGCCTAGGGCCGAGCCCAGGAACTGCCACGCATCCGTGCCCGGCATCCGCAGGTTCACGCCAGCCAGATCGTTGGGTGTCTGGACGTCCACCTCGTCCTGACATTGGCGCAGGTTCACGTGGCGGCGGCCCAGATACATGACCGACAGCAGCTTCACGCCCAACTCGTCCTCGACCGTCTTCTTGAATGGATCCATTAACGGGTCGTTAAAGACCGCCACCTGATGGGCGGCGTCCTGGTGCACATAGCCCGTGGCGAAGATCGAGAATTCAGGGAAGTATTGCGCCAGCTCCTGTGCCGAGGCGATGGACATTTCCAGATCGCCCGAGGCGATGGCTTCCAGCTCGGAATTCTGCGCGATCAGCGAGGCGTTGTAATGGGGCTGGTAATCAGCGAACCCAGCGATTGCGGGAGCGAAGATCTCGGCCAGGGCGACCGACCGCTGGTCGGTCTCCGACGCCGGGGTCGACATGCGAAGCGTGATCTTGTCCTCGGCCGGGGACGGCCCGGCCAACAGCGCCGCCGCCATCAGTGCCAGCGCGCCCGTCCTGAATATCTGTGTCATGTCTTCTCCTCCGTTATCACGCCGGGCCTCGGCCCGGCGCCTCCCTAAATCCTTTAAGGTCGCCACCCGAACCCCCGCCCGGGCGTCCTACGCGGCACCCGCTTCGGCACCGAAGACCGTTGCCCGCGCTGCGTCGCTGAGCGGCTCCAATGGCGGGCGCGGCAAGGCCCAAACCGAGTCCTTCTTCTGTGCGGCAAGGCCGGCCTTGATCGCCGGAATGACCGGCACCGACACGATGCGCGCCACCTCCGCGGACAGGGTCGCGTCTTCCAGGCCGGTCTCTACGATCCGCGCCATCCGCGCGGGATGCAGGTTCGCCATGCCGCTGATCGCACCGCCTCCGCCTAGGGCCATGGCCCGGTGCAGCAGGCGTTCGTCGCCCACCAGGACCTGCGGCGCCCCCGGCGCCAGCAGGGCCTTGGCGTTTTCCCAATCTCCGGAACTGTCCTTGACCGCGATTACCCGATCCGGCGCCCTGGCGGCCAGCCTTTGCACCAGCTCCACCGACAGCCCAACGCCCGAAACCTGCGGTATATGATAGAGAATGAACCGCGCGCGCGGATCGGCTTGCGCCAGAACCGCGGCATGCCAGTCGAACAGCCCGGCCTCCGCGGGGCCGGGAAAGTAGAATGGCGGCAAGAGCAAGAAATCCGTAATCCCATGGCCGATCCCTTCGGCCACTTGCGTGACCGCATCCCCGGCCGACGTGGCACAGATGCCCAGCACGATCCGCGCGGCCGGGCAACCGGCGCCCAGCAGGGCCTCGATCCCGATCCGGCGCTCGTGCATGGCAACCGAGGCGCCTTCGCCCGTTGTGCCGAACAGCGTCACGCTGTCCGCGCCCCGGCCGAGGCAGGCCATGGCATGGTCGCCCAGGCGACGGGCCTCTATCGCGCCGTCGGGGCCGAAGGGCGTCGCCAACGCCACAGACAATCCGAAACGTTGCATGCCACCCCCCAACCGGATCGTTGGACCCGGCATCCGGCTGGCATGTTAGGATGTCCGACAGGGTCTGCCAATGCTGGAAGACCCCGCCGGGTGCGTCAACGTGCGATCGAAGAGGCCGGGCCGCGCGACGCGGCCCGGCAATCCGTCAGTCTGTCGCGGCCGCGCGTGCCCGCTCGGCCTCGGCGAAGGCGACGATGTCGGCCGGGAAATGAACCGCGTCCGGGGTCGCGCTGCCCAAGCGCAGATACCCAAGAACCCGTCCGTCCCGCTTGGGATCCACAAGCAGCATCTCGCCCTCATAGACCCGGAATTCCGTCAGGGCCTCGATATTGTCGAAATGGGTGATGATCATCAGCGGCCCATCTCCGTCGCTGCCATCCCAGCCCATGACGATCTCCCGCAGGGCATCGACGTCCGCAGCGCCGTTCTCGGCGGCCAACGGGTTTAGGGCCGGTTCCAGCTTGGCCGTCATCCCGTCCAGCGCGTTCATGTCGGCATCGACCATGCCCTCTTCCATGCCGATATAGGTCTGCTGCGACCGGCACCACTCGGACATCATGATCTGCCCGGGCCGAAGCTCGTTGACGACCAGCAGGGCGCCGAACTGGCGCATCTGGTCCTGCCCCTCCTCGGTCAGCAGCCGCTGGGCCTCGCAATCCTGCGCGGCCGTGTTGGCGGCGTCGCTCGCCGTCCAGTCGGACGGGCCGGACCGCATCAGGAAGACCAGATCGTCGCGGAACATCTCGTCCAGCATTTGCCAGGGCTCGAACCGGATCACCTCCTCGACGGCCATGTCTTCGGGCACTTCCGTCTGCATGGTCATCGACATCTCGCCGGTGAAGCCCGAGACCGGCGCGATCTCACCGACCCAATCCTGGGCGCCGTCGGTCTCCTGCGCGGCCAGCGGCGACCCGAGGGTGGTCGACAGGATCAAGGCGGCGGCCGTCCGGCCCGCCAGGGAAAGACTGCTCATCGTCTTCAACTCCGCGCTCATTCGAAATGCCCCACATCCGGAGCCGCCGATCCCAGCTTCAACTCACCCAGGACGCGGTTGTCCTGGTCCGGGTCCAGCAGCAGAAGCTCGCCCTCGTAGACCGTGCGCTCCGTCAGTTCCTGGATGTTCGTAAAATGGGAGATGATCAGAAGCGGGCCCTCGCCCTCACCCCCGTCCCAGGCTGCGATGAAGTCCCGCATGGCCGCCACGTCGGGCGCGCCCTGCAAGGACAAAAGCAGGTTTAGTTCGGCCATCGTGTTGACCTCGATCCCGTCCAGCGCCGTGGGGTCGACATCCAGCATGCCGGCCTGCAACGCCTCCAGGGTCTGCTGGTTGCGGCACCACTGGCTGACCACGATCTGACCTGGACGCAGGTCATTGGCCACGATCAAGGCGCCAAGCTCGTACATCTGGCGCTTTCCGGCCTCGGTCATAATGCGCTGGTTGTCGCAATCGGTCGGCGCGACGTTCGCCATGTCGCGCTTGGACCAGTCGGTCGGGCCATGCCGCATTAGCAGCACGACGTCGTCGCGGGCCAGTTCGCCCAGCATTTCCCAGGGCGCGAATGTGAGTTCTTCGGTGACGTCCCCGTCCAAGGTGACATCCGTCCCGATCACCTCCATGCTCATCCGCCCACCGGGACCATCCTGATTGACCAAGCCGGTCACGGATTGCGCCTGCACCGGTGCGGCGGCCAGAAGCGGAAGACCCAGGATGGCGGAAAGGACCGTGTTTCGGATCATCGGAATGTGTCTGTCTGGCATCTTTCGACCTTCGTCTCATTCAGTGGCGTTAAACATGATTTTGGCGTTCGCGGCGCGGTTTCCAAGTCTCGATTTGGTCACCGCATGGGAAAATGGGATCGACCCCCCCGATCTTGCTGACCGTCGGGTCCGGGATTTTTGAACGGATCGCCTCTTTCCGCGCCTCGATGCCCGCCCTGCGACGCCTTATCGAACAAGCGGCCGGCACGATGCGCGCCAGCGTGGTCACAGGGAGGGGCCAGCGGGTCGGCGCGGCCCATATCGGGAATGCCGGACGCCCTACGATTGCGGACGTCCAGCCCTCAGCGCCCGTGCGAGATGGTCGATCAACGCCCGCAGGCGGGCCGTCAGGTGCCGGCCCGGCGGATAGACGGCGTGCAGGACCAGCCGGTCCGATTCATGATCGTCCAGGATCAGCATCAGGCGCCCGTCTCTCAGGAACGGCTCGGCGGTATAAAGCGGGATGCGCCCGATCCCCAGCCCGCCGGTCGCCATATTCGCCACCGCCAGCGGCGAATTGGCCCGAAACCGGCCCGACACGGCGATCTCCTGCCTTGTGCCATCCACGACGAACGGCCAATGATCCCCGGCCCCCGACGTGGTTTGCAACAGGCAATCATGCCCGGCCAGGTCGGCAGGCCGCGCTGGCGTGCCCCTCTCCGACAGGTAATCGGGCGACGCGCAGCACACGATGCGCATATCCGCAAGCTTGCGCGCGATCAGGGTGGACCCTTCCGAGACGCCGAAGCGGATCGCCAAGTCGACCCCCTGCTCGACGATGTTCACGTGGTGATCCGACAGATGCATCTCGACCGACACCTTGGGATGCGCCGACAGGAAGGGCCGCAGCGCCTGGGTTAGATGGGTGCTGCCGAAACCGGTGGGCGCCGCCAGGCGGATCGTCCCGGCCAGGTCCGATTGGTGGGTCTGGACCACGCTCTCCAATTCATCGAACTGGTCCAGCAGCGGACGGCAGCGCAGCAGATACGCCTCTCCGATGTCCGTCAGCGTGACGGACCGCGTCGTCCGGTGCAGCAGCTGCGCGCCGAGACGGGTTTCCAACTGGCCGACATACTTGCTGGCCAGCTTGGCGCTGATCCCCAAGGTGTCGGCCGCCCGCGTGAACGATCCGGTCTGCGCCACGGCGGCGAAGGTCCGCATTCCATCGACGATGTCCATCGGATTGCCGCCAAAATGTTCGTGATCATTCCATATTTTGGTATATTACGCCGCGATGTGCCGCAAGTTAGGACCAAGGCATCGCCGGCGTCGCCCGGTCCCTTCAGTCCCGAGGCTTCCATGACCATCCGCATCCATTCCTTCGCCAAGTCCGGCCATGCCCATCGCGCCGTTCTCTTCGCCGCGCTCGCCGGGATCGACCACAAGGTGATCGAGGTCGACCTTCCCGGCGGTGCCAATCGAACGCCGGACTTCCTGGCGATGAATCCCACCGGGCAGGTGCCGGTGATCGAGGATGGCGATACCGTGATCAGCGATTCCAACGCCATCTTGGTCTATCTCGCCAAGGCCCATGCCCCCGATTGGCTGCCCGACGATCCGGCAGGCGCCGCCGAGGTCCAGAAATTTCTGACCCTCGCCGCGGGCGAACAGGCTTTCGGCCCGGCCGCCGCGCGGCTCAACACGGTCTTCGGCGCCGACAATCCGACGGCGTTCTGCCAGGCCATCTCCACGCGATACCTGACGAAGATCGAAGCCCACCTGGACGGACGTGACTTTCTGGTCGGGGACCGCCCGACGATCGCCGACGTCGCGCTTTACAGCTATACCGCCCACGCGCCCGAAGGCGGCGTGTCCCTGGACCCTTATCCGAACGTCCGCCGCTTCCTGGCCAAGATCGAGGCTCTGCCGGGCTTCGTGCCGATGCCCGCCACCAAAGCCGGTCTTCTCGCCTAAGACTGCCCCGCGACCCGGACCGGAGACGCCCGATGACGGAGACCAGCCCTTTCCACCCCGGCGAACGCGCCGCCCAGGCCCGCGCCGGCGTCGGCCCCGAAATTGCCGAGATCGGTGGCCGCTTCATCCGCGATGCCATGCCCGACCAGCATCGCGCCTTTTTCGCGCAGCTGCCCTTCATCGTGGCGGGCGCCGTCGATCCCGGGGGTCGTCCCTGGGCGTCGATCCTCAGTGCCGCGCCCGGCTTCGTCTTTGCCCCCGACGCTCGCCGCCTGACCATCGCCGCCCGGCCCCCGGACGGCGATCCGATCGCCTTGGGACTGACCGGCGGCGCGCCCATCGGCCTTCTGGGGATCGAGCCGTCGACCCGCCGCCGCAACCGCTTGAACGCCCGTATCGCCGCCGCCGGCTCCCGGGGCCTTGACCTGACTGTCGAGCAATCGTTCGGCAATTGCCCTCAATATATCCAGGCCCGCAACTTCGAGCCCGCGCCCAATGTTCCCCAGCCGCCGCAAATCCTGTCGACCCTGGACGCAGAGGCCCGCGTGGCCATCCGGTCCGCCGACACATTCTTCGTCGCCAGCCACGCCCATGACGGCGTCGACGTTTCCCATCGCGGCGGCCCCGCCGGGTTCGTGCGGGTCGACGGCGACACATTGACCATCCCCGACTTCTCGGGAAACCGCTTCTTCCAGACCCTCGGAAACCTGCTGGAAAACCCGCGCGCGGGCCTTCTCTTCCCAGATTTCGAGACCGGGGACCTTCTCTCCTTGACCGGAACCGTGGACATCCTCTGGGACGGTGACGCCCAGACCGACGCCTTCGACGGCGCCGAACGGGTCTGGCGCTTCACGCTGGCCCGCGCGGTGCGCTTGCGCGCTGCGCTGCCCTTCCGGGCCATCTTCGGCGGCTACGCGCCGGAAATCGCGGCCTTGGGCAGCTGGGCCGAGGCCGCCAAGCGCACCGATGGCTGGCGCCCCTTCCGGATCACGAAGGTGGAGGACGAAAGCACCGTCATCCGGTCCTTCCATCTCGCCCCGGACGATGGCGGCCCCCTGCGCGATTTCCGCCCAGGTCAGTTTCTGACCCTTCGCCTGACGCCCGATGGCACAGAGACTCCGGTGATCCGCACCTATACCCTCTCCTCCGCTCCGCGCGACGAGGCCTACCGCATCTCCGTCAAGCGCGAAGGGGAGGGTCTGGTGTCCCGCCATCTCCACGATCGGATGACGGCGGGCGACGTGGTCGAGGTCAAGGCGCCGACCGGCGACTTCTATCTGACCGACACGGATCGACCCGCCATCCTGCTGGCCGGGGGCGTGGGCGTGACGCCCATGATCTCCATCGCCCGCCATGTCGCGGGGACGGGGCAGGGCCGCCGGCTCCACGTCTTCCATGCCGCCAGGACCACCGCCGAACGGGCCTTCGCCGCGGATTTCCGCGCGTTGGACGCGGCCAGAGGTGGCGCCATCCGCTATCACGCCGTCCTCGGCAGGCCGGCCGCAAGCGATGTCGACGGGACGGAGTATCACGCCACCGGCCGCATCGACGCCGATCTGCTGCGCCGCAATCTCCCGCTCGACGATTACGAGGTCTATCTGTGCGGTCCACCAGGCTTCATGCAGGCGACCTATGAGGCCTGCCGCGCCCTCGGGATCGCCGATGCCCGCATCTTCGCCGAAGCCTTCGGCCCGGCCTCGATCACGCGCGACCCGGATGCGGGTAGCTCCCTGCCCGTGCCGGAAGCCGAAACCGCCATGATCGCCTTCACTTCCGGTCCGCAAGTGGCCTGGACCGAAGGCGGCCCCACCTTGCTCGAGGCGGCCGAGGCAGCGGGCCTCGCCCCCGCCTCGTCCTGCCGGACGGGCCGCTGCGGCACCTGCGCCGCCAAGCTGCTGAAGGGCGACATCGCCTACCGGACCAAGCCCGCCGCCCTGCCCGACGACGGTGAGATCCTCGTCTGCTGCGCCGTGCCCGCGCCGGGCACGGGCCCCATCGAAATCGACCTCTAGGAGAGACGCCATGACCCGCCCCCCGCTGCCGCCTTTCACCGAAGAGACCGCCCGACACAAGGTCCGCCTCGCCGAAGACGGCTGGAATGGCCGCGACCCGGCAAAGGTCGCGCTGGCCTATACCGAGGACACGCGCTGGCGGAACCGAACGACCTTCGTGCGCGGCCGGGCCGAGGCCCAGGCCTTCCTGGAACGGAAATGGGCCCGCGAACTGGGCTACCGACTCATCAAGGAACTCTGGTCGTATACGGGCGACCGGATCGCCGTCCGCTACGCCTATGAATGCCGGGATGCCGACGGCAATTGGTTCCGATCCTATGGCAACGAAAACTGGGCCTTCGCCGAAGACGGCCTGATGATGGAACGGCATGCCAGCATCAACGACCTGCCCATCGCCGAAGCCGACCGCCTGTTTCGCTGGCCGCTGGGTCGGCGCCCCGACGATCATCCGGGACTCAGCGATCTGGGATTGTAGTTTCCCCGGATGATCCGGAAGGGCGGCACGGCCGTCTGAGATGTGGCTCTCATCGGGTGCCGAGCTCGCGGAAAAGCGGCATCCAAACAAGCGTTCATGCGGCACGGGCGATCAATCTACCGCCGAACTGGCTCGACGGTTCCTTCATGGGATTCGTCGCGTGGGTGGTCACAGCGCGGGGACCGGCTTGTCATGGATGCCCCGTTTGGATCATGGGGGAGCAAAGCTTCATCGCTGACCTGAGCCCGGATGCCTTGATCGCATCTTGGGTTATCAACGGCGCGATGGATGGCGAAGCTTTTGCGGCCTACATCCAACAAGTGCCGGTGCCAGAACGGCAGCCCGGCAAAGTGGTCATCCTGGACAACCTCGCCATAGACAAGAACGCTGCTGCCGTCAGAGCCATGCGCGAGGCTGGCTGCTGGTTCCAGTTCCTACCGGCCCACGGCCCCGATCAGAACCCGTGTATGGAAGGCTCCTGGGTGGCAAGGGTTTTGTGAGCTTCTGGCGGCTGGTCGGCTGCGGCCATGTATTCGGCGTCTGTCTGCAGCAGATGTGCTGCGCGCCATGATGAATTTCCGCCGGACATGCCGGGCCCACTAATCGTACGCGCTTTGAAGTCGCTTCGGATTCATCGGGTGCCCCGGTCCGTCCTCTCCGTCAGTTCGCCATCACCTCACGCTGCGGCTTACCCTTTCTTCAAGCGGCTCTCACACAGGCATCACCCCGACCCGTGGTCTGTCGCTCGTTCCATCACGCAGAAGCGCGTAGATCGTCCGCGCCATGCGGTTCGCCAATGCGATCGCGACGACCCTGGTTTCCTTGGTCGCCGGTTTCCGTGACAGCCAGTCCGTTCCCGGGTGGCGGCTCCTGCGCCGGACCATGATCTGCGCCATCACGCCGGAGGCGTGCCTCCGGCACGACGCGCCGAGATACAGCAGTCGCCGGATGTATCGGTTGCCCATCTTCGAGATGCCGCCGCTCCTCGGCGTGCCGCCGGTTGAGTGCTGCTTGGGCGGGAGACCGAGCCAGGCGGCATAGTCCCGGGCCGAAGAAAAGGGGCCGATATCGGGCGTCGTTGCGGCGATGGCCGTTGCGGTCAGGACACCCACGCCCGGGATCGACGCCAAGCGCAGGCTCACGTCGTTCTGCCGGTGAACCTCCTCGATCTCGTCAGTCAGCCGGTCGATCCGCGCCTGCGTCTCGGCGAGTTGATCGAACCGCGCCCGGAGCGGCGGACGAGCCGCTTCCGGCAAGGCGTCCAGTTTATCAGCCAGGCCCGCGACGCGCTTCGATCCCGTCGCCGGCATGATCCCGAACTCCGCCATGTGGGCCCGGATCGCATTGCCCCTCTGCGTAACCCGCCCGACGAGGAAGTCCCGCGCCCGGTGCAGAACGAGCGCCGCGAAATCCGTTTCGCTCTTCACGGGCACGAAGCGC